>NZ_JBFAWG010000044.1:17372-62632 GCF_040680215.1 Streptomyces sp. NPDC052107
GCCTGCGGCTGGCCGTAACCGGGCTGCGGCTGCGGGGGCTGCGCGGGCGGGGTGGCCTGCGGCTGGCCGTAACCAGGCTGCGGCTGCGGGGGCTGCGCGGGCGGGGTGGCCTGCGGCTGGCCGTAACCAGGCTGCGGCTGCGGGGGCTGGGGAGGCTGCTGCGGCTGCGGGGTCGGGGGGCCGAAACCGCCCTGCTGCGGGGGCTGGTTCGGGGGCGGAGGGGGCGGCTGGGTCATGGGACGGGTACCTCGGTGAGGCCGAAAAGGCCGGACGGCGAAGGGGATTCGGTCGGGACGGGGGCTGAGCCGGGACGGCGGCTCAGTTGCCGAAGGCCATGATCAGCTTCTCCTTCGACTGATCGCTGCCGGACAGCCGGCCGGTGGAGATGAAGAACCGCCCGTCGGCCCAGTCCACGACGCTGTCGAAGAAGGTGTCCTCGATCTCGGCGGTGCCCTGCGGGTTCTGCAGCAGTTTGGTCGTGTGGTGGGAGGAGCCGGTGGTCGGGATCGACACCACCTGGCCGCCCGCGTCGTACGACGGCTGCACATACGCGACGAGCTTGCCGCCCTCGGCCTGCAGCGGGTACATCGGCTCGTCCGCCGGGGACTCGGCCCGCCACCGCGCCTTGCCGGTGGAGAGGCTGATGGCGACGATCTCGTTGGCGGTGCCGGTGGCGTCCGTCGGCAGGTACAGCGTGTCGGCGTCCACGGCGACACCCTGGCAGCCCTGCAGATCGCGTTCGAGGATCGCCCAGCCGCAGCGGGGGGCGAACTTCTCGTCGACCTTCACCTCGGAGCGGAACTTGCCGTCCTTGGTGAACGTCGAGATGTTCCAGGCCTTCTTGTCCTGGTTGGTCAGATAGACCACCAGCGGGTCCACGGAGAACGTCCGGGTGACCTGCCAGCCCTTCTTGACCGGCTGGGTCCAGCGCACCTTGCCGGTGGCCGGGTCCAGTTCCTGGATCTCGTCGTGGGCGTTGCTGCCGCCGGCACCGCAGGAGGACACCTGGATCAGCCGGTCGGTGCCGCCCGCGTACGCGGCCGGGAAGCAGGCCGCGCCGTACTTCGTCTTGTCGTACAGCTTCTTGCCGCTGTCGATGTCGTACGCCGTGCCCGACTCGGACCGGCCCACCATCAGCGTCTTGCCGCTCACGGCCAGTTCGACGTTGAGCGCGCTGTCGAACAGCCCGCCGTCGGCGACCTTGGTGCTCCAGCCCTTCTCGCCGGTGCCCAGGTCGACCTGCTGCAGTTGATTGCACTTGGCGTCGTCGCCCGCGCCGCTCATGTACGCCACGACGACCTTGTCGTCGGCCGACTTCTGCGGGGTGACCGCGCAGATCTTCTGCGGGAAGGAGATGGGGCCCCACACGGGCTTGCCGTCGCCGACGCCGTAGGCGAAGACCTGCTTGTACGCCGCCTTCACCGCGGCCTTGTCGGTGATCCACATGCCGGGCGCGTCGGCGCCAGAACCGGGGGCGTCCGGTGCCGACTTGTACCAGAGCACCTGTGCCTCTCCGGCCTTGCGGCCCTCGTTGAGGTTCTCCGGGTCGTCACCGCCACCGCTCGACGCGCTCGGCGAGCCGGAGGCGGACGGCTTGTCGTCGTCGCTCTGCTGGGCGACCGGCTTCTTGTTGCCGCCGTCGCCGCCGCTCGTGACCGCGTACACCGTGCCGCCGATGACGAGCAGTGCGGCCACCGCGGCACCGATGATCAGCGCGGTCCTCTTCCTGCCGGGCGCGGCACCGGGCGCGCCCGGGTACGGCGGCTGCTGCGGCTGCCCGAACCCGGCCTGGGGCGCCGCCCCGTACGGGCCCGGCTGCTGGGGATAGCCGTAGGGGCCCGGGGTGGGGGCGCCGTACGGGCCCGGCTGCTGGGGGTAGCCGTAGCCCGGCTGCGGCGGGGCGGCGGGCGGCTGGGCCGGCGGCGGGGGCGGGGGCGGGGGCGCGGGAGGTATGCCGGGTGCGCCGGGCACGGCTTGGGGAGCACCCGGGGTGCTGTACGGCGTGCTCGGGGCGCCGAAACCGCCCGGAGCCGGTGGCGTCTGCGGGGCGCCGAATCCGCCCTGCGGTGGCTGGTCCTGCGGCGCTCCGAATCCGCCCTGCGGCGGCTGATTGGGCGGCTGGGTCATCAGCGCGCTTCCCCCTCGTTCACTGATTTTTCGCCACGCCCTGAGGTTCTTGACGGACCCTGGGTCGTTACTCAGACGGTTCTCAGACGGCCCTTTCTATCACCCGGTACCGACAGCACACGGGCCCGTATCCGCCGCTGTTCCCAAGGGACGACCAGCCCGTGATGCCGCCGTTACGCGCCTTCACGCCCCCTTCACGCGGCGCACGCAACAGCCCCGTGCGCCGGGGGCGGACGCCGGCGCGGTGAGGGGTGGGGGTGATGAAGAGGGGGTGTGCGGTGGCCGGTTCACACCCAGGGGGATGCGCAATCAGGCAGCGCGCGGTACCGGACCGGGCGCCGCAGTCGGCCGCGCACACGACCGTGCCGAGGGGCGCGCTCGGCAGTGCGCGCCCGCCCCGTTACGCGTCCTCCGCCAACTCCAGCCAGCGCATTTCCAGTTCCTCGCGCTCGCCGACGAGGTCGCGCAACTGGGCGTCCAGGTCGGCGACCTTGGCGAAGTCGGTGGCGTTCTCGGCGATCTGGGCGTGCAGCTTGGACTCCTTCTCGGAGATCTTGTCCAACTGGCGCTCGATCTTCTGGAGTTCCTTCTTGGCGGCGCGCTGGTCGGCGGCGCTCTTCTCCTGCGTGGCCGGCTTGGGTGCCGCGGCGGCGGTCTGCGCGGCGACGGCCTCCTCCATCCGCTGACGGCGCTCCAGGTACTCGTCGATGCCGCGCGGCAGCATGCGCAGGGTGCCGTCGCCGAGGAGGGCGAAGACGCGGTCCGTGGTGCGCTCGACGAAGAAGCGGTCGTGGGAGATGACGATCATCGAGCCGGGCCAGCCGTCGAGGACGTCCTCCAGCTGGGTGAGGGTCTCGATGTCGAGGTCGTTGGTGGGCTCGTCCAGGAAGAGGACGTTGGGCTCGTCCATCAGCAGGCGCAGCAGTTGCAGGCGGCGGCGCTCGCCACCCGACAGGTCACCGACCGGCGTCCACTGCTTCTCCTTGTTGAAGCCGAACGTCTCGCACAGCTGCCCGGCGGTCATCTCGCGCCCCTTGCCGAGGTCGACGCGTTCGCGGACCATCTGCACGGCCTCCAGGACCCGCAAGGTGGGGTCGAGTTCGGCGACCTCCTGGGAGAGGTAGGCGAGCTTGACGGTCCTGCCGACGGCGACACGGCCACCCGCCGGCTGCTCCTCGCCCTCGGTGCGCGCGGCCGCGGCCATGGCGCGCAGCAGCGAGGTCTTCCCGGCGCCGTTCACGCCGACGAGACCGATCCGGTCACCCGGTCCGAGCTGCCAGGTGACGTGCTTGAGCAGCACCTTCGGCCCGGCCTGCACGGTGACGTCCTCCAGGTCGAAGACCGTCTTGCCCAGCCGTGAGGAGGCGAACTTCATCAGCTCGGAGCTGTCCCGGGGCGGCGGCACGTCCGCGATCAGCTCGTTGGCGGCCTCCACGCGGAAGCGCGGCTTGGACGTACGGGCCGGGGCACCTCGCCGCAGCCAGGCCAGCTCCTTGCGGACCAGGTTCTGCCGCTTGGCCTCTTCGGTGGCCGCGATCCGCTCGCGCTCGGCACGTGCGAAGACGTAGTCGGAGTAGCCGCCCTCGTACTCGTACACGTCACCGCGCTGCACGTCCCACATGCGCGTGCAGACCTGGTCCAGGAACCAGCGGTCGTGGGTGACACACACCAGCGCCGAGCGCCGGTTCTGCAGGTGCCGGGCGAGCCAGGCGATGCCCTCGACGTCGAGGTGGTTGGTGGGCTCGTCGAGGACGATCAGGTCCTGTTCCTCGATGAGCAGCTTGGCGAGCGCGATACGGCGCCGCTCGCCACCGGAGAGCGGCCCGATGACGGTGTCGAGCCCCTTCGGGAACCCGGGCAGGTCCAGCCCCCCGAACAGCCCGGTCAGTACGTCCCTGACCTTGGCGTTGCCGGCCCACTCGTGGTCGGCCATGTCGCCGATGACCTCGTGGCGGACGGTGGCGGCGGGGTCGAGGGAGTCGTGCTGGGTGAGCACGCCGAGCCGCAGGCCCCCGGAGTGCGTGACGCGTCCGGTGTCGGCCTCCTCCAGCTTGGCGAGCATGCGGATGAGGGTGGTCTTGCCGTCGCCGTTGCGTCCGACGACCCCGATCCGGTCCCCTTCCGACACACCGAGCGAGACGCCGTCCAGCAAGGCACGGGTGCCGTACACCTTGCTGACGTTCTCGACATTGACCAGGTTGACGGCCATTTCACTCCTGTGCGCGGGGTCGGTCAGCCTTCTAGCGTAGGGCCTGCCGCGATGAAGGCGGGGCGCGAGGGGGCTGTCACTCTTCGTGATGACGTGATCAGGAAGCGGCCGCTACCGTTGAGGGCAGGCAGCAGGATCCCGTCCATGGGAGGAACCATGACCGCCGAGTCCGTAGAGCACCGCGTCCAGTGGCCGGTGCCGCCCCAGGACGGCTACACCGTGGACGACCTGTTCACACTGCCGGATCTCCCGCCGCACACCGAGCTGATCGACGGGAGTTTGGTTTTCGTGAGTCCGCAGCGTCGCTTCCACTTCCTTGCGATCGACCTCTTGGTCGACGGCCTGCGCAGCTCTCTCGCCCCGGAATTCAGTGTCGAGCGCGAGATGACTGTCATCCTTGACAACCGTAACGGGCCCGAACCCGATGTCAGCGTGGTCCGAGCCGACGCGGTCACCGGGCTGGACCAGACCAAGTTTCAGGCCGCGGACGTCCTGCTCGCCGTGGAGGTCGTCTCGCCGGACTCGGAATCCCGCGACCGTACGACCAAACCGCAGAAGTACGCCGCCGCAGGGATCCCCAACTATTGGCGCGTCGAACAGAACGGCACCACCGGCGGGCCCGTCATCCATGTCTACGAGCTCGACCCACTCACCAAGTCCTACGTGCACATGGGCATGCATCGTGACCGGATCAAGGTCGACAAGCCGTACCCCATCGACATCGACCTGACCACCATCGGCAAACGCTGACCCCTCAGACCACCATCGCCCCCGGTACCGGCCCCGCCGCCGACCGCGCCGACCTGCACGTGCCGGACGCCCGCAGGGCCGCTGCCACCTTCTCCGCCGACTCCGCGTCACGCGCGAGGAAAGCCGTCGTAGGCCCGGACCCGGAGACCAGTGCGGCCGGCGCACCCGCCCCGCGCCCCGCGGCCAGCGTGTCGGCGAGCTCCGGGAACAGGGACAGCGCCGCAGGCTGAAGATCGTTGGACACGGCCGCGGCCAGCGCCTCCACGTCCCCCTTCGCCAGCGCCTGAAGCAGGTCCGCCGAGGCCACCGGCTCGGGAATCTCCCGCCCCTCGGCCAGCCGGTCGAACTCACGGAAGACCGCCGGGGTCGACAGCCCCCGCTCGGCCATCGCGAACACCCAGTGGAAGGTGCCGCCGACCTCCAGGGCCGTCAGCTGCTCGCCCCGCCCCATGCCGAGAGCGGCACCCCCGACCAGGCTGAAGGGCACATCGCTGCCCAACTCGGCGCAGATGGAGAGCAGTTCGGCGCGGGAGGCACCGGCGTTCCACAGCGTGTTGCAGGCGAGCAGCGCGCCCGCGCCGTCCGCGCTGCCACCGGCCATGCCGCCGGCGACCGGGATGTCCTTGTCGATGTGGATGTGCACGGCCGGCTCGATGCCCCGGCGCCCGGCGAGCGCGATCGCGGCGCGTGCGGCGAGGTTGGTGTGGTCCAGGGGGACCTGGGCGGCGTCCGGGCCCGCGCAGGTGATCCGGAGCTCCGCGGCGGGGGTCACCGTCACCTCGTCGTGGAGGCCGACGGCGAGGAAGACGTTGGCGAGGTCGTGGAACCCGTCGGGGCGGGCGGCGCCGACCGCGAGCTGGACGTTGACCTTGGCCGGTACCCGGACCGTGACGCTCACTTGCCGCTCTCCTCGTGCTCGGTGCTCCGCGCGTCCTTGTGTTCGGCGATCCGCGCGAACTCCTCCACCGTCAGCGACTCGCCGCGCGCCTGGGGCGAGACACCGGCCGCGACCAGGGCGGCCTCGGCCGCAGCGGCGGACCCGGCCCAGCCGGCCAGTGCCGCCCGCAGGGTCTTGCGGCGCTGTGCGAAGGCCGCGTCGACGACGGCGAAGACCTCGGCCTTGGAGGCGGTCGTCTTGACCGGCTCGGTCCGCCGGACGAGGGACACCAGGCCGCTGTCGACGTTCGGCGCGGGCCAGAAGACGTTGCGGCCGATGGCTCCGGCCCGCTTCACCTCGGCGTACCAGTTGGCCTTCACCGACGGCACGCCGTACACCTTCGAGCCGGGGGCGGCGGCGAGCCGGTCGGCGACCTCGGACTGCACCATGACGAGGGTGCGCTCGATGCTGGGGAAGGTGTCGAGCATGTGCAGCAGCACGGGTACGGCGACGTTGTAGGGGAGGTTCGCCACCAGCGCCGTCGGCGGGGGGCCGGGCAGTTCGGCGACGTGCATCGCGTCGGAGTGGACGAGCGCGAACCGGTCGGCGCGCGCCGGCATGCGCGCCCCGATGGTCGTGGGCAGGGCGGAGGCGAGCACGTCGTCGATCTCGACGGCGGTGACCCGGTCGGCGACCTCCAGCAGCGCGAGCGTGAGGGAGCCGAGCCCCGGGCCGACCTCGACGACCACGTCGTCGGGGCGGACCTCGGCGGTGCGGACGATACGGCGGACCGTGTTGGCGTCGATCACGAAGTTCTGGCCGCGCTGCTTGGTGGGGCGGACACCGAGCGCTGCCGCGAGCTCACGGATGTCGGCGGGGCCGAGGAGGGCGTCGGGGGTGGGGCTGGTCACGGGACAAGGGTACGGGGGTCTGCCCGACCGGTTTGCCAGGCGGCCGGTGCCGCGGCTGGGGGTGGGTCTCCTGCCGGCGCCGGCTAACCATGCAACCGCTCCCCGCAGTGCGGCCAGGGCGTCGCCCCCCGCCGCTTGTACAGCTTCTTCGCGCGGAAGGTCTGTTCCTGCGCCGGGGCGTCCTGGGGGCGGCCGGTGCCGCCGAGGCTGCGCCAGGTGTGGGTGTCGAACTGGTAGAGCCCGCCGTACGTGCCGGAGGGGTCGACCGCGTGCGGGCGGCCGCCGGACTCGCAGGCGGCGAGACCGTGCCAGTTCAGGTGGCCGGAGCTGTCCGCGGAGGTCGGCAGTGGCTTGGTGCCCACCCGTACGATCTGTTCGCGCGGCTTGCGCACCACCTCGGAGGTCTCCCGGCGCGGCTTCTCGTGGACGCCGTTGACGATGCGCAGGAGGTAGGTGTCGCGGCGCAGTCCGGGCTGCCCGGGCTGGGCGACGACCTCGGCACCCTTGAAGAGGGTGGGGTCCTCGGTGCGCTGGGTCTCGAACGGGATCAGTTCCTCGCGGACCTCCCGGGTGCCGCTGATCCGCAGCACGGTCACGGTCTGTCCGTCGCGGGGGAAGCTGTCCGGCGGGACGGACGTCGTGTCCTGGCCGTGCAGGCCGATCCCGGCCTCCTCGACGGCCTCGCGGACGGTGGCCGCGTTGGTGCGGATGGTCCGGCTCCGGCCGTCGGCCATGATCGTGACGGCGCGCTCGGTGCGGACGTCGAGCGCGAGCCCGGCGCGTCCGATGGGCTGGGAGCGCGAAGCGGACAGGTACGCGCCCTCCGCGCGCACCCCCAGCTCGTCCAGCGCCCCTTCCACGGTGTGCGCGGTCGTCCACATCTCGCGCCGCCTGCCGTCCAGCGTGAGCCGGACGGGGCGCCCGTACCGCACGGCGACCGCGTCTCCGCTGGCGAGTTCCGTGCCGGGGGCGGGCGCGATCATGTCGTGCGCCCCCACGCGCACGCCCTGCTCGGCGAGCAGGTCGTGCACGTCGTCGGCGAAGGTGTGCAGGGTGCGCTGCCTGCCGTCGACGGTCAGCTCGATCGCCTTGTCCTTGGCGACGAACGCGGTGGTGCCGCCGGCGAGGAAGGCCACGACCAGCGCCTGCGGCAGCAGCCGGCGCACGGCGGAATCCGGGCGCTCGCCGCAGCGCAACCTGCGCCGGCGCGAGCCCCGCCCGCTCACACCGGCGGCCACCTCGCCCTCCCACGTCTCTTCTCCCTCCGACGCGCCACCCTCATCCCGCGCGCTCCCGGCGTCCCCCGCGCTCCCGGCGTAGTCCGCCTGCGGGATACCGCTCACGCCCCGCCGGGGCAGCACCGGCTCGGTGACGAGGTACGCCTGTGCCTCGTAGGCGGGCCGGTAGGTGTCCGCGTACATCCCGTGCGGCAGGGTCTTCGCGGTGTGCACGGAGGTGTCGGGGCCGTACGGCTCGTAGGGCTCGAACGTCTCGTCCTGCGACTTGCTCACGCCGACACGCTCCAGAGGGTGCCAGAGGGGTCCGGATCGGGCCCCCAGAACCTAGCGGAGCGTCCGTCACTCTCCAAAGCGACGCGACTACGTACTGTTGCCCGTCGAGCGTGCGCCCAGTACTCGAACAGACGGCTCAGCGCAACGACAGGAGACTCAGTAGCAGAAGGCCCGGGCGGTGTTGGCGGCGAGAGTCGTGGCCAGCGCGTCCTCGTCGATGTCGCGCACGGCGGCCATCGCGCGCACCGTGACGGGGATCAGATACGGCGCGTTGGGGCGCCCGCGGTACGGCGCCGGAGTCAGGAAGGGCGCGTCGGTCTCCACGAGGACCAGCTCCAGCGGGGCGACGGCGAGCGCGTCCCGCAGGTTCTGGGCGTTCTTGAAGGTGACGTTGCCGGCGAAGGACATGAAATAGCCCTCGCGGGCGCAGATCTCCGCCATCTCGGCGTCGCCGGAGTAGCAGTGGAAGACGGTGCGCTCGGGGGCGCCCTCCTCCTTCAGGACGCTCAGGACATCGGCGTGCGCGTCCCGGTCGTGGATGACGAGCGCCTTGCCGTGCCGCTTGGCGATCTCGATGTGGGCGCGGAAGGACCGCTCCTGGGCCGCCTTGCCCTCCGGGCCGGTGCGGAAGTAGTCCAGCCCGGTCTCGCCGACGCCCCTGACCTGGGGCAGCCCGGCGAGCCGGTCGATCTCGGCGAGGGCCGCGTCGAGCGCCGCGTCACCGCCCGGCTCGCGAGCGCCCTGCCGAGACCAGCCGTCGGGGTCGCCGAGGACGATGCGCGGGGCCTCGTTGGGGTGGAGGGCGACGGCGGCATGGACGCTGTCATGCGCTGCGGCGATCTCGGCGGCCCACTGCGAGCCCTTGATGTCGCAGCCGACCTGGACGACGGTCGTCACCCCCACCGACGCGGCCTTCGCGAGGCCCTCCTCGACCGTGCCGGACTGCATGTCGAGGTGGGTGTGCGAGTCGGCGACCGGAACGCGCAGCGGCGCCGGAAGCGGCGGTGTGGCGTTCTTGTCGCCCTTGGAGGTCTGGCCGGCGTTCGAAGGCATGCCCCGATCCTACGAAAGGGGCAGGCCTGCACCTGCCGCTGATCCGCTCAGCCGGCCTTGCGCTGGAACGGGTGCAGGAGATCGGACAGGTGCCAGTGGTGCGGCTCCCGGGGCTCCGTGGGCACCTGGGGCGCCTCGACCGGGCCGGCCTGCGGCACGGCGTGGTGCCGCTCGACGGCGCCGCGCACCGACGAGACCTGGCCCGCGCGCATGATCCGCACGACGCGGCCGTCGCAGTTCTGGCAGCCGGGCCGGCTCAGCGGCGACGGCACGACCCGGCCGTCGGCCACGTAGAGCACGAACTCCTGCCCGTCGGCGTCCGTGTGGTGCTCTATCTCGTACGACTGCTCCCAGCCGTGGCCGCATCGCATGCAGGCGAACGAATACGACTCGTGAACGACGGCAGTGGGCGTGCCGCGGAGGCCGGTCTGCCCTGCGATCTCACTCATGCCAGCTCCTCTTGTCCGCTGGACAAGCGCCCCGCGACGGGGCGTCTCTTCACCCAGTGGACGCCTTCACCAGCGCGAACGCACCAGGGCTGCCGAGTGTTGGAGGCGATTTGGGTCTTCCTTGCAGAAAAGGCCCCGATCGGCCCCGTTTCCCTTTGCCATCGGCGACAGCCCTTTGCCGTCCCATGGCCCGTTCGCTCACCCGAGAACAGCCCTGCTCAGAGGGGTTGTCAGCGCTGGCCGAGGGCAGCGCCCCGAAGGGGCGCGGGGAACTGCGCGACAGGCCAAGACGGACCCGCAGCCCGCCGCGAAACCCAAGCCCCCACGGCGCCACCCGGCCCCGGCTCACCCAGCGGAGCTCTTCGCTGCAACGACAGCATCGAAAACAACCCGCTTCGGCACCCCCGCCTCCACGGCCACCGCCGCGATCGCCTCCTTGCGCCGCTCCCCCGCCTCCTCACGCGCACGTACCCGACGGACCAGTTCTGCGGCATCCAGTTCCTCGGGACCACTCTCCGGCGCCCCCTCGACCACCACCGTGATCTCCCCGCGGACCCCCTCCGCGGCCCACTGCGCCAGCTCGGCCAGCGGGCCGCGCCGTACCTCCTCGTACGTCTTGGTCAGCTCGCGGCACACGGCGGCCCGCCGGTCCGCGCCGAAGACCTCGGCCATGGCGGCGAGGGTGTCGTCGAGCCGGTGCGGGGCCTCGAAGTAGACCAGCGTGCGCCGCTCGGCCGCGACCTCCCGGAGCCGGGACAGGCGCTCGCCGGCCTTGCGCGGCAGGAAGCCCTCGAAGCAGAAGCGGTCGACGGGCAGCCCGGACAGCGCGAGCGCGGTGAGCACGGCGGACGGCCCCGGTACGGCGGTGACCCGGATGTCCTTCTCCACCGCGGCCGCGACCAGCCGGTAGCCCGGGTCGGAGACGGACGGCATCCCGGCGTCGGTCACGAGCAGCACCCGCGCGCCGCCGAGCAGTTCCTCGACCAGCTCCGGCGTACGGGCGGACTCATTGCCCTCGAAATACGACACGACACGGCCCTTGGGCGTGACGCCGAGGGCCTGGGTGAGCCGGCGCAGCCGCCGGGTGTCCTCGGCGGCGACCACGTCGGCGTCGGCGAGCTCCTCGGCCAGCCGGGGCGGCGCGTCCGCGATGTCGCCGATGGGGGTACCTGCCAGGACAAGGGTTCCAGTCACACCCCCATCCTCCCAGCCCCCGCCCACCGCGCGGTCCGCCCCCGCACCCCCGGAGAACGACCACATCCCGACTGGTTACCCGACCGGTACCCCACATGCACGGGACTCGCACAGAACGGTTCCCTACCATGGCGCGGGTGACCAGTACCGCGTCCTCCATGGACCTCCGGCAGGGCCAGGCGCCGCACGACCAGCGGCCGTCGTGGCAGCAGCGGCTGCGCCGATTCGGGTACGTACCGGCCAAGGACGCGCCCTCCGGCGGCGTACGCGGCCGGCTGGTGCCCCCGTACGCCGAGCCGGGCCCCCGGCTGTGGCAGGTGCTCGGCGTGCCGCCGGTCCTCGCCGAGCGGATCACCCGCTGGTCGGGCTGGGGCGGTCCGCTGCTGGTGACGCTGATGGCGGGCCTGATGCGGTTCTGGAACCTGGGCAGCCCGCGAGCGGTGATATTCGACGAGACGTACTACGCCAAGGACGCCTGGGCGCTCGTCCACCGCGGCTTCGAGGTCAACTGGGACAAGAACGCCAACGACCTGGTGCTGCAGACGCACGGCCATCTCGCGATCCCGACGGACGCGGCGTACGTCGTGCACCCGCCGGTCGGCAAGTACGTCATCGGGCTCGGCGAGCTGATCTTCGGGTTCGACCCGTTCGGCTGGCGGTTCATGACGGCGCTGCTCGGGACGCTGAGCGTGCTGATGCTGTGCCGGATCGGGCGCCGCATGTTCCGCTCGACGTTCCTCGGCTGCCTTGCGGGCGCGCTGATGGCGGTGGACGGCCTGCACTTCGTGATGAGCCGGACCTCGCTGCTCGACGGCGTGCTGATGTTCTTCGTGGTGGCCGCGTTCGGCTGTCTGGTCATCGACCGGGACCGGTCACGGGAGAGACTGGCCGCGGCGCTGCCGGTGGACGCCGACGGCCGGGTCCGCCCGGACGAGCGCGTCGCCGACAGGTTCCGCTTCGGCCTGCGCCCCTGGCGCTGGGCGGCCGGGCTGATGCTGGGCCTGGCCATCGGCACCAAGTGGAACGGCCTGTACATCCTGGCCGCGTTCTGTGTGATGGCGGTGCTGTGGGACGTCGGCGCGCGCAAGACGGCCGGCGCCCGGCACCCGTACGCGGCGGCCCTGAAGTACGACACGGGCATCGCCTTCCTGGCGACGGTCCCGGTGGCGATCGCCGTCTACCTGGCCTCCTGGACCGGCTGGATCCTCTCCCCGACGGACGGTACCGGCGGCTACTTCCGCAACTGGGCGGCCACCGACGGCAGGGGCGGCAGCTGGACCTTCCTGCCGGACTGGCTGCGCAGCCTGTGGCACTACGAGCACGAGGTGTACAAGTTCCACGTCGGCCTGACGTCCCCGCACACCTACCAGTCCAACCCGTGGAGCTGGATCGTGCTGGGCCGCCCGGTCTCGTACTTCTACGAGTCCCCGAACCCCGGCGCCGACGGCTGCCCGGCGAACTCGGGCCAGAAGTGCGCCCGTGAGGTGCTGGCGATCGGCACGCCGCTGCTGTGGTGGGCGGCCTGCTTCGCGATCCTGTACGTGCTGTGGCGGTGGGCGCTGCGCCGCGACTGGCGCGCCGGTGCCATCGCGTGCGGCATCGCGGCGGGCTACCTCCCCTGGTTCATGTACCAGGAGCGGACGATCTTCCTGTTCTACGCGGTCGTCTTCCTGCCGTTCCTGTGCCTGGCGGTGGCGATGATGATCGGCGCGATCATCGGCCCACCGGACTCCTCCGACACCCGCCGCGTGATCGGCGCGTCGGCGGCGGGCGTCCTGGTGCTGCTGATCGCCTGGAACTTCATCTACTTCTGGCCGCTGTACACGGGCACGGCGATCCCGATCGACTCCTGGCGGTCGCGGATGTGGCTGGACACCTGGGTCTGAGCACGGTTTCCGGCGGGGTGCGTCCCGTGCGGATTGTCGCAAGTGCGCTACGGATTCGCCGCCGGGATCACCCGCCGAGGCGGGGACCTTAAGGTGAGTGCCGTCGTTGGGGAGTGTGAGGGCTGCGGGGACCCTGGGGAAGGCACGGAGGAACTGAGGCTGTGGGCAAGAGAAGGCGCGTCGCCGAGCGACGGAAGACGACCGGGCCCGCCGTGGTCGGCGGGGTCATCGCCCTCGTCGTCGGCGGCGCCGGGTTCGCCGTCTACGCGCTGACCGGCGGCGGTGCCACCCCAGACGCGCGGGCCTCGGTCGACCACAAGACCGTCAAGACCGGCCCGCTCAGCGCCGCCGAGGTCCGCACGGCCTCCACCCGCTTCCTCACCGCGTGGCGGCAGGGCAGGATCGGCGAGGCGGCCGCCGCCACCGACGACGCCTCCGCGGCCGCCGCGCTGCTGACCGGCTACACCAAGGACGCCCGCCTGAAGGGCGTCACGCTGACCGCCGGCACGCCCACGGGCGCCAAGGTGCCGTTCTCCGTCAAGGCGACGGTGTCGTACCAGAACCTCAGCAAGCCGCTGGCGTACGGCAGTTCGCTCACCGTGGTGCGGCGGGCGAGCGACGGCAAGCCGCTGGTCGACTGGCACTCATCGGTCGTCCACCCGGATCTGAAGGACGGCGACACGCTCGTCACCGGCGAGTCCGGCACCCCGCCGATCAAGGCACTGGACAGGGACGGCGGCGAGCTGACGGCCGCCAAGTACGCGTCCCTGGGACCGGTCTTGGACGGGCTGCGGGAGAAGTACGGCAAGACGGCGGGCGGCAAGGCGGGCGTGGAGCTGCGCGTGGTGCGCGGCAAGGCCTCGCAGAAGGCCGGGCTGTCCGACAAGACGCTGGTGGAGCTGAGCAAGGGCACGCCGGGCACGGTGAAGACGACGCTGAGCCCCACCTTCCAGGCGGCGGCCGAGCAGCAGGTCGGCAAGCGCTCGCAGGCCTCCGTGGTCGTCGTGCGGCCCTCGACCGGCGAGATCCTCGCCGTCGCCAACAGCGAGCACGGCTTCAACGTCGGCTTCCAGGGCTCCCTCGCGCCCGGCTCCACGATGAAGATCGTGACGTCGACCATGCTGTTCGAGAAGAACCTCATCACCCCGGACGCCTCGCACCCCTGCCCCAAGACGTACAAGCTGGCCGGCTGGACGTTCCACAACGACGGGGACTCCGAGATCAAGAAGGGCACGTTCAAGCAGAGCTTCGGAGCCTCCTGCAACAACGCCTTCATCGACTTCGCGCCGAAGCTGTCCAACAGCGACCTGACGAAGGAGGCCCAGGAGGTCTACGGCCTCTCCATGAACAACTGGGCCATCGGCGTCCCCTCCTTCGACGGCTCCGTCCCCGTGCAGAGCGGCGCACAGATGGGCGCCTCGCTGATCGGTCAGGGCGGGGTGCGCATGAACCCGCTGAACATGGCTTCGGTGGCGGCCACCGTGGAGTCGGGCGTCTTCCACCAGCCGTACCTGGTGTCCCCCGACGTTGACCACCGCACGCTGGCGAAGGCGTCGCACACCATGTCCGCGAAGACGCAGTCCCAGCTGAAGGACGTCATGCGGTTCACGGCGGACTACGGCACGGCGGCGAAGGCGATGGCGGGCATGAGCGGCGACTACGGCGCCAAGACGGGCTCCGCCGAGGTCGACGGCCAGAAGAAGCCCAACGGCTGGTTCACCGCCTTCAAGGGCGACCTCGCCGCCGCGGGCGTGGTCCAGGCGGGCGGCCACGGCGGCGACACGGCCGGGCCGATCGTGGCGACCCTGCTCAAGATGGGCTGATCAAGCCCGTACCGGCTCCGCGGTGTACGTCCGGCGGAGAAATCTCGCCAGGGTCTTCGACTCGAACTGGACCACCTCGACACCGTTGTCGGAGTGAAACTCGACGACGGCCTGAACGCGGCCGCACGGCCACACCCGTACCGCGCCGCTCTCGGCCGGTGCCCGCAGGCCCCGTTCGAGCAGGGCGCGCGAGAAGGTCCACTCGTGCGGGCCCGGCAGGCCGACCCGGACCGAGCGTGGATCGGACTCGGGGTCGTACCGCAACACGACCGGTACGGCCCCCGGATCCTCCTCGTCCGTGACGATGTGGGCGCGTGCGTACTGCTCGATCACAGACATCGGACCGCCCTTTCACCCTGAGTGACGTAAGCGAGAACTACGCCTCCACTTCCTCTCCAATGTCCCATATTTTCCAATTCATGACTTGTTGGGCGATTTATACCTTATTGAGCTTCGAGACCTTCTCTCTCTTGCAAAGCGTTCGCAACAAGGGCCTAAAATCAAACGGTGCATGTACCTGACGGATTCATCGACGCCCCCACCTCCGCCGTCACCGGGGTGGTCGCCGCCGGCGCCCTCGCGGTGAGCCTGCGCGGCGCCCGCCGTGAACTCGACGAACGGACGGCCCCGCTTGCCGGTCTGGTGGCGGCGTTCATCTTCGCCGTACAGATGCTCAACTTCCCCGTCGCGGCCGGAACAAGCGGCCACCTGCTCGGCGGAGCGCTCGCCGCGATCCTGGTCGGCCCGTACGCGGGCGTGCTGTGCGTGTCCGTGGTGCTGCTCATGCAGGGCGTGCTGTTCGCGGACGGCGGGCTCACCGCGCTCGGCGTGAACATCACCGACATGGCGATCACCACGACGGTCGTGTCGTACGCCGTCTTCCGCGCGCTGCGGGCCGTCCTGCCCCGCAAGCGGCGCTCGGTGACCATCGCCTCCTTCGTGGCCGCACTGGTGTCCGTGCCGGCCGCCGCCGTCGTCTTCACGCTCTTCTACGCGATCGGCGGGACGACGGACGTGTCCATCGGCAAGGTCGCGACCGCGATGATCGGCGTGCACCTCCTGATCGGCATCGGGGAGGCCGTCATCACCGCGCTCACGGTGAGCGCGGTGATCGCCGTACGCCCGGATCTCGTACACGGCGCACGCGGCCTGCGGCAGCGGCTCAAGCTGCGTGTGAACGGCGCGCTGGTGGACGCTCCGGCGCCTGTGGGAGCGCCCACGGCGCCCACGACGGCGCGCACCTCCCGACGCGCGCTGTGGATGACGGGCCTGGTCGCGTCGCTGGGGCTCGCCGGTTTCGTCAGCTTCTACGCCTCCGCGAACCCCGACGGCCTGGAGAAGGTCGCGCACGACCAGGGCATCGACAAGAAGGAGGAGAGGCATGCCGCCGCCGGCTCCCCGCTCGCCGACTACGCCGTCAGGAACGTCTCCGACGCCCGCCTGTCCGGCGGTCTCGCCGGCGTGGTCGGCGTCGGCGTCACGGTCGTGGCGGGCAGCGCGGTGTTCTGGGCGGTGCGCCGACGGCGGACCGAGGACGTCTCCCCCGCCGACACGGGGCTGTGACATGGGAGCGGGACACGCCCACAGGCTCTACCGGCACGGATACTCACCCGTGCACGGCCTGCCGCCGCACACCAAACTTGCCGCCGCCTTCCTGTTCGTGCTGGTCGTCGCGTCGACGCCGCGCGAGGCGATGTGGGCGTTCGCGGTGTACGCCGGCCTGCTCGCGTTCGTCGCGCACCACGCGTGCGTGCCCGCCGGCTTCCTGCTCAAGCGGCTGCTGATCGAGGTGCCGTTCGTGGCGTTCGCGGTGCTCATGCCGTTCGTGGCGGAGGGCGAGCGGGTGCACGTCCTCGGCCTCTCGCTCAGCGTGAACGGACTGTGGGGCGCCTGGAACGTGCTCGCCAAGGGCACGCTCGGCGTCGCCGCATCCGTACTGCTGGCCGCCACCACCGAACTGCGCGGACTGCTGCTCGGGCTGCAGCGGCTGAAGCTGCCACCGCTGCTCGTGCAGATCGCCTCCTTCATGATCCGCTACGGCGACGTCATCACCGACGAGATGCGCCGCATGCGGATCGCCCGTGAGTCGCGCGGCTTCGAGGCCAGGGGCGTGCGGCACTGGGGCGTGCTCGCCAAGTCCGCCGGCGCGCTGTTCATCCGCTCCTACGAACGCGGGGAGCGCGTACACCTTGCCATGGTGAGCCGCGGCTACGCAGGTTCGATGCCGGTCATCGACGAGGTGACCGCGTCCCGCGCGCAGTGGTCGTACGCCCTCACCCTCCCCTGCGCCGCCCTCGTCGTCTGTCTGCTGGGATGGATTCTGTGACACCTTCGCTTGAAGTGGCCGGACTGGCCTTCGCCTACCCAGACGGCCACCAGGCCCTGTTCGGCGTCGACTTCACCATCGCCCGCGGGGAACGGGTCGCGCTGCTCGGCCCGAACGGCGCCGGCAAGACCACCCTGGTGCTGCACCTCAACGGCATCCTGGGCGGCGGCACCGGCACGGTGACGGTGGCCGGACTGCCCGTCGGCAAGCGGCACATGGCCGCGATCCGGCAGAAGGTCGGCATCGTCTTCCAGGACCCGGACGACCAGTTGTTCATGCCGACCGTGCGCGAGGACGTGGCGTTCGGACCGGCCGCGGCCGGGATCAAGGGGGCGGCTCTGGAGCAACGGGTCCGTACGGCCCTGGAGCGGGTCGGCATGCAGGACTTCGCCGACCGCCCGCCGCACCACCTGTCCTTCGGGCAGCGCCGGCGCGTGGCCGTGGCCACCGTGCTCGCCATGGAGCCGGAGATCCTCGTCCTCGACGAGCCGTCCTCCAACCTCGACCCGGCCTCCCGCCGCGAACTGGCCGACATCCTGCGCTCCCTGGACGTCACCGTCCTCATGGTCACCCACGACCTCCCGTACGCCCTGGAGCTGTGCCCCCGCTCCCTGATCCTCAGCGACGGCGTGATCGCGGCCGACGGCCCGACCGGGGGGCTCCTCTCCGACGAGGCCCTGATGCGGGCCCACCGGCTGGAGCTGCCGTTCGGCTTCGATCCGCGCGCGGTGGCGCCTGCGCGGGGGCGAGGGTGACGGGTGTGCCGGGGCGTGGCTACGTGGTGGTCGGCGCGGCGCGTGACCGCGGGCCGGTGGCGCGCGTGACCGGTCGTCGGCGGCCCTCGTGACCGGGAGCCGGCAGCGCGGCGCGGCGGGTTTCGGCAGGGGGCGTGACCGGTGGTCGGTCGCAGGCGTGGCCGGTCGTCGTCGGCGGCTGTGGGTGTGCCCGACGGTCGGCGCGGCGCGTCCGTGACAATGGGCGCGTGACGAACGAGGACCGCGCCGCCGAGGGCTCGCTGCTGCTGGACGACCAGTTGTGCTTCGCGCTGTACGCCGCACAGCGCGCCGTGACCGCCGCATACCGTCCACTTCTGGACGACCTCGGGCTCACCTACCCGCAGTACCTCGTGCTCGTGGTGCTGTGGGAGCGCGGCGAGACCAGCGTGAAGGAGCTGGCGCGCGCCCTGCGCCTGGACTACGGGACCGTCTCGCCGTTGCTGAAGCGGCTGGAGGGGGCGGGTCTGGTGCGAAGGGAGCGCGCCGCCGGCGACGAGCGCTCGGTGCTGGTGGCGTGCACGGGGCGCGGTGAGGAACTCAGGGAGCGCGCGGCACGCATACCCGGCGCGCTTCTCGCCACTACGGGCCTGGGCGCGCGGGAGGTCGCATCGCTGCGCGAGGCGCTGTGGAGACTCACCGAACGCGTCGACGCGGCAGCCGACCGGGGGCACTGATCCCGCGCTGATCTCGCGTTACCCATGGTTGCGACCCCTGCTGCCGCTTCCTGACCTACCAGCCAGTACCTTGTGCACGATGTACTTGCGCGCTACTTGTTCCGGGGGAGGCCGGCCATGACCGAGGACACCGCTGTCGACACCCGTCCGACGAAGATCATGTACGTCGCCGAGGCCACCGCCCACGGCGGCCGCGACGGCTATGTCACCAGCCAGGACGGCCAGATCGAGCTGAAGGTCGCGATGCCTCCGGAGCTGGGCGGCGACGGCAACGGCACCAACCCGGAACAGCTGTTCGCGGCCGGCTACAGCTCCTGCTTCCACAACGCGCTGATCCTCGTCGGCAACCGCGCGGGCTACGATCTGACCGGCTCCACGGTGACCGCCAAGGTCGGCATCGGCCCGAACAAGACGCGCGGCTACGGCCTCGCGGTCGCCCTCAGCGTCTCCCTGCCCGTGCTGGACCCTGACGTGGCGGCCCGGCTGGTGGACGCGGCGCACGAGGTCTGCCCGTACTCCAACGCCACGCGCGGCAACATCGATATAACGATCCTGCTGGGCTGATCCCACCGAGGAATCACAGGCGCGCAGCCAGTGTTGCACGCACTGTCGCAGGCGATGGGACAGTGACCGAAGGGACGGCGGGCGTGGACGTGAACGGCACAGTGGCCGAGGGCTTCGAGCCGGTCAGGGAGGCGTTCGCAGCGAACTTCGCGCTGCTCGGGGAGCGCGGCGCGGCCGTCGCCGTCTACCAAGACGGCCACAAGGTGGTCGACCTGTGGGCCGGCGCGAAGGACGTCGACGGTACGGCCGGCACGGCCCCGTGGGAGTCCGGGACCGCGCAGATCGTGCGTTCCGCGACCAAGGGTGTCGTCGCCGCCGCGCTGCTGCTCCTGCACCAGCGGGGCGAACTGGACCTGGACGCCCCGGTCGGCGCGTACTGGCCCGAGTACAAGGCGGCCGGCAAGGAGCACACCCTCGTCCGGCACCTGCTCGCCCACCGCGCCGGCGTGCCCGTGCTGGACCGCCCGCTGACCCCCGCCGAGGCCGCCGACCCCGACCTGGGCGCCGCGGCCGTCGCCGCGCAGGCGCCCGTGTGGGAGCCGGGCACGGACCACGGCTACCACGCCCAGACCTACAGCTGGCTCACCGGCGAACTGATCCGGCGGATCACCGGCCGCCCGGTCGGCGAGTGGCTGGCGGACGAGATCGCCGGCCCCGTCGGCGCGGACCTCTGGCTCGGCCTGCCCGAATCGGAGCACGCGCGCGTAGGCCGCGTCGGCCCGGTCGAGGCACCCGAGACCGCAGGCGGCCTGAAGACCCGCCCCAAGCGCGCGGTGGCCGAGGCCTACGCCGACCCGGACTCGCTGACCCGGCGCGCGTTCGCCGCGATCACCCCGCTGCCCGACGAGAACGACCCCGCCTACCGTGCGGCCGCCCTGCCCGCCTCCAACGGCATCGCCACCGCCGACGGGCTGGCCCGCTTCTACGCCTCGCTGATCGGCGAGGTGGACGGCGGCACCCGGCTGTTCACTCCGGAGACGAGGGAACTGGCCCGCGCCGAGCAGTCCGCCGGACCGGACCGGGTCCTGGTGGTCGGCACCCGGTTCGGCCTCGGCCACATGCTGCACGGGGCGGCGTCCCCGCTGCTCTCCCCCGGTTCCTTCGGGCATCCGGGCCGGGGCGGCGCCCTCGCGTTCGCCGACCCGGAGACCGGCATCGCCTTCGGCTATGTCACCAACGGCTTCCGGAAGAGCGTGACGGCGGACCCGCGGGCACAGGCACTGGTACGGGCGGTGCGCACGGCGCTCGCATAGGCGCTCACGCTCGCAGGGGCGCTCACGCAGGACCGTGCGCCCCGGAGCGAGCTCCTGGGCGCACGCGCGCTGTCACACGTTGATCGTGTGCGAGGTCCGCCCGGACGCCGCGTCGATCTCGTCGTGTGCCTTGGTCAGCAGTTGCATGGCCAGTTCGTTGAGGGCACGTGCGCCGGCGATCTCCTCGCCGACCCTTGGCTGGTTGGAGTCGACGCGGTGCCGGGTTGCGTGGCCGTGCGCCCGTACCTCGCTTCCGTCGGGCAAGCGCACCAAAGCCGCCGCCCTCGTGTGCTGATCGTCCTCCTTGAACTCAAGCTCGACGTGCCATCCCACAGCGGTGTGCATCATGACGATCACCTCCGAAAACCCTTGCTTCCAGGGTGCGCCCGGTACCCCGGCCCGTCATGTCGACGCCTGGTCCTCGAAACTGGCGAAGTACGCGGCGGCCATGTCCTCGTCCGCGTGCCCCTGGGCGGCGGCGCGGGCGAGCCGTTCCGCGGTCGCGGCGGCGACGTCCAGCCGGACCCCGGCCCGCTCGCCCGCCTGGACGATGAGCCGGGCGTCCTTCTCGGCGGTGGCCACCGCGAACGACGGCGGGGTCAGCCTGCCGTCGAGCACCAACGCGGCCTTGGCCCGCAAGTACCCCATGTCGAGCGGACCGCCCTCGATGAGGTCGAAGAATCCCTGCGGATCCACGCCGAGGGCCCGGGAGAGGGCGAGGATCTCACCGCCCGCCGCGGTGACCGCGAGCACCCAGCTGTTGGCGACCAGCTTCAGCCGGCTGGCGCTGCCGGTGCCGCCGTCGGACCCGGTCCACATGGTTTTCGCGCCGACCGCGTCGAAGACGGGCGCGACCGTCTGCCGCCCCTCCTCCGGCCCGGCGGCCAGCACGGTCAGCTGACCGGCCTCGGCGGGCTGCTTGGTACCGAGGACGGGTGCGTCGTAGAAGACGAGTCCGTGCTCGTCGGCGAAGGCGGCCAGGTCGGTGACCAGCTCGATCCCGGCGGTGGTGCACTGCGCCCACACCGTGCCGGGTCGCAGTGCCGGCGCGGCCTCGCGCATGACGTCCAGGACGGTGTTGCCGTCGTACAGCATGGTCAGGACGACGTCGGCGCCCTCGACGGCCTCCGCGGGGGTGTCCGCGATCCGTGCGCCGTCGGCGGCGAGCGGCTCGGCCTTCTCGCGCGTACGGTTCCACGCGCGGACCTCCAGCCCGGCGCGGCACAGGTTCCGGGCCATCGCGGCCCCCATAATGCCGGTACCCAGCACGCTGACGGTCGGCTTGTCGGTCATTGACGGCTCCCTGTCGTCCGGTTCCTGCCCAGTGGTTCTCACTACCGGGCTACCCGCTCACCCCGTATGCATCATCAGCCCGATGACCACCACCAGCAGCCCGGCCGCCGCGATCCGGGGCGCGCCGGAGCGCTCCTTGAAGAAGACGCGCCGATCGCGGCCCCGACGATGATCGACCTGAAGTTGGCGGCTCGCTTCCGGCGGCCGGCGCGGATCCGTCCTCCATGGCACCAGCGGCGCTCCAGGCATCCGGAGGTTGCTCCGTCGGCCGACGGAGCAGGCGACCAGTGAGGATGGACTGCGTCCCGATGCCGGCGACTGTCGGCGTCTGGTGCGCGGGCTCGGTGCCCCTGATCGCCCGCCGCAACACAGAACACCAGCGCCTGTCCGGGTGAGGCCACGTCTGCCGAACGGCCCCACCTGCGTGGCTTTGAGCAGGTGCAGACGGCCCTGGTCGCTTACCGTCGCCCGACGAATGCCCCCATCTTGATCCTTCCGGGTCGGAGGGGTGAACCGGACGAAGCGTTCGAAAACCAGTGGCACCGCCATGGGGGAAGGGTGCCGGGAGCCCAGGAGGCCGGCAATGGCGACGCGACAGCTGCGGATTCGCCGGACACGAAGGCGGACCTGCCGCACTGTTGGGGCCTGCATGCTCGCCGCCGGGTGCGTCGTCGCAATCTGCGTGCCCCCGGCGGCGGCGAGGGCACGAGCGCGCGACCACCTGTGCGCGACGGAGCCCTTCCCCCCGACGAAAAGTTCTCCGCCCCCGATCCTCTCGGGCAGCGATGTGTGGAGCTTCGTCTCCGAGCCGGGCCTTCACCCCATGCGGGTGACCGTGACCGCGAACAAACCGGGAACGGCCCGCGGAGACATCCTCGTGGGCCCGTTCAGCGCGGACAGGATGGTCGGCCAGACCGGGGCGTTGATCAACGACAACTCCGGTGATCCGGTCTGGTTCCGCCCGCTCCCCTCCACGAACCTCCAGAACGCCGACATCAGGGTCCAGACCTATTACGACGCCCGCAGGGGCCGGGGAAAGCCGGTGCTGACCTGGTGGCAGGGAACCCTCGCCCTGCCACCGTGGTACACGAACCTGCCGGCGGGCGCCCCGGAACCGGGCGGGTGCTACTACATCTACGACACCCACTACCGCCTGCTCAAGACGGTCTTCGCGCATCACGGCTACTACCCGGACGAGCACGAGTTCACCCTGACCCGCCGGGGTACCGCGCTGTTCATCGCATCCAAGCCCGTGCCCATGGACCTCACGCCCTACGGTGGGCCGAAGAACGGCTCCATCGAGAACAGCGAGATCCAGGAGGTCGACCTCGCCACGGGCAGACTGCTCTTCTCGTGGAACGCACTGGACCACCTGGACCCCGCGGATTCCGAGGAGCCGGCGTCCAGCGCGTCGTCGTCCGACGGCGTGTGGGATGCCTTCCACATCAACTCCGTCGACGAGGGTCCTGACGGCCGACTGCTGATCTCGGCCCGGAACATGTGGGCGATCTACGACGTCACCAAGAGATCCGGGAGAATCCGCTATCAGATCGGAGGAAAGGAAAGCGACTTCGCCTTCGGGCCCAACGCGGACTTCTACTGGCAGCACGATGCCCGATACCGGCCGGGAAACCGGATCAGCATGTTCGACGACGGCTGCTGCGACCTGCCCGACGGCGCCCCCGAACAGGTGTCGCACGGCCTGATCCTCAACCTCGACTTCCGCAGCCGGAAGGCGACCGTGGACAGGACCTACTACCACCAGCCGCCGCTGGAGTCACCGACCCAGGGAAATACACAGGCCCTTTCCAACGGCAACGAGTTCATCGGATGGGGCCAGAGCCCGTACTACTCCGAGTACGCGGGTAAGGGAAACACCCAGGGCAACGGCTTGCGAAACCTGCTCTACGACGCGAAACTGCCGGGCTCCAACATCTCGTACCGAGCATTCCGGAACGAATGGATCGGCACTCCGTACTACCCCCCGAGTGTCGCGGCACGCTCCGACTCCGAGGGCAACGTCGTCTACGCCTCCTGGAACGGTTCGACGCGGACGAGAGCCTGGCGGGTACTTGCCGGGTCCGACCCCCACTCCCTGTCGGTCGTTGTCAGACACGCCCCACGCTCCGGATTCGAGACAGCCGTCACCACGAACGCCCCCGGACCGTATTTCCAAGTGAAGGCGCTCAATGCGCAGGGCAAGGTCCTTGGGACCTCCCGCGTCGTCACGCTCCCGGACAACGGTCGACGAGGGAGACCATGACTGAAACAGGAACTCACCAAGCCCCCTGAACAGCCCACTTACCACTGCATGAGCACGGCTTGACTGAGGACTCGGGCAGCGTCGCGCACGCGCGTCTGTACGCAGGCCGGGTAGCTTGATCGGCATGGATCAGGGGCGGGTAGTTGAAGCGTTTCGTCTTGAGGCGGGTCAACTCGCGCGGGCGATGACTGGCGTCTCGACGGCCGAATGGCGTCTGCCGACGCGGTGTGCGCCCTGGAAAGTGCGCGACTTGCTGGCTCATGTCCGGGTGGTGATTGCTTGGCTGCCGGGCATGCTGGCGGCATCGGCGCCGGCCCGTGCCGAGGTCTCGGCGGTGGAGTACTACCGGCCCGACGGCCGTTTCGCTCCGGACACCAACGCGGCTCGGATCGCTCTGGCCCAAGTGCATGCGGCCGAACAGCTCAGCGGTGACGCGCTCGCCGACGACTTCAACACCACCTGGCAACAGGTGGACCGACTGTGCCGGGCCGAGTCCGAAGGGCGTGTGGTGCGCACCCGGCACGGTGATCCGATGCTCCTGTCGGAGTTCCTGCTGACGCGCGTGGTTGAGGTCGCCGTGCACGGCCTGGACCTGGCCGACGCCCTGGGGCGCGAGCCGTGGCTGACTTCCCAGGCCGCAGATTTGGTGCAGGATCTTCTGGTCGGCCCAGATGGGGCAGCCACGCTGGAGAAGCTGGGCTGGGGTCAGCTTCGCTTCCTGCGCAAGGCAACGGGGCGCGAGCCGATCACGAGGGAGGAGGCATCGGACGTCAGCCGCCTGGGCATCCGATGGCTCACGCTGGGGTGAGAGCGTCGCCAACAGGCGCCAGCGGTCACAGCCGTCAAGCGCGAGGCACCGCCAGACCCGAGCTTCCGCTCTGACCGGCTGGCCCGCATCCGGCGCCCCGCTCTCGAGCCGAAAGCGGGGCGCCGGACCTGTGCGTCCCCCTGGGTCATTTCCTCAGCGACCTCCTGAAGCGGCGCCAGGCTTCGACCAGTGACGGCAATTGATCAAGAAGACGCTTGGACGCGTGGATGAACACAGCCGGGACGCCGGACCAAGGTGAGTGCGCGGCGCGTACGCCCAGGCCGTCGATGACCGTGTACGCCGCGATCGTCAGCCCGGTCGCGGGGGCCGCGCCGATCGCCGCCCAGTTCGGCCGGCTTCCGCGCAGCCCCCACAGGCTGACGCCGATGAGGCCCACACAGGACACGGCGATCCCGGCCAGCGCCGGGTCGCCGGGCACCTCGTGCGCGAACACGGCGGCCGGCACGGTGACCACGAGCGGGGCGCTGCCGCGCGCGATGGGGTACGCCTGCCCGAAGTCGCCGAGCCGGAAGGAGGTCATCAGCAGGGCGTAGTAGGCGATGCGCACGACCGCCGAGGCCGGCAGACACGGCCGGGCGGCCACCGCCGGGAAGACCGCGAACGGCGCGATCGCGAGCCCGATCAGCACCCCGCCCCCGGAGGTCAGGGTGAAGCCGACCAGTTTGTCGGTGATCGGTGCGCGATGGCGTTCCAGCCGGCGTGGGTCACGGCGACGAGCAGTACGGCGGCCGTGACGAGCGGCGTCACGCGGTCTGCTCGCGCACGTCCACCAGATCGGCACCGGCGTGGGCCACCAGTTCCTTCGGCTCGATCGGGAAGACGGTGTGCGGCGTCCCCGCGGCCGCCCACACCACGTCGTGGGCGAGCAGCGAGCGGTCGGCGAGGACACGCGTGCGTGTGCGGTGCCCGAAGGGCGGCACGCCGCCGATGGCGTACCCGGTGGTCTCGCGCACGACCCCGGCGTCGGCCCGGGTGACCTTGCCGGCGCCCAGTTCCTCCCGCACCCGCTCCACGTCCACGCGCGAGGCCCCGTCCATGAGGACCAGCACCGGCACGCCGTCGGCGGCGAAGATCAGCGACTTGCAGATCTGGCTGAGTTCGCACCCGATGGCCGCGGCGGCCTCGGGCGCGGTCCGGGTGGCCTCCGGGAACCTCCTGGTCCGGGTGAGCAGGTCGGCGAGACCGAGGTCACGCAGGGCTTCGGCGAAACGGGGGTGGGCTCCGGACTCGTCGGCGTCAGTGGCGGCTGTCGTCGTCATGCCGGGCACGCTACGCCATCGCCCGATACCCGCTCACGAGGTTTTCGGGGCAGCGCAGAAAGCCGGTGAGGGTGCAGCCCCGTCCCCACGGGCACCCTCACCGGCCGCTCTGACTCAGGAGCGGTACGTCAGGCCCGTACCAGCTCCCTCTCCTCGTCGGGGTCGGCGTCCTTGCCGGCCGCGGCGGGCTCCGTGCGCAGGCCCTCGCCCTCGACGTCCACGTTGGGCAGTGCGCGGTCGAGCCACTTCGGCAGCCACCAGGCCCGCTTGCCGAGCAGGGCGAGAACCGCCGGGACGATGGCCATGCGGACGACGAACGCGTCGAAGAAGACGGCGATCGCGAGGCCGAAGCCGATCATCTTGACCATCGCCTCGCTGGAGCCGATGAAGCCGGAGAAGACGGCGATCATGATGACGGCGGCGGCGGTCACGACCCGTGCGCCGTGCTTGAAGCCGGTGACCACGGCCTGGCTGGGCTTCTCGCCGTGCACGAACGCCTCCCGCATCCGGGTCACGAGGAAGACCTCGTAGTCCATCGCGAGGCCGAAGACGACACCCACCATGAAGATCGGCATCATCGACATGACCGGGCCGGTCTGCTCGACGTTCATCAGGCCCGACAGCCAGCCCCACTGGAAGACCGCGACGACCGCGCCGAGAGCCGCGAGCACGCTGAGCAGGAAGCCGAGGGCCGCCTTCAGCGGGACGAGGACCGAGCGGAAGACCACGATCAGCAGCAGGAAGGCCAGGCCGACCACCAGCGCGAGGTAGGGCAGGAGCGCGTCGTTCAGCTTCTGCGAGACGTCGATGTTCATCGCCGTGGAGCCGGTGACCAGGACCTTGGAGCCTGTCTTCTCTGCGATGTCCGCGCCCTTGTCACGGATGGCGTGCACCAGGTCCTCGGTCGTCTTCGAGGACGGCTTGGACTTGGGTACGACGGTGATCGTCGCGGTGTCGCCGGCCTTGTTGGGCACGGCCGGGGTGACCGTGACGACGTCCTTCAGGCCCTTGATCTGGTCGCCGACCTCGGTGAACGCCTTCTTGGGGTGGGCGCTGTCCTTGGCGTCGACCACGACCATCAGGGGGCCGTTGAAACCTGGCCCGAAGCCCTCGGAGAGCAGGTCGTAGGCGCGGCGCTGGGTGGTGGAGGTGGGCTGGGAGCCGTCGTCTGGCAGGCCCAGTTCCAGGGAGGTGGCCGGGATCGCCGCCGCGCCGAGGCCGAGCACGCCGAGCAGCAGGACGGCCACCGGGCGCCGTACGACGAAGCTCGCCCAGCGGGTGCCCATGTTGGGGCGGCCGGGCTTCTTCGGCGTACGGCCGCCGCCCAGCAGCTTGCTCTTCTCACCCGCCGGCTTGACCTTGCGGCCCGCGTAGCCGAGCAGCGCCGGGATCAACGTCAGTGCGATCAGGACGGCGATGGCGACGGTGCCGGCCGCGGCGATGCCCATCTTGGTCAGCATCGGGATGTTGACGACCGACAGGCCGACCAGGGCGATGACGACGGTGAGGCCGGCGAAGACCACCGCCGAACCCGCCGTGCCGACGGCGCGTCCGGCCGCTTCCTCGCGCTCGCGGCCCTCGGCCAGTTCGGCGCGGTAGCGGGAGACGATGAAGAGGGCGTAGTCGATGCCGACGGCCAGGCCGATCATCGACGCCAGGGTGGAGGTCGTGGAGCCGAGGTCCAGGGCGCTGGCGAGCGCGGTGATGGTGGAGACGCCGATGCCGACGCCGATGATGGCGGTGAGCAGCGGGAATCCGGCGGCGAGCAGCGAGCCGAAGGTGATGACGAGCACGACGGCGGCGATCCCGATGCCGATGATCTCGCTGGAGCCGGTCTCGGGGGTCGCGGTGAGCGCGTCACCGCCGACCTCGACGGTCAGCCCGGCGTCGCGTGCGTGCTGGGCGGCCTCCTTCAGGGCGTCCTTGGAGGAGTCCTTCAGCTCCATGCCGGAGACCTTGTACTTCACCGAGGCGTAGGCGACCGTGCCGTTCCCGCTGACGGCGTGCCCGGCGTAGGGGTCGGCGACGGAGACGACCTCGGAGCCGCTCCGCAGTTCCTTGACCGTCTTCTCGACGGCCGCCTTGTTGTCGTGGTCGGTCATCTTCTCGCCGCCGGGCGCCTTGAAGACCACGCGCGCGGTGGCGCCGTCGGCACTCATGCCGGGGAAGCGCTGTTCCAACAGGTCGAAGGCCTTCTGGGCCTCGGTGCCGGGGATGGAGAAGGACGTGCTGCCGGCGGGCGGCGCTGAGGCGGCGCCGACCCCGGCCAGGGTGAGCAGCGCGACCCATATGAGGGCGACGAAGTGCCGTCGCCGGAAGGCGAGACGGCCGAGTTTGTACAGAAACGTGGCCACGGAGGCGTACTCCCGGTCAGGTCGTGGGGTTCATCAGGGCAGGGGTGATCAGCCCGACGACGTGAGCGGTGACGTCAGATGGTGGGCTTGCTCGGGGACCAGAGGGTGGTCAGGTGGTGGTGACGCCGAGGGCGGGGAGGACCACGGCGTCGATGTACGACAGGAGGAAGGCCTGCGTGGGTGGCTGCTCGTCGATGAGCGAGCGGGCGGCGAACCCGCCGATCATCATGTGCATCACGTAGTCGATCGCGGGGTTGTCCGCTCGGACCTCGCCCCGGTCGATCGCCCGCTGCAGCACTCGGCGGAACTCCGCCATCTCCGGCTCGATGAGATGCTCCTTGAACGCCTTCAGGAGGTCGGGATTGCCGTGGACGGCCATCGCCAGACCCCGCATCAGCGCGGAGTTCTGCTCCATCTCGCAGTCGTCGGAGCGCAGGGTGAGGGCGTGCAGGTCGCCCCTGAGGGACCCGGTGTCGACGTCGTCGGCGGAGCCGCCCGGCTTGCTGTGCCGCACCGCCTTCGCCACCAGCTCGGCCTTGCCGCCCCACTGGCGGTAGAGCGTGGCCTTGCTGGACCGGGTGCGGGCGGCGACGGCGTCCATGGTGAGGGCGTCGTAGCCGACCTCCCGGAGCAGGTCGAGCACGGCCTCGTACAACTCGGCCTCGCGCTCGGGCGTGATCCGGCTGCGACGCGACGTTGCGACGACCTCGGTCATGCCACTCACCTTCCCGCTCCGGAGATTCCTGCTTCGTACCACCATGAACATACCCTGGGAGCATGCGAAACGAAACCGTTTCGTACGTGTGCTGGGTCACGAACGTGAGGGGCGCATAAGTCCGCGGCCGTGAGGGCCGCACAAGTTGCTGGGCCCCAGCGGGCGGAAAAGCATGGGGAGGGTGAGCTATCTGCGCTTTCCCCACCTCAACGGTGACCTGGTGTGCTTCGTGGCCGAGGACGACGTCTGGCTGGCCCCACTCGACGACCCGGGCCGGGCCTGGCGGCTCACGGCGGACCGTACGAAGGACGGGCACCCGCGCTTCTCGCCCGACGGCCACCTGATCGCCTTCACCAGCTGGCGCAGTCTCGTCCCCGAGATCCACCTCGTCGGCGTCGAGGGCGGCCCCGCGCGGCAGTTGACGTACTGGGGCAGCACCGACACACAGGTCTGCGGCTGGACGCCCCCGGACGAGGGCGGGAAGTGCGACATCCTCGCCGTCGCCTCCCACGGCGAGCCCTTCTCGTACTTCACCTGGGCCTACAAGGTGACCACCGCCGGCGACCCCGGCCGCAAGCTGCCCTGGGGCCCGGTCGCCGACATCCAGGTCGCCGACATCGACGGCGTCCACAAGACCCTGCTGCTCACCGGCACCCCGCCGCACGAGCCGGCCTCCTGGAAGCGGTACCGGGGCGGCGCCATGGGCCGCCTCTGGCTGCACGGGCAACGCCTGCTGCCGGACATCGACGGGCATCTGGCCTGCCCCATGTTCGTCGCGGGCCGCATCGCCTTCCTCTCCGACCACGAGGGCGTCGGCAACCTCTACTCCTGCGCGTACGACGGCACCGACCTGCGCCGCCACACCGATCACGACGCCTTCTACGCCCGGCACGCCGCGTGCGACGGCACGCGGGTGGTCTACCAGTGCGCGGGAGACCTGTGGCTCGTGGACGACTTCTCCCCGGGCGCCGTACCGCGCAAGCTGGACATCCGCCTGGCCGGGCCGGCCACCGGGCGCCGCCGCTACCACGTGCCGGCCGCGCAGAACGTCGACGGCATCTCCGTGGACGAGACCGGCCGGGCCAGCGCCGTCGTCGTACGCGGCAGCCTGTACTGGCTCACCCACCGCGACGGCCCCGCCCGCACGATCACCGACACGCCCGGCGTACGGGTACGGCTGCCGGAGATGCTGGGCACGACCGGCCAGGTGGCGTATGTGACGGACGCCGAGGGCGAGGACGCCGTCGAGGTCGCCCAGCTCCCCCGCGCGACCGGCGACCGCGCGCCGCGCCGGCCGGCCTCCGGCCTGATGGGCCGTGTCCTGGAGATGGTCTCCGATCCCGAGGGCGAACGGCTGGCGGTCGCCTCGCACGACGGGCGGTTGCTGCTGATCGACGTGGCGGAGGAGGGGGAGGGGGAGATTGCGGGAGGCGCCGCCGAAGGCGCCACGAGCAGCGATGACGAGACCGCCGACGAACAGGACAGTGGAGCCGGGGAAGCCGCCGAAGACCAGGGCACCGCGCCCGCCGAAGCCGCCGGAGGCCGGGTCATCGAGCTGATCCGGTCCATCAACGGCCCCGTGCGCGACCTCGCCTTCTCCCCGGACGGCGCCTGGCTCACCTGGTCCCATCCGGGCATCGGCCGCTCCCTGCGCCAGATCAAGCTGGCCCGCATCAAGGACCGGCTGATCGTGGACGTGACCAACGGCCGCTTCGAGGACGAGAACCCCGTCTTCACCCGCGACGGCCGCTATCTCGCCTTCCTCTCCTGGCGCGGCTTCGACCCGGTCTACGACGTCCACACCGGTGACCTGTCCTTCCCGCTCGGCTGCCGCCCGTACCTCGTGCCGCTGAACTCGGCGACCCCCTCCCCCTTCGCCCTGAACCCCGAGGGCCGTCCGGCGGCCGGCGGGCTCGACCCCGTCGAGGAGGAGGAGACGGGCGAGACCGGCACGGTGACCGTGGAGGTGGAGGGCCTGGCGATGCGGGTCACGCCGTTCCCGGTGATCGCCTCCAAGTACTCCGCGCTGCGCCCGGTCGCCGGCGGCGGACTGGTCTGGCTGCGCTGGCCGATCTCCGGCGCGCTCGGCGAGACCTTCGCCAACCCGGCCGACATCAGCGGCCGTCCCACCCTGGAGTACTTCAACATCAGCAAGGCGAAGAAGTCCGAACTGGTCGACCACCTGGACTGGTTCGCGGTCAGCGGCGACGGCACCCGGCTGGTCCTGGTGGACGAGGGCGACCTGCGCGCAGTGCCCTCCACGGAGATGGGCGACAGCGACACGACCGTCTGGATCGACCTGCGCCGCATCCTTCACGTGGTCGACCCGCCCGCCGAGTGGCGCCAGGCCTTCGACGAGGCGGGCCGGATCATCCGCGGCTACTTCTGGGACCCGGGCATGTGCGGCATCGACTGGGACGCGGTGCTCGACCAGTACCGTCCCCTCGTCGAACGGGTCGCCTCCCCCGACGAGTTCGCCGATCTCCTGCGCGAGGTCCTCGGCGAACTGGGCACCTCGCACGCCTACGTCACCGCCGCCCGCCGCAACGAGGGCCCGCCCCACTACCAGCGCTGGCAGGGCCTGCTCGGCACCAACTTCGTACGCCGTGAGGAGGGTTGGATCGTCAAACGCGTCCTGGCCGGCGACTCCTCCGACTCCAAGGCCCGCTCACCGCTGGCCGGCACCGGCATCCGCGAGGGCGCGATCCTCACCCACGTCGACGGCCGCCCGGTCGATCCGGTGACCGGTCCGTATCCGCTGCTCGCCGGCTCCGGAGGTACGACCGTGGAGCTGACGTTCCTCCCGGCGGAAGGCGAGCCGGGCCGGGCCCGCCGGGTCGCCGTCGTCCCGCTCATCGACGAACGGCCGCTGCGCTACCAGGACTGGGTCGCCAAACGCCGCGAGGTCGTACGGGAGTTCAGCGGCGGCAAGTGCGGCTACCTGCACATCCCCGACATGGGCGGCTCCGGCTGGGCCCAGTTCAACCGCGACCTGCGCATGGAGGTGTCGAGGCCCGCCCTGATCGTGGACGTGCGCGGCAACGCGGGCGGGCACATCAGCGAACTCGTCATCGAGAAGCTGACCCGGACGATCCTGGGCTGGGACCTGACGCGGGACGCGCAACCGGTGTCGTACACCTCGAACGCACCGAGGGGTCCGGTGGTCGCCCTCGCCGACGAGGCGACCTCCTCGGACGGCGACATGATCACGGCCGCCTTCAAGCTGCTGAAACTCGGCCCGGTGGTAGGCCAGCGCACCTGGGGCGGCGTGGTCGGCATGACCGGCCGGCACCGGCTGGGCGACGGCACCGTCATCACGGTCCCGATGAACGCGGCCTGGTTCGACGCCTACGGCTGGTCCGTGGAGAACCACGGCGTCACCCCCGACCTGGAGATCATGCGCACCCCCCTGGACTGGGCGGAAGGCCGCCACGCCCAACTGACCGACGCGGTCCAACTCGCCCTGGACCTCCTGGAATCCAACCCGGCCGCCATCCCCCCCGACTACAGCGAGGTCCCCAACCGCTCCCGCCCCGATCTGCCACCACGGGCCGATTGACGGGGGACAAATCGAGGAGGAGTACGTGCTCAAGGGGCGCGGGGCCGTGTCTGATATGCGGCTCCGCCGCGTGGGCGCGACAAGCCACCACGCACCCGCACCCGACAAAGCACCGAAACGACCCCGAGCAAAAGCGCAGGGCGCCCTCCACGAAAAAGGGCGCCCCACGCCGAACCGGCCAAAGCCGAGCGCAGCGACTACGCGTCGTAGTCCCGGTCGAAGCGGTCTTCCATCTCCGCTTCCGTGTCCTCGATGTCGCGCATGTTCTCGCGACCACGCTGCGGCGGCTGCTGGCCACGCTGCGGCGGCTGCTGGCCACGCTGCGGCGGCTGCTGGCCACGCTGGGGCTGCTGCTGGCCACGCTGGCCGGCCCGCTCACGGGCCTCACCGAGCTTCTGCTTGCCCTGTTCCTGCCAGTCGTTGGCCTTGTCCTTCATACCCATGTGGGTTCACTCCCGTGGTGGGTGAGGTGGAGAATTCGGCCCCTCAGTGGGGCCTCGACCAGATTCACACGGGCGACCACGGAACGCATGTGGATCAGTTACGGTGTGTAGCGCGGGCAGCCTCGTCGGCCGCCCCACCTGCACCGACGAGTCCGGAACGCATCCCCTGAAGACGGGGCGCGAACCGCTTCATCTCGCGCTGCCCGACCGTCCCGATGAGCGCCGGCAGATAGCCGCGCACGCCCTGCATGCCGCGCAGCCACCACTGCCCGTACACATGCGCCGAGCGCCGCTCGATCCCGGCGACGAGCCGGTCCACCGCCGGGCCCAGCGGGTAGGTCTTGTTGGACGGCCACGGCAGCCGCTGCCGCAGCTCGCGCATGACGTCGTCCTGGTCGGCGCCGCGCACCATGTCGGTGTCGGTCCAGGACAGGTACGCGACCCCGACGCGCACGCCCTGGTAGCCGACCTCGGCGCGCAGACTGTGCGCGTACGCCTCCACGCCCGACTTGGACGCGCAGTACGCCGTCATCATCGGCGCCGGGGTGATCGCGGCGAGCGAGGCGACCTGGAGCAGATAGCCTCGGCTCTCCACCAGCACCGGCAGAAACGCCCGCGCGGTCACCGCCGAACCGATCAGGTTGACCTCGATCACCCGCCGCCAGGCCTGCGGATCGGAGTCGATGAACGGACCGCCCGTCGCCACACCGGCGTTGGCGACCACGATGTCGACCTTCCCGAACCGCGCCTTCACCTCCTGCGCGACCCGGCTCATCGTCTCGTGGTCGGTGACGTCGGCGTACCAGTAGGCGCTGTCGCTGTGCAGGCGCGAGGAGACGTCCTTGAGCGCCTCCTCCTCCAGGCCGACCAACGCGACCTTCGCGCCGCGCGCGGAGAGCTTGCGCGCCAGCAGCTCACCGACCCCGCGCGCCGCTCCGGTGACGACCGCGACCTGTCCTTCGAGGCTGACCCTGCTCATGCGCCCTCCTTGATCTGCGCCGGGGTGGAACCGTGCTCGTCCTCGGGATCGGCCCCCGTGACGGTGACGTATGTGGTGACGAGTTCCCGGATCCGCCCGGTCACCAGGTCGGGAGCCTCGATCGGGGTCATGTGGCCCACGCCTGCCAGCTCGGTCAGGCCGACGCAGTGCGGCAGCGCGGCGACCAGCGCGCGGGCGTGCACGGGGGGCGTGAGCCGGTCGGACGCGCCGTGCACGATCGCGGTGGGCGCGTGCAACTCCCGTACGCCGTGGTCGAGATCGAGCGCCTCGAGCACGCGCGACCAGGCGTGACGTACGGCGCGCGGACAGGCGTGCACGATCCGCGCGCACGCCTCCACCATGTGCGGGGCCGAACCGGCGCCCATGGTGGCGTACTTGAGGATGCGCTTCGCGACCGGCGTGACCGGGCCGAGCGGGGCGCGCGAGCCGAGAATGCGCCCGGTGATCCAGGTGCGTACGCGCCCGGCGCCGAGCGGCAGCACGCGCGCCTCCGCGACCAGTCGCGCGCTGCCGGTGCTGCACAGCAGGACGGCGGCGGCGTGGTCACGGAAGCGGGGGCGCGTGGCCGCGGCCATGACGGTCATGCCGCCCATGGAGTGGCCGACGATCAGCGCCTTCTCCCCGGGAGCGAGCGTCTGCGCGAGCACCGCCTCCAGGTCGTCCGCCAGCGCGTGGGTGGTGCACGCGGGGCTCGCGGGACTGCGCCCGTGCCCCCTCTGGTCGTACGCGATCACGCGGTGGTCGGTCGCCAGGTCCCGTATCTGCGCCGCCCAGAAGGCGGTCGAGCAGGTCCAGCCGTGGGAGAGAACGACGGGCGGCGCGTTCTCGGGGCCGTGCACCTCGACATGCAGCCGCGCGCCGTCGGCGGAGACGACGGTGAGTTCGCGGGAGGGGGTGGGCGGGGCGTACGGTCCGGAGGTCACGGAGGCGAGCCGGCTCATGCGGCGCCCTCGCTCTGCGGCACGGCGGCCACCGTCTTCTCTGCGGCCCTTTCGGCCTTCTGTACGGCCGTACCGGCCGGCTTGCCGTCGGTCTTGCCGGTCTTGCGGATGACCAGGTACTCCCCCAGGTCCACCCGCCGGGTCGCGCGCCGGAACTCGGACGTCGTGCCGGGCCAGATGGTGGTGTTGCGGCCGCTCGCGTCCAGGTACCAGCTGGTGCAGCCACCGGTGTTCCACACGGTGCGCTTCATGCGCTCCTGGACCTTGCGGTTCCAGTCCTCGACGGCCGTGGGCCGGGCATCGAGGGCCGTACGGCCTCCCCCAGTGCCTTGAGGGCCTGGGGGGACCCCCAGGACGTCCAGTTGCCGCAGATAATCGGCCATGTAGTTCAGCTGGGACTCGATCATGAGGATCATGGAGGAGTTCCCCAGGCCGGTGTTGGGCCCGATGATCGTCATCCAGTTCGGAAACCCGGGGGCCGCGGCTCCGCGCAGCGCCTGCATGCCGTTCTTCCAGGACTCGGCGAGGGTGACGCCCTCCGCCCCGACCACCCGCTCGGCGATCGGCATGTCCGTGACGTGGAAGCCCGTACCGAAGATGATCGCGTCGACCTCGGCCTCGGTGCCGTCCGCCGCGACAACGGTCGACCCGCGGATCTCGCTGAGCCCGCTGGCGACGACGTCCACATTCGGCCTGGCCAGCGCCGGGTAGTACGCGCTGGACAGCAGGATCCGCTTGCAGCCGATGCGGTAGTCGGGGGTGAGTTTGGCGCGCAGGGCCGGGTCCTTGATGGCGCGGGCCATGTTGCGCCTGGCGAGCTGCTCGACCAGGCCGAGTTCGTCGGGGTGCTTGGTGAACGCCTGGACCTGCAGTTCCCGGATGCCCCACAGCAGGCCGCGCCTGAGCTGGGTGGTGAAGGGCAGGGCCCGGTGCAGCCGGCGCTCGGCGCCGCTGATGGCGCGGTCCATGCGGGGCATCACCCAGGGCGGGGTGCGCTGGAGGAGGGTGAGCCGGCCGACCTGCGGCTGGATGGAGGGCACGATCTGGATGGCGGAGGCGCCGGTGCCGACCATCGCGACGCGCTTGCCGCGCAGGTCGTAGTCGTGGTCCCAGCGGGCGGAGTGGAACACCTGGCCCGGGAAGGACGCGAGGCCCGGGATCTCGGGGATCTTCGGGTCGGACAGCGGCCCGGTGGCGGAGACGACGACGTCGGCGGAGAGTGACCCGCGCGTGGTCTCGATGTTCCACCGCAGGTGCTCGTTGTCCCAGCTCATCAGCTTGACCTCGGAGTCGAAGCGGATGTGCGGGCGCAGTCCGAAGAGGTCGGTGACGTGCTCCAGGTAGGCGCGGATGTGCTCCTGCCCGGAGAAGGTGCGCGGCCACTCGGGGTTGGGCGCGAAGGAGAAGGAGTAGAGGTGGGAGGGCACGTCACAGGCGCACCCCGGGTAACTGTTGTCCCGCCAGGTGCCGCCGACGCTGTCCGCCCGCTCCAGGACGACGAAATCGGTGATCCCTTCGCGGCGCAGCCGCACGGCGGCCCCCAGGCCGCCGAACCCGGACCCGATCACCGCCACCCGTACATGCTCGTGCTCGGCCATCCCGAAGCCTCCACGCATCGCCTTGGACTCTGCCAGTGAACACTGGCGCAATGGGACTGTAGAGCAGCCCCGTACCGAGCGGTAGGGGTCGGGGGAAGGAAAGTTACCGGCGGTACAACATAGGCTGCGGGCGTGGCAGAGGACGCAGAACACCCGGCAGAACACCCGGAGGTACGGCCGCGGGCACGGCGCGAGTACCGCATGGAGGAGCTGGCGCGACTGGCCGGCATCACCGTGCGCACGCTGCGCTTCTACCGCGAGCGCAAGCTGATCCCGCCGCCCCGCCGCGAGGGCCGTATCGCCTGGTACGACGACCACCACCTGGCCCGTCTGCGCACCATCGCCGCCCTGCTGGAGCGCGGCCACACCCTCAACGGCATCGCGGAACTCGCGGAGGCCCTCGACCAGGGCCGCAACGTCGCCGACCTGCTCGGCATCGGGACCCCCACCGAGGAGGAGCCGGTCCGCCTCACCCCGGAGGAACTCGCCGCCCGCTTCGAGGGCGAGGTCACCCCCGAGAACCTGGCCGCCGCCATGGAACTGGGCTACCTGGGCACGGACGGCGACGAGATCGTCCACATCAGCCGCCGCCTGCTGGACGTCTCCTCCGCCCTGGTCCGCGAGGGCATCCCGCTCGCCGAGGTCCTCACCGCCGGCGCCCGCGTCCGCGAACACGCCGACGCCCTGGCCGAGCTCTTCACCGACCTGATCCTCCGCCACGCCACCGAGGAGGACCTCCACCGCTTGCGCCCGCTGGCCCGGAGCGTGGTGGAGGCGGAACTGTCGCTCGCGCTGGACCGGCGGATCAGCAAGCGGGGCTAGAGGTCGTAGACGACGGTCACGGGCGCGTGGTCGGACCAGCGCTCGGCGTGCGTGGCCGCGCGCTCCACAAAGCCCTTGACGGCCTTCCCCGCGAGACCGGGCGTGGCGACCTGGTAGTCGATGCGCCAACCCGAATCGTTGTCGAAGGCCCGCCCCCGGTACGACCACCAGGTGTACGGGCCCTCGACGTCCGGGTGCAGGGCCCGTACGACATCGACGTAGCCGCCGTCCTCCGCCGTGAACACCCGGCCGAGCCACTCCCGCTCCTCGGGCAGGAAGCCGGAGTTCTTGGTGTTGCCGCGCCAGTTCTTGAGGTCGGACTGCTGGTGGGCGATGTTCCAGTCGCCGCAGACGACCACCTCGCGCCCGTCGGCGGCGGCCCGCTCGCGCAGCGTCTCGAGGTGGGCGAGGAACTCGCCCATGAAGCGGACCTTCTCGTCCTGCCGCTCGGTGCCGACCTCGCCGGAGGGCAGATAGAGGGAGGCGACCGTGACGCCGGGCAGGTCGGCCTCGACGTAGCGGCCACTGCCGTCGAACTCGGCCGAGCCGAAGCCGACCCGGACGCGGTCGGGCTCGCGTCGGGTGTAGAGGGAGACGCCCGCACGGCCCTTGGCGGCGGCGGGGGCGTGCACGACGTGCCAGCCGTCGGGCTGCCGCACCTCCCCGGGCAGCTGGTGCGGCTCGGCGCGCACCTCCTGCAGGCAGACGACGTCCGCTTCTGTCTGCGCGAGCCACTCCACGAAGCCCTTCTTGGCGGCGGCTCGCAGCCCGTTCACGTTAACCGAGGTCACAGTCAGCACCCCGGCACGATACCGGCACACTGGTCGGGGTCCTCAAAGCCCGAGGTCCCACGACCTGCATAGAAGTACGATACTCAGCATGATTATACGTCGCGTTCGTTTCGATCACCCCGACGCCGTGAAGCTCAACGACGAGGTCCAGGCCGAGTACGCCGAGCGGTACGGCGACGACGGCGACGCCACCGTCCTCGACACGACGGACTTCGACCCTCCCCGCGGCGTCTATCTGATCGCGTACGACGAGTTCGACCGCCCCGTGGCCACCGGCGGCTGGCGCAGCCAGGATCGCAACGGGGAGGGCAACGAGGACGGCGACGCCGAGCTGAAGCGGATGTTCGTCATAGCGGAGCTGCGCGGCCGCGGCCTGGCCCGCCGGATCCTCGCCGCCCTGGAGGAGGACGCACGCATGGCCGGCCGTGTCCGCATGGTCCTGGAGACCGGGACCAAGCAGCCGGAGGCCATCGCCCTGTACACCGCGAGCGGCTACGAGCCGTGCACCAAGTTCGGCTACTACCGCCACCACGAGGAGAGCCGCTGCTTCGCGAAGAAGCTGTAGACACGATGAAGCCCCAGTCGGCTTTCGCCGACTGGGGCTTCATGCTGCGTGGACCTGAGGGGATTTGAACCCCTGGCCCCCTCGATGCGAACGAGGTGCGCTACCGGACTGCGCCACAGGCCCTTGCAACGAGTGAAACTTTAGCATCCCGATCGGGGTGCTTGGAAATCCGTTCCCTGACTGGTCAGCGCGCCTTCCGGAAGTGTGGTGGGCGTCACTCGTTGGCCGCGCGCGGGCGGTCGCCGTCCTCGTACTGATCGAAGAGGGGGGTGCGCCCGCGCTCGCGCGACCGGCGTGCGGAGGCCGTGCGGCGCGCGTCACTGCGGCCGTCGGCCGGCTTGTCCCCGGACGCCGGCGCCTGCTCGTCCGCCTCGGCCTCCGGCGTGCGGCTCGCCTCGTGCTCCGGCGCGACCGAGCTGGAACGTGCCGAACTCCAGGTGTCGGGCGCCCCCAGGTCCACGTCGGACGTGGCACGGGGCGCGACCGGCGCGGTCACGTACGTCGGCAAAGGCACCGGGACCGGGTCCCAGCTGTCCCCGCCGGGCCGCCGCTGCCGCTCGCGCTGCTGGTCGACCCACTCGGCGTGGTCCGTCTGCTCGACCAGGGCGCGCCGGTCCGCGGCGAGTGCGGCCAGCCCGGTGTCCGTCTGGGCCTGAGGGACTTCCTCCGGTTCGTCCGCGCCGGGCCCCGCGTCGAGGGGCGCACGGCGGCGCGGCTGGCGCTCGCGCTCCCGCAGCCGCTGGGCGGCCATCTCGGCGCGCCGGCGGTCCATCTGGTAGGCGAAGCGACGACGCTCCTGGGAGCGCAGGTGGGCGATGTACACGCTGAGCAGCACGGCCGGCCCGGCGGGTGCCCACAGGAAGGCGAGCCCGCCGACGGCGGCGACGATCGCACCCAGCGTGAAGGCGAGGAAGAGAACCACGGTGGTGCGCCTGCGGCGCGCGAGGACCTTCGAGCGCCGGGCACGTGCTGCGGCCGCCTGCGCGGAGGACGCTCGTGCGGAGGACGCCTGGCGCGCCGACGGCACTCGCTTCTGCGCGGGTACGGAGCCGGAGTTGCGCGCCGGAGCCGCGCCGTGTTCTCGTGCCGGTTCCGTCCTCCCGGACGCCTCGGGTTCGGCGTCGGCGTGCGCCTGACGGCGGGTCGGAGGCATGGCGAAGGCCCGGACGTCCACCGAGTCGGTGGCGGCGTCCGGGTCGCCGGTGTCCGGCTCCCCCTCCTGGGCGGAGCGCGCCCGCAGGTCCTTGGCGTACCGGCGCTCCATTCCCGCCCGTCCGGACAGCAGCCGGATGGCGGTGCTGAAGCGTTCCGTTGGACGGGCCTCGTTCAGCTCGTCCTGCCTACGGAGCCACATCGGCACCAAGTAGGCGGCCCAGGCCCCGACAATGACTGCGTAGATCAGGCCGCTGCTGCTCACATCTCACACCGTAGAGGGGTTTGCATGAGGCCATCCGCCAATTGGGCCGGTGTGTCGCACGATCTGGCTGATATTTCCAGCTTTTTTTGCGACCCATGCGATCAGTGGACCGTCCCAGGTGGGAATTCAATGCCCCAGAGACGGTCAACAACCGATCAATTTCGAACACGTATTCAATTTCCGGTGCTCTGGGGTTTCTGCCGCAGCTGCTGGGAGCGTGTCCGCTGCCACCGCGCGAGCAAACCGTCGGGCACCTCTTCCGCGGTGAGCGCGAACACCAGATGGTCGCGCCAGGCGCCGTCGATGTGCAGATAGCGCGGCCGGAGCCCCTCCTCACGGAATCCGAGTTTCTCCACGACCCGGCGACTGGGCCGGTTCTCGGGCCGAATGCAGACCTCGATGCGGTGCAGTCCGACGGTGCGGAAACAGTGGTCCACCGCGAGCGCGACGGCCGTGGGCATCACCCCGCGCCCGGCCACCGCCTCGTCCACCCAGTAGCCGACGTGCCCCGAGCACATCGACCCCCAGGTGATCCCGGCGACCGTCAGCTGACCGACAAGCCGCCCCTGGTACTCGATGACGAACGGCAGCATCCGGCCCGCGGTTGCCTCGGACCGCAGGTGCCGGACCATCTGGCGGTAGGTCGGCCGGTGCGCGATCGGCCCGCTCGGCGTGGGCGGCGGAATCGTCGCCTCCCAGGGGCGCAGCCAGTCCCGGTTGCGCCGGTTCACCTCGCGCCAGACCCGCTGGTCGCGCAGCCTTATCGGCCGGAGGACGACATCGCCGTCCGCCAGCACGACAGGCCAGGAAGGGCTGTTCAGCTCGCACCCCCGCTGCTGGGTCTGGGGTGGTCGCCGCCGCGGATCTGGTCGACGGCGTGGACCAGCAGCGGCTCCAGCACGGCGAGGCCGTCCTTCACACCGCCCGTGGAGCCCGGCAGATTGACGATCAGGGTCCGGCCCGCCACCCCGGCCAGGCCCCGGGAGAGCGCCGCGGTCGGAACCTTCCCCCGCCCGTACGCCCGGATGGCCTCCGCGATGCCCGGCACCTCGTGGTCGATCACCGCGCGGGTCGCCTCGGGTGTGCGGTCGGTGGGCGATATCCCGGTGCCGCCGGTGGTGACGATGGCGTCGTAGCCGGCGCCGACACCCGCGCGCAGGGCCGCCTCGACGGGGTCCCCGTCCGGGACCACCTGCGGGCCGTCGACGTCGAACCCGAGGCTCTTCAGGCCGTCGGCGACCAAGGGGCCGCCCTTGTCCTCGTATACGCCCGCGGCAGCCCTGTTGGAGGCGGTGACCACCAGAGCCCGGTAGGTCATGCCCGGCTCCAGTCGCCCGACTTGCCGCCCGTCTTCTGCTCCACCCGCACGTCCGTGATGACCGCTCCCTTGTCGACCGCCTTGACCATGTCGATCACGGTGAGCGCGGCGACCGTCACGGCGGTGAGGGCCTCCATCTCGACGCCCGTACGGTCCGTCGTCTTCACGGTGGCCTGGATCTCCACGGCGTCGTCCGCGACCGACAGGTCCAGTCTCACACCCGACACCGACAACGGGTGACACAGCGGGATCAGGTCCGGGGTGCGCTTGGCGCCCATGATCCCGGCGATCCGCGCGGTGGCGAGGGCGTCCCCCTTGGGCACCCCCTCGCCGCGCAGCAGCTCGACCACGCGCGGCGAGACCAGGACGCGGCCGCTGGCGCGGGCGGTGCGCGCGGTCACGTCCTTCCCGGACACGTCGACCATGCGGGCCGCGCCCGCCTCGTCGATGTGCGTCAGTCCGTCCTGCGCAGGGGGTCCGGGGGTCTCCCCCCGGAAAGACTCAGTCATGCTGTGTGCCGCTCCCGGTCCGGGCCCGGCGCAGTGCGGTGCGCGGGCCTGTTGTGCGCGACACGGTACCGCCATGTCCGCGCAGGCACCGGCCCAGGACCCCCGTCGGGCCCCTCGCACGCTCACGCGCGCGTGCCTCAGCCGAGCAGGACGACCTCGACCTCGGCGCCGGGCTCGACGGACTCCACGTCCTCGGGGACGACGATCAGCGCGTCGGCGTGCGCCAGCGCCGCGATCAGGTGCGAGCCGGCGCCGCCCACGGGGGTCACCTCGCCGTCGCCGTGGGCACCGCGCAGGAACTGCCGGCGCCCCTTGGGCGAGCGCAGTGCCTTGTCGGTCCTCAGGGTGGCCCGGGCACGGGGCCGGTGCACGTCCGTGAGGCCCATCAGGGTGCGGATGGCCGGACGGACGAACAACTCGAAGGAGACGTACGACGACACCGGGTTGCCCGGCAGGGCCAGCAGCGGTGTGTGGTCGGGGCCGATGGAGCCGAAGCCCTGGGGCTTGCCGGGCTGCATGGCGAGCTTTCGGAACTCCACGCCGCTGCCCTCCTCGTCCTCGTCGCCGGCGTACGACAGCGCCTCCTTGACGACGTCGTACGCCCCGACGCTCACCCCGCCCGTGGTGACCATCAGGTCGGCGCGGACGAGCTGGTCCTCGACGGTGGAGCGGAGGGTCTCGGCGTCGTCGGCGACGGCGCCCACCCGGTAGGCGATGGCGCCTGCGTCCCGCGCGGCCGCGGTGAGGGCGAAGCTGTTGGAGTCGTAGATCTGGCCGTGGGCCAGTTCCTCGCCGGGCTGCACGAGTTCGCTGCCGGTGGACAGCACGACCACGCGCGGGCGCGGGCGCACGCGTACCGTGCCGCGGCCGATCGCGGCCAGCAGCGCGATCTGCGGCGGGCCGAGGATCGTCCCGGCCTCCAGGGCTCGGTCACCGGCCTTCACGTCGCTGCCCTTGGCGCGCACGTGCGCGCGTGCCTCGACGGGGCGGTGCACGCGCACCTCCCCCTGGGCGCCCTCGGGGGCCAGGCTGCGCGCCCGCATCCCGCTCACCGGGCCCTCGCCGAGTCCGCCGTCGGTCCACTCCACGGGCACGACGGCCTCGGCACCGGGCGGCAGCGGGGCGCCGGTCATGATGCGGGCGGCCTGGCCGGGGCCGACCCGGACCGGATGGGCCGCGCCCGCGGCGACGTCGCCGACGACCTCCAGGGCGGCCGGGAACTCCTCACTGGCGCCCGCCACGTCCGCGACCCGCACCGCGTACCCGTCCATGGAGCTGTTGTCGAACGGCGGCAGGGACACCGGCACCGTGACGTCGTCGACCAGGACGCAGCCCTGGGCGTCCAGCAGTTGCAGCTCGATGGGTTCGAGGGGGCGGACGGTCGAGAGGATGTCCTCCAGGTGCTCGTCCACCGACCACAGGTCGTCCTGGCCGGCGGGGCGGGTCGCGGCGCTGCTCAAGATTGCTGCATCTCCTCGGCTACGTAACTGCGAAGCCAGGTCCGGAAGTCCGGGCCCAGGTCTTCACGTTCGCACGCGAGTCTGACAATGGCACGCAGATAGTCGCCACGGTCGCCGGTGTCATAGCGGCGGCCCTTGAAGACGACGCCGTGCACCGGTCCGCCGACCTTCTCGTCCGTCGCGAGCTGCTGGAGGGCGTCGGTGAGCTGGATCTCGCCGCCGCGGCCCGGCTCGGTCTTGCGGAGTATGTCGAAGATGTGCGGGTCGAGGACGTAACGGCCGATGATCGCGTAGCTCGAGGGGGCGTCCGCCGGGTCCGGCTTCTCGACCAGGCCGGTGATCCGTACGACGTCACCGTCGGCCGTCGACTCCACGGCCGCGCAGCCGTAGAGGTGGATCTGCTCGGGCGCGACCTCCATGAGGGCGATCACGCTGCCGCCGTGCTGCTCCTGGACCTCGATCATGCGCTGCAGGAGCGGATCGCGCGGGTCGATCAGGTCGTCGCCCAGGAGCACCGCGAAGGGCTCGTGGCCGACGTGCGGGGCGGCGCACAGGACGGCGTGACCGAGACCCCTGGGGTCGCCCTGGCGCACGTAGTGCATGGTCGCCAGATCGCTCGACTCCTGCACCTTCGCGAGCCGTTCGGCGTCACCCTTCTTCTCGAGCGCCGATTCCAGCTCGTAGTTGCGGTCGAAGTGGTCCTCGAGGGGACGCTTGTTGCGTCCGGTGATCATGAGGACGTCGTCGAGCCCCGCCGACACGGCCTCCTCGACCACGTACTGGATCGCGGGCTTGTCGACGACCGGCAGCATCTCCTTGGGAGTGGCCTTCGTGGCCGGCAGGAACCGGGTGCCGAGACCTGCTGCGGGAATGACAGCCTTACTGATCCTGGGGTGCGACTGAGTCATGCCCGCAACCTTATCCGGTGCCTTTGTTGGGAATCTGTGGCTCCGGCTGGTTGACCCTTTATGACAGCATTCAAGAAGGGTGCGAGAACGACCCGTGAAACACGACGGACGCGCGAGCGAGCCTGACAAGCGAATGTTGCGGCGGGAGCTCCTCTCGGTGAGGAACAGGTTGCCGGAGGATGACGTCGACGAGACGGGCCGCGCGCTGGCGGAGCGCGCCCTGGAGCTGTCCGAGCTGGCGCATGCGCGCACGGTGGCGGCGTACGTCTCCGTGGGGAGCGAGCCCGGCACCCGGGCCCTGCTGGACGCACTGCGCGCGCGAGGCGTGCGGGTGCTGCTCCCCGCGCTCCTGCCCGACAACGACCTCGACTGGGGCGAGTACGCCGGCCCGGGCTCCCTCGCGCGGGTCCAACACGGCGGGAAGATGGCGCTTTTCGAACCCTCCGGCGCGCGTCTCGGTCCGGACGCCGTGACGGCCGCGGACGTCGTCCTGCTGCCCGGGCTCGCGGTCGACGCGCGCGGGATGCGACTCGGGCGCGGCGGAGGGTCGTACGACCGCGTGCTGGCCCGTCTGGAGCGCGCGGGCGTACGTCCCCGGCTCGTGGTGCTGCTGTACGACACGGAGGTCGTCGCGCAGGTCCCGGCGGAGGCGCACGACAAGCCCGTGCACGCCGTGGTGACGCCCTCCGGCGTGCGCCGCTTCCCGAGCGCCTGACGGGACACGCCGGAACGGAAACGGCCCTCCACGCGCGCGTGGAGCGGCGCCGGTGACGGCCGCGGCGAAGCAGAAATCGCCGCTGACCTGCCAGGCGGAACCTGTCAAAGCGATCAAG
>NZ_JBFAWG010000045.1:0-61349 GCF_040680215.1 Streptomyces sp. NPDC052107
CAAGGTGGAGCTGTCCGGCGGCATCCGCGACGACGCCTCGCTGGCGGCCGCCCTGGCCACCGGCTGCACCCGCGTCAACCTCGGCACGGCGGCCCCCCGGGCTGAATTGGCCCCCCGCCCAGTCGGCCCCGTGCACCTCTCAGCGGTCGAAGTCCAGCTCCACCTGTTCCGTCAGCGGGTGCGACTGACAGGCCAGTACATAGCCGGCTTCCGTCTCCTCCGTCTCCAGGGCGAAGTTGCGGTCCATGCGGACCTCGCCGGAGACCAGGAAGGCACGGCACGTCCCGCACACGCCGCCCTTGCAGGCGTAGGGCGCGTCGGGACGGTTGCGCAGGACCGTCTCCAGCAGCGTCTCGCCGTCGCGCACCGGCCAGGTGCCGCCGCGTCCGTCGAGCCGGGCCGTGACCCTGCTGTGCGCGGGGGCCTGGGCGGTGGCGGCCGGGGGCGAGCCCGCGTCCACATGGAAGATCTCCTGGTGGATCCGGGACCGGTCCACGCCCAGCTCGCGCAGCGCCTGCTCCGCACCCAGCACGAGCCCGTACGGCCCGCACAGGAACCAGCCCGCTACCTTGCCGACCGGCAGCAGCGCGGGCAGCAGCCCGGTGAGCCGCTCTTGGTCGAGCCGGCCGGACGGCAGACCCGCCTGCTGCTCCTCGCGGGAGAGCACGGTCACCAGCTGAAGCCGCTCGGGATAGCGGTCCTTCAGGTCGGCGACCTCCTCCAGGAACATCGTCGAGGCGGCCGTGCGGTCGCTGCGTATCAGGCAGAACCGGGCCGCTGGCTCGCGCGCCAGCAGTGTGGAGACGATGGACAGCACCGGGGTGATGCCGCTGCCGCCGACGACCGCCGCGTACAGGCCGGGCGCCGGTTCCAGGGTGAAGCGGCCGGCCGGGGTCATCACCTCCAGCACGTCGCCGACGTTGATCTCCTTCAGCGCGTAGGCGGAGAAGGCTCCTCCCTCCACCAGCCGCACGCCCACCCGCAGGGTGTCGGGGCCCGCGCCGGCCGGGTCGGGGGCGGGGGAGCAGATCGAGTAGGTGCGCCGTATCTCGGTGCCGTCGACCTGCCGGCGCAGCGCCAGGTGCTGGCCGGGTGCGTGCCGGTACTCCTCGCGCAGCTCGGGCGGGACGGTGAAGGTCACGGCGACGGAGTCGTCGGTGATCCGGTCGACCTCGGCCACCGGGAGCGGGTGGAAGCGCGCCATCACAACTCCTTGAAGTGGTCGAACGGTTCACGGCAGGCGAGGCAGCGGCGCAGTGCCTTGCACGCGGTGGAGGAGAACCTGCTGAGCAGCTCGGTGCCGGCGGAGCCGCAGTGCGGGCAGCGGACGGGCTCGGTGGGTGCGTCCCCGGTGGGCGCGTCCGCGGTCCGGGTCGGGCCGAGGGTCAGCGGGACCGGGGCGGAAGCGGCGCGCACGCGCGGGGGAGCGATGCCGAACTCCCGGAGTTTGCGCCGTCCTTCGGCGCTGATGTCGTCGGTCGTCCAGGCGGGGCTGAGCACCGTGCGGACCGTGACCTCGCGCATGCCGTGGGCGCGCAGTACCCGTTCGATGTCCACGCTCATCGCCTCGATGGCGGGGCAGCCGGTGTAGGTGGGGGTCAGGTCGACCTCGACCGTGTCGTCCCCGTGCAGATGCACCGCGCGCACCACGCCCAGCTCCCGGAGCGTGAGCACCGGCAGTTCGGGGTCGGGCACCGAGCCGGCCAGTTCCAGCAGCTCTGTCTCCAGGGCGGTGGCGGTCACCATGTCGCCCCCGGGTGGCTGCGGTGCAGATGCTGCATCTCGGCGAGCATCCGCCCGAAGGGTTCGGTGTGCAGGCCCTGTCGGCCGGCGCCGGCCGACCAGGCGCCGGTGCGCGGTCCCTCGGGGAGGGGGAGCGTGGCCCGGCCGAGGACGTCCTGGACGGACTCCTGCCAGCGTTCGTCCAGGCGGGTCCAGTCGGCGTCTAGGCCCTCCACCGGCTGGAACATCTCACCGGTGAACTTCCACAGGGCCTCGCAGGCGCGGCGCATCCGCTCGTGGCTGGTCTCCGTGCCATCGCCGAGGCGGAGCGTCCACTGCTCGGCGTGGTCGCGGTGGTAGGCGACCTCCTTGACCGCCTTCGCGGCCAGGGCTGCGAACGGGCCGTCTGCTGAGGCCAGTTCGGCGTAGAGCAGGTGCTGGTAGGTGGAGAAGTACAGCTGGCGGGCGATGGTGTGGGCGAAGTCGCCGTTCGGCTGCTCGACCAGCTGGAGGTTGCGGAAGGCCCGCTCCTCGCGCAGGTAGGCCAGTTCGTCCTCGTCGCCGGCCATGGACAGCAGCACCCGGGCCTGGCCGAGCAGGTCGAGGGCGATGTTGGCGAGGGCGACCTCCTCCTCCAGGACGGGGGCGTGCCCGGCCCACTCCCCCAGCCGGTGGGAGAGCACCAGGGCATCGTCGCCGAGGGCGAGGGCGGCGGTCACCGGGACGGTGGCGGGGCCGGTCGTGGTCACAGGTGCTTCACCCCTTCCGGGATCTCGTAGAAGGTCGGGTGCCGGTAGGGCTTGTCGGCGGCCGGCTCGAAGAACGGGTCCTTCTCGTCCGGTGAGGACGCGGTGATCGCGGCGGCCGGGACGACCCAGATGGAGACGCCTTCGCCGCGGCGGGTGTACAGGTCGCGGGCGTTGCGCAGGGCCAGCTCCGCGTCGGGGGCGTGCAGGCTGCCGGCGTGGGTGTGGGAGAGGCCGCGCCGGGAGCGCACGAAGACCTCCCACAGGGGCCAGTCGGTGGTGCTCATGCTCGCTCCGCTCCTGTCGCGTGTGCTGTCTCGTTGCCTGTCTCACCGGTGTCGCCGGTGTGCTTGGCCGCGTAGGCGGCGGCCGCTTCGCGCACCCACGCGCCCTCGTCGTGGGCGCGCCTGCGCTGAGTGATCCGCTGTTCGTTGCACGGGCCGTTGCCCTTGAGGACGTCCCAGAACTCCGTCCAGTCGATCGGGCCGAAGTCGTAGTGCCCGCGTTCCTCGTTCCACCGCAGGTCCGGGTCGGGGAGGGTGAGGCCCAGGGACTCGGCCTGGGGGACGCAGATGTCGACGAAGCGCTGGCGCAGCTCGTCGTTGGAGTGGCGCTTGATCTTCCACTCCATCGACTGCGCGGAGTGCTGGGACTCGTCGTCGGGTGGGCCGAACATCATCAGCGAGGGCCACCACCAGCGGTCGACCGCGTCCTGCGCCATCGCGTGCTGCTCGGGTGTGCCCTTGCCCAGGGCCAGCAGCAGTTCGTAGCCCTGGCGCTGGTGGAAGGACTCCTCCTTGCAGATCCGTACCATCGCGCGGGCGTACGGGCCGTAGGAGCAGCGGCACAGCGGGACCTGGTTGGTGATCGCGGCGCCGTCCACGAGCCAGCCGATCGCGCCGACGTCGGCCCAGGTCAGGGTCGGATAGTTGAAGATCGAGGAGTACTTCTGGCGGCCGCTGTGCAGCTTGTCGAGCAGCTCGTCACGGCTGGTGCCGAGGGTCTCGGCCGCGCTGTACAGATACAGGCCGTGGCCGGCCTCGTCCTGGACCTTGGCCATGAGGATCGCCTTGCGGCGCAGGGAGGGCGCGCGGGTGATCCAGTTGGCCTCCGGCTGCATGCCGATGATCTCGGAGTGCGCGTGCTGGGCGATCTGCCGGACCAGGGTGGCGCGGTAGGCGTCGGGCATCCAGTCGCGCGGTTCGATGCGTTCGTCGGCGGCCACGGCCGCGTCGAAGGCGTGCTGGAAGGCCGCCGTGTCGGCGGTGTCCGGTGCGCCGTCCGTCTCTGTGCGGGCCGTGCGCTGCGCGGCTGCTGTGGCCATGCGGTCCCCCTGACCTCGGGCTCTGCGGTGGATTGTCCCGACCGATCGTTCGGTCCGTGCGCATCAATGGTGTGCTGGGGCGCCGTGGGGTGTCAACCGCTGTGGAAAACTCCGGCGGGCAGCCTGTGGACAACGTGTGGGAGGGCGGGTAGGGCGGGGTGCCGGGCCGTATCGCGTGGCGAGGACCACTGCCGTGGCTCGTACCCGGGGCTGCGCCCGGTGGCCTGGGCTGAGTACCGTTCCGTGCGTATCGCCGAGAGTGGCGTACGTGAAGGGTGGGGCGCTCGTGGCGGGCGTCGCGAGCTGGACCACTGAACCGAACGACTGAGCCGAAGCGGGGGACGGGGCGGAATGGACGCGTACGACGAGGACCCAGGGGCCCGACCCGACCCCGGCGGGTCGGCCCGGGCGCGTCTCCCGGAGGCCTCGGCGACCGAGGAGGACTCCTCAGCCGACATGGATTCCCGTGCTGACGCGGATTCCCGTGCGGACGCGGACTCCTCGGCCGAGGTGCAGTCTCCGGTCGATGAGGATTCCTCGGCCGACATACAGTCTCCGGCCGACTCGGATTCCCGGGTCGGCGTGCAGTCTCCGGCCGGCCCGGATTCCCGGGCGGGCGCGGCTGCTGTCCGCGGTGCGGAGGCCGTGGCCTCCGGGGCCGACGCCCCCGTGCCGCCCCCCGCGCCCCGTACCGGTGTGGCCGCCCTCTCGCCCCGCTACCAGGTCGCCGTGGCGCTGGCGCTCGCGGTGGTCGGTGTCGCCGCCTGTGTGCATCTGCTGATGGTGTTTCTCAGCCTCGCCCCGGCGAACACCGTGACCAAGCAGCACGGCAAGGCTGTCGAGGAGTGGGTGTTCCCGGAGTTCGAGCAGAACTGGAAGCTGTTCGCGCCCAACCCGCTGCAGCAGAACATCGCCGTCCAGGTGCGCGCGGTGATGCGGGCGAAGGACGGTGGGCTGCGCACCACCGGGTGGACCGACCTCTCCGCCCAGGACGGCGCCGCCATCGACGGCAACCTGGTGCCGAGCCACACCCAGCAGAACGAGCTGCGCCGCGCCTGGGACTTCTTCACCGCCACGCACAGCGCCGACAACCGCCCGGTGGGAACGCGTGGCTCCCTCTCCGAGCAGTACCTGCGCCGGGTCGTGGTGATGCGCCTGTACCGGACCTATCCGGCCGACCGCGACGGCGTCATACAGCGCGTGCAGATCCGGTCCAGCACCACCAATGTGCAGCCGCCCGAGTGGAGCCATGAGCGCGTGTCGGACAAGCCGATCTACCGCGTGCTGCCCTGGTGGACCGTGACGGCCGACGAGGCAGCGGGAGGTGTGCGGTGAACAGGATCTCCCTGACCCTCTCGCGCGGTATCGCCAAAGTCACCGAGTCCGCTCTCGGGCCGTACCAGAGCGCCGTGATCCGCATCGGGTTCGCCGGGACCTGGCTGCTGTTCCTGCTGCGCGAGTTCCCGCACCGCCAGGAGCTGTACGGCCCGGCCGGTCCCTGGGGCTGGAACCTCGCCAAGGAGCTGACCGACGACAACCACGCTTTCACGGCCCTGCTGTGGTCCGACGGCCAGCTGTGGTTCGAGTGCTTCTACGCGCTGGCGATACTCGCCGGCGCCGCGCTGCTCCTCGGCTGGCGCACCCGGACGGCGTCACTGCTGTTCATGGTGGGTGTGCTGTCGCTGCAGAACCGCAGTGTCTTCGTGGGCGACGGCGGCGACAACGTCCTGCACCTGATGTCCTTCTACCTGGTGTTCACGCGCTGCGGACAGGTGTGGTCCCTGGATGCGCGGCGGGCGGCGCGCGCCGCGGCGGCACGCGCGCGTGGGGAGCGGGTCCCCGCAGACCGGGTGGGCCCGGCCCTGTGGGCGGTGTCCGGACTGGCGCTGCTCATAGCGACGTTCACCGGCCGGTTCGACAACGGCTGGCTGATCCCCGCGCTGCTGTGGACGGCCTGGGTGATGCTCGGTCTGTGGTGGGCCGTAGGCCGCTCGGCGAAGTCGCAGCAGCCGCGGATCCTGCTGGACGTCGTCGCCAACGTCCTGCACAACGGCGGCCTGTTCGTGATCATGGTGGAGGCCTGCCTGATCTACGCGACGGCCGGCTGGTACAAGATCCAGGGCTCGCGCTGGCAGGACGGCACGGCCGTCTACTACCCGCTCCACCTGGACTACTTCTCGCCCTGGCCCGGACTCGCCGACCTGATGTCCTCCAGCGGCACGATCATGATGGCCGCCGCCTACGGCACGGTCATGGTGCAGGTCGCCTTCCCGTTCACCCTGTTCAACCGGCGGGTCAAGAACGTCCTGCTGGTGTTCATGATGCTCGAGCACGCGGTGATCGCGGTCGTCCTCGGCCTGCCGTTCTTCTCGCTGGCGATGATCACCGCGGACGCGGTCTTCCTGCCGACGCCGTTCCTGCGCCGGCTCGGCGCGCTGGTCATGCGCGCGTGTGGGCGGTTCGTGCGGCATGACGACCGTACGGTGCCCGCGCCGCGCTCCCCCGAAGCCAGCCCCGAGGAGAGCGCGCAGGGCCGCGTAGGGTTCAGGGCATGACCGACCCGCTCGCCCGCTGGCGCGAGCACGCCGATGACGGCGTGCTGCTCGACGGCTTCCACGCCCTCAAGCACGCGCTGCGCTTCGGCGCCGAGGTCCCGGTGGCGGTCACCACCGACCGGCCTGCCGCGCTCGCCCTCGCCGGGGAACTCGCCGGGGACGTCCGGGACGCGCTGGACGCGCTGCTCACCCAGGTGCCCGCGGAGACGTACGCCTCGCTCGTCCCGCGGCCTCACCCGACCGGGGTGGCCGCGCTCGCCGTACGGCCCTCCCGCGATGCCAACCTGCGCAGGCTCGCCCACACGCCCCGCACCGCGCCCGTCGTGGTCCTGGACAACCCCCGCAACCTGGGCAACGCCGGTGCCGTGATCCGGCTGGCCGCCGGTTTCGGGGCGACCGGCGTGGTCACCACGGGCACCCTCGACCCCTGGCATCCCACCGTAGTGCGCGGCGGAGCCGGCCTGCACTTCGCGACCGCCGTGGAGCGGCTGGACGCCGACGAGCTGCCCCCAGGGCCGGTGTTCGCGCTGGACCCCGAGGGCGACGACATCCGGGGCGTGAAGCTCCCGGACGACGCCGTCCTCGCCTTCGGCTCCGAGCGCAGCGGCCTTTCGGCCGACCTACGCGCGCGTGCCGACCACTTGCTGTCCCTGCCGATGCGCCCCCAGGTCTCCAGCTACAACCTCGCCACGAGCGTGGCGATGACGCTGTACCACTGGAGCGCGACCGGGGGCGCGCCCTTGGCTTCCTAGGCCTCCCGGCGTACCTCGATGACCCGGAACCGGTTGGCGACAAACGCCCCGTCGCACAGTGCGGCGTTCGCCGCCGGATTGCCGCCCGAGCCGTGGAAGTCGGAGAACGCGGCGGTCTGGTTCACGTACACCCCGCCGGTCAGGTTGAGCGACAGCTGGGCCGCCTCCTCCAGGCACACCTCCTCGACGGCCTGTTCCACCTCGCTGTCGGTGGTGTAGGCGCCGACCGTCATCGCGCCCTTCTCACGGACCGTGCGGCGCAGCAGCTCCACCGCGTCGTTGGCCGAGTCGACCGCGACGGCGAAGGAGACGGGACCGAAGCACTCGCTCATGTAGGCGGCCTCGTCGTCCGGTTTGGCGCCGTCCAGCTTGACGATGACCGGGGTGCGCACGACCGTGCCCGGGAAGTCCGGGTTGCTGATCTCCCGGGAGGCGAGGGCGACTTCGCCGAGGCCGGCGGCGGCTTCCAGACGGGCCTTGACGTCCGGGTTGACGATCGCGCCCAGCAGGGCGTTCGCGCGGGCGTCGTCGCCGAGGAGGCCGTCGACCGCGCGGGCGAGGTCGACGGTGACCTCGTCGAAGGTCTTGGGGCCCTCGTCGGTGCGGATGCCGTCCCGGGGGATGAGCAGGTTCTGCGGGGTGGTGCACATCTGACCGCTGTACAGGGACAGCGAGAACGCCAGGTTGGACAGCATGCCCTTGTAGTTGCCGGTGGAGTGCACGATCACCGTGTTGACGCCGGCCTTCTCGGTGTAGACCTGCGCCTGGCGGGCGTTGGCCTCCAGCCAGTCGCCGAAGGACGTCGACCCGGTGTAGTCGATGATCCGGACCTCGGGGCGGGTGGCGAGGGTCTTGGCGATGCCCTCGCCGGGGCGCTCGGCGGCCAGCGCGACCAGGTTCGGGTCGAAGCCCGTCTCGGTGAGGACCTGGCGCGCGATCTGTACGGTGAGCGCGAGCGGCAGTACCGCGCGGGGGTGGGGCTTGACCAGGACCGGGTTGCCGGTGGCGAGGGAGGCGAACAGGCCCGGGTAGCCGTTCCACGTCGGGAAGGTGTTGCAGCCGATGAGCAGGGCGAGGCCGCGCGGGACCGGCGTGAACTGCTTGGTGAGGGCCAGCGGGTCGCGCTTGCCCTGGGGCTTGGTCCACTCGGCCGTGTCGGGCGTGCGGACCTGCTCCGCGTACGCGTACGCCACCGCTTCCAGGCCGCGGTCCTGGGCGTGCGGGCCGCCGGCCTGGAACGCCATCATGAAGGCCTGGCCGCTGGTGTGCATGACGGCGTGCGCGAACTCGTGCGTCCGGTCGCTGATCCGCTTGAGGATCTCCAGGCACACCAGCGCCCGGGTCTCCGCGCCCGCGTCCCGCCAGGCCCGCTGCCCCGTCTTCATCGCGGGGACCAGCACGTCCACGTCCGCGTGCGGGTAGCCGACGCCCAGCTCGATGCCGTACGGCGAGACCTCGCCGCCCACCCAGTCGTCGGTGCCGGGCTGGCCGAGGTCGAGGCGGGTGTTCAGCAGGGCGTCGAAGGCGGCCTTGCCCGCCGCCGCGTCCAGGCTGCCGTTCTCACCGTAGGCCTTGGGGTGCTCGGGGTGCGGGGACCAGTACGCGCGCGTGCGGATCGCTTCCAGCGCCTGGTCGAGTGTGGGCCGGTGCTTGGCGATCAGCTCGTTGGCGGTCAGTTCGGCGGCCATACGGGACCAACTCCTCGTCTGGAGAACTCTTCGTCGAGTTCATGACCTGGGCAGAAACATGGGCAGGTATCGAGAGGCGCGGCGCGAAGCGCCTCCGTAAGGGCGGTGGCGGGTGACGGGCGGGGCGGTCAGAGCTAGAGTAACCGAACGATCGGTCGGTACAAGGGGGCCTGCCGCATCTGTGGAAAACGCCGTGCGGGAGGATCGCGCACATGACAGCACTCGACCTCAGCAGCCCTGTGGCCGTCGTCGGCACCGGCACCATGGGCCAGGGCATCGCCCAGGTCGCTCTGGTCGCCGGCCACCCCGTGCGGCTGTACGACGCCGTCGCCGGACGTGCCCGGGACGCGGCAGCGGCGATCGGCGCCCGCCTCGACCGGCTCGTGGAAAAAGGCAGGCTCGGCGCCGCCGACCGGGACGCTGCCCGCGCCCGCCTCCGGCCCGCGGAAAGCCTCGCGGAGCTGGCGGACTGCGCCCTGGTCGTCGAGGCCATCCTTGAGCGGCTGGACGTCAAGCAGCAGCTCTTCGCCGAGCTGGAGGACATCGTCGCCGAGGACTGCCTGCTCGCCACCAACACCTCCTCGCTGTCGGTGACGGCCATCGGCGGCGCCCTGCGCCGGCCCGGCCGCTTCGTGGGCCTGCACTTCTTCAACCCGGCACCGCTCATGCCCCTGGTCGAGGTCGTCTCCGGGTTCGCCACCGACGTCACGTCGGCCACGCGGGCGTACGAGACCGCCCGCGTTTGGGGCAAGACCCCGGTGGCCTGCGCCGACACCCCGGGTTTCATCGTCAACCGGATCGCCCGGCCCTTCTACGCCGAGGCCTTCGCCGTCTACGAGGCCCAGGCCGCCGACCCGGCCACCATCGACGCCGTGCTGCGCGAGTCCGGCGGGTTCAGGATGGGCGCCTTCGAGCTGACCGACCTGATCGGGCAGGACGTCAACGAGTCCGTCACCCACTCGGTGTGGCAGTCCTTCTTCCAGGACGTGCGCTTCACCCCGTCCCTCGCCCAGCGCCGGCTGGTGGAGTCCGGCCGTCTCGGCCGCAAGACCCGGCACGGCTGGTACGACCACGCCGAGGGCGCGGAGCGGTCCGAGCCGCACACCGCCGACAAGGAGCAGCCGCCCGCCTACGTCGTCGCCGAGGGCGGCCTCGGCCCGGCGGCCGAGCTGCTCACGCTGATCCGCGAGGCGGGAATCCAGGTCCGCGAGGACGACGAGGACAACGGCACCCGCCTGGTGCTGCCCGGCGGCGGCCAGCTGGTGCTCGCCGACGGCCAGACCTCCGTGGAGTTCCGTGACGTCGTCTACTTCGACCTCGCCCTCGACTACCGCGCGGCCACCCGTATCGCGCTGTCCGCCTCCCAGGACACCTCGACGCGCACCCTCGTCGAGGCCACCGGCCTCTTCCAGGCCCTCGGCAAGGACGTCAGCGTCATCGGCGACGTCCCCGGCATGATCGTCGCGCGCACGGTCGCCCGGATCATCGACCTCGCGCACGACGCCGTCGCCAAGGGCGTCGCCACCCAGGAGGACATCGACACGGCCATGCGCCTCGGGGTGAACTACCCGCTCGGCCCGTTCGAGTGGGACCGCAGGCTCGGCCGCGAGTTCGCCTTCGACGTCCTGGACGAGATGCACGAGCGCGACCCCTCCGGACGCTACGCGCCCTCCCTCGCGCTCTACCGCCACGCGTACGCCGTCGACGACAAGCGGGAGGGCACCTCATGACCACGGCCAAGCGCGACACGTACACGCCCGAGACGCTGCTCTCCGTGGCCGTCCAGGTGTTCAACGAGCGCGGATACGACGGCACCTCCATGGAGCACCTGTCCAAGGCGGCCGGCATCTCCAAGTCGTCGATCTACCACCACGTCAGCGGCAAGGAGGAGCTGCTGCGCCGGGCCGTCAGCCGCGCCCTGGACGGCCTGTTCGCCATCCTGGACGAGGAGCACGCGCGCGTGGGACGGCCCGTCGACCAGCTGGAGTACGTCGTACGGCGCATGGTCGAGGTGCTCATAGGTGAGCTGCCGTACGTGACGCTGCTGCTGCGGGTGCGCGGCAACACCGCCACCGAGCGGTGGGCCCTGGAGCGGCGGCGCGACTTCGACCACCAGGTCGCGGAACTGCTGAAGGCCGCGGCGGCCGACGGGGACGTGCGCGGCGACGTCGAGGTCCGGCTGGCCACCCGGCTGGTCTTCGGGATGATCAACTCGATCGTGGAGTGGTACCGGCCCGACCCGCGGGGCGTCGGCGAACGCGAGGTGGCCGACGCCGTGGTCCGGCTGGTCTTCGCGGGCCTCAAACAGAGCTGAGGTCAGGCCCCCGCCACCTCTCCGGTCACGCCTCCGGCGCACCTTCTGTCACGCCTCCGGCTCCAGGTCCTCCTCCTCGAACACCAGTAGCGTGCGGGTGCTGAGCACCTCGGGGATCGCCTGGAGCCGGGTGAGCACCAGCTCGCGCAGCGCCCGGTTGTCGGGTGTGTGCACCAGCAGCAGTACATCGAAATCGCCGCCCACGAGGGCGATGTGGGAGGCGCCGGGCAGCTGCCTGAGCTGCTCGCGGACCGTGCGCCAGGTGTTCTGGACGATCTTCAGCGTGATGTACGCCGAGGTGCCGTGCCCCGCCCGCTCGTGGTCCACGCGCGCGCTGAAGCCCCGGATCACCCCGTCCTCGACAAGCCGGTTGATGCGCGCGTAGGCGTTGGCGCGCGAGACGTGGACGCGTTCGGCGACAGAACGTATCGAGGCACGGCCGTCCGCCTGGAGGATTTTCAGGATGTCCTGATCGATGGCGTCGAGCGGGCGCGGCGGCGGCAGCGCCGCTCCGTCCAGCGGGCGCGGTGACGGGAGCGCGGTGCCATCCTGTGGTCCGTCGGCCATTTGTTCAGCTGCCATTGCCCCCCGCTCCCTCGCTGTGGACGTCCTGCGTTCATTCCAGGGTGTGGAGAACCGTTTGTCCACAGCCTGGAGGTGCCTGTAGCCAAAATGTGCCGGCGACCGAACAATCGGTTGGTGAGGCGCCTCACAGCCGACGCGCCTCCCGTAGCCGCTCCCACGAGGAGGTGCCGTCATGACGGTCATGGAGCAGCGGGGCGCGTACCGGCCATCGCCGCCGCCCGCCTGGCAACCCCGTATGGACCCCGCGCCGCTGCTGCCCGACGCCGAGCCCTACCGCGTCCTCGGCACCGAGGCGGCCACCAAGGCCGAGCCGGACCTGCTGCGCCGGCTCTACGCCCAGCTGGTGCGCGGCCGCCGCTACAACACGCAGGCCACCGCGCTCACCAAGCAGGGCCGCCTCGCCGTCTACCCCTCCAGCACCGGCCAGGAGGCCTGCGAGGTCGCCGCCGCCCTGGCCCTGGAAGAGCGGGACTGGCTCTTTCCCAGCTACCGCGACACCCTCGCCGTCGTCGCCCGGGGCGTGGACCCCGTCGAGGCCCTCACCCTGCTGCGCGGCGACTGGCACAGCGGCTACGACCCCTACGCCCACCGGGTCGCCCCCCTCAGCACTCCGCTCGCCACCCAGCTCCCGCACGCCGTCGGCCTCGCGCACGCCGCCCGCCTCAAGGGCGACGACGTCGTCGCGCTCGCCATGGTCGGCGACGGCGGCACCAGCGAGGGCGACTTCCACGAGGCGCTGAACTTCGCCGCCGTCTGGCAGGCACCGGTCGTCTTCCTGGTGCAGAACAACGGCTTCGCCATTTCCGTCCCGCTCGCCAAGCAGACCGCCGCGCCGTCCCTGGCCCACAAGGCCGTCGGCTACGGCATGCCGGGCCGGCTGGTCGACGGCAACGACGCGGCCGCCGTGTACGAGGTCCTCAGCGACGCGGTACGGCACGCGCGCGCGGGCGGCGGACCGACCCTCGTGGAGGCGGTGACCTACCGGATCGACGCCCACACCAACGCCGACGACGCCACCCGCTACCGCGGCGACGCCGAGGTCGAGGCCTGGCGCGCCCACGACCCGATCGAGCTGCTGGAGCACGAGCTGACCGAGCGTGGGCTGCTCGACGAGACCGGCATCGAGGCCGCCCGGAAGGACGCCGAGACGATGGCCGCCTCCTTGCGTGAACGCATGAACCGCGACCCCGAACTGGACCCCATGGCCCTCTTCGACCACGTCTACGCCGAGACCACCGCCCAGCTGCGCGAACAGCGCGCCCTGCTCAGGGCCGAGCTGGAAGCCGAGCACGAGCGGCACGGCGAGCAGGAAGGCGGCGCCCGATGACCACCGTCGCCGCCAAGCCCGCCACCATGGCGCAGGCCCTCACGCGCGCGATGCGCGACGCGATGGCCGCCGACCCGGCCGTGCACGTCATGGGCGAGGACGTCGGCACCCTCGGCGGTGTCTTCCGGGTCACCGACGGCCTTGCCAAGGAGTTCGGCGAGGACCGCTGCACCGACACCCCGCTCGCCGAGGCCGGCATCCTCGGCACCGCCGTCGGCATGGCCATGTACGGTCTGCGCCCGGTGGTGGAGATGCAGTTCGACGCGTTCGCCTACCCGGCGTTCGAGCAGTTGATCAGCCATGTCTCCCGGATGCGCAACCGCACGCGCGGCCGGATGCCCGTGCCCATCACCGTCCGCGTCCCCTACGGCGGCGGCATCGGCGGCGTCGAGCACCACAGCGACTCCTCCGAGGCCTACTACATGGCCACGCCGGGAGTGCACGTGCTCACGCCCGCGACCGTCGCCGACGCCTACGGCCTGCTGCGCCAGGCCATCGCCTCCGACGACCCGGTCGTCTTCCTGGAGCCCAAGCGGCTGTACTGGTCGAAGGACTCCTGGAACCCCGAGCAGCCCACGGACGTGGAACCCATCGGCCGCGCGGTGGTGCGCCGCCCGGGCCGCAGCGCCACGCTGATCACCTACGGCCCCTCCCTGCCGGTCTGCCTGGAGGCCGCCGAGGCCGCGCGGGCCGAGGGCTGGGACCTCGAAGTGATCGACCTGCGCTCGCTGGTGCCGTTCGACGACGAGACGGTCTGCGCGGCCGTACGGCGCACCGGACGCGCGGTCGTCGTCCACGAGTCCACCGGGTTCGGCGGGCCGGGCGGCGAGATCGCGGCCCGGATCACCGAGCGCTGCTTCCACCACCTGGAGGCGCCGGTGCTGCGCGTCGCCGGCTTCGACATCCCCTACCCGCCGCCCATGCTGGAGCGGCACCACCTGCCCGGCGTCGACCGCATCCTGGACGCCGTGGCCCGGCTGCAGTGGGAGGCCGAGGGCTGATGGCACAGGTGCTGGAGTTCAAGCTCCCCGACCTCGGCGAGGGACTCACCGAGGCGGAGATCGTCCGCTGGCTGGTCCAGGTCGGTGACGTCGTCGCCGTCGACCAGCCGGTCGTCGAGGTCGAGACGGCCAAGGCGATGGTCGAGGTGCCCTGCCCGTACGGCGGTGTGGTCACCGCCCGCTTCGGCGAGGAGGGCACCGAACTGCCGGTCGGCGCACCGCTGTTGACGGTGGCGGTGGGCCCGCAGGCCCCGGCGGGGGACGGCGGGGGGTCGGGCAACGTCCTGGTCGGATACGGCACCTCGCAGGCCCCGGCCCGGCGCCGGAGGGTGCGGCCGACGCCGTTGGCGAGGGGTGCCGCGAGCGGCAGTACCGGCGCGGACAGCCCACGGACCACAAGCGCGTCCTCCGGTACGGTCCCGGACGGGCGGCAGAGCCCGGCTGCGGTCTCCGGGGCGGCGCGACCGGACGGACCGGCAGCCGTCAACGGCACGGCGACCACCGGTACGGCGGCCCACGCGCGCGCGGACGCCCTCCACGCCGGGGGGCCGGTGCCCGTGATGTCCCCCCTGGTCCGCCGACTGGCCCGCGAGGGCGGTGTGGACCTGCGGCAGCTGGCGGGTTCGGGCCCGGACGGGCTGATCCTGCGCGCGGACGTCGAGGGCGCCCTGCGGGCCAAGGCGGCCGGGGGCGGCCGTACGGCCGAGGAGCCCGCCATGGCGGCACACGCCACCGTCCCGGCGGTACCGGCCGCGACCCCGTCGGCATCCGCCGCCTCGGCCGAGCGTGCCGGGGGCACACGCATCCCTCTCAAGGGCGTGCGCGGTGCCGTCGCCGACAAGCTCTCCCGCAGCCGCCGGGAGATCCCGGACGCCACCTGCTGGGTCGACGCCGACGCGACCGAACTCATGTGCGCGCGTGCCGCGATGAACGCGGCCGGTGGATCGAAGATCTCCCTGCTCGCGCTGCTCGCCCGCATCTGCACAGCGGCGCTCGCCCGGTTCCCCGAGCTGAACTCCTACGTCGACACCGAGGCCCGCGAGGTCGTCCAGCTCGACCAGGTCCACCTCGGGTTCGCCGCGCAGACCGAACGCGGGCTCGTCGTGCCGGTCGTCCGGGACGCCCACGCGCGCGATGCCGAAGCGCTGACCGCCGAGTTCGCCCGGCTCACCGAGGCCGCCCGCACCGGGACGCTCACGCCCGGGGAACTCACCGGCGGGACCTTCACGTTGAACAATTACGGCGTCTTCGGCGTCGACGGCTCCACGCCGATCATCAACCACCCCGAGGCGGCCATGCTCGGTGTCGGCCGGATCGTCCCCAAACCCTGGGTGCACGAAGGCGAGCTGGCTGTGCGTCAGGTCGTGCAGCTCTCGCTCACCTTCGACCACCGGGTGTGCGACGGCGGCACGGCGGGCGGCTTCCTGCGGTACGTGGCGGACTGCGTGGAACAGCCGGCGGTGCTCCTGCGCACGCTGTGACGCACGCGGGGCCCCGGCGGAAGGGCCCCGCGGAAGACACGAGCCAGGCCCCTCGGGACATACTCGGGGTGTGACCGACAACGCCCCCGCCGCTCCTGGGACGCCCTTGCCGTACGACGCCGTCGTGCTGGCCGGTGGCGCCGCCCGGCGGCTCGGCGGGGCCGACAAGCCCGGTCTGCGGGTCGGGGGCCGGGCGCTGCTCGACCGGGTGCTCACGGCCTGCGCAGGCGCCGGGACGACCGTCGTGGTGGCCGACCGGCGGCCCACCCCGCGGCCGGTGCGCTGGGCGCGCGAGGAGCCACCCGGCGCCGGACCGGTCGCCGCGCTGGAAGCCGGCCTGCGGCACACCACCGCCGAGCTTGCGGTCGTCCTCTCCGCCGATCTGCCCTTCCTCCGGCCGGACACGCTGCAGCGCCTGTTGAGCGCCGTCTGCGACACCGGTGCCGACGGCGCACTACTCACCGACGCCGACGGCCGCGACCAGCCGCTCGTGGCCGCCTACCGCACCGCCGTGCTCCGCCACGAGCTCACCGCCCTCGCGGCCGGACCCGACGGCCTGACCGGACTGCCCCTGCGCCGGCTGACCGGCGCCCTCAGCCTCACCCGTGTCCCGGACCCGCTCGCGTCCTTCGACTGCGACACCTGGGACGACCTCGTCAATGCCAGGGCACGCATCAGGGAGCATGGGCACGTGTTGAATGAATGGATCTCCGCAGTCAAGGACGAGCTGGGCATCGACCTGGACGTCGACACCGGCGTCCTGCTCGACCTCGCCCGTGACGCCGCGCACGGTGTGGCCCGGCCGGCCGCCCCGCTGACCACCTTCCTCGTCGGCTACGCCGCGGCCCAGGGCAAGGGCGGCCCCGAAGCGGTCGCCGAGGCCGCCCGCAAGGCAGCCGCACTCGCGCTGCGCTGGGAGGAAGAGAGCAGCGGGGGCGGGAAAGAGAACAGCGGGGGCCCGAGCGCCCCGGACGCCGGATGACCGCCCCCGGAACCCGGGCCGGAGCGCCCGCCGAGGACAGCGACGACCTGGACGTCGAGGAGGCCCTGGCCCTCGTGAGGGAAGCCAGGGACGACCGCGCGGGCCAGCTCCCCGCCCCGGCAGCTGAAGCGCACGGCGAGCGGCACCGGGCCACCCCGTGGGCCCAGGCCCGCGAGATCGCCGCCCGCGCCGCCCGCGCCCGGGTCCGCCGCACCCCCGTCTCCGTGCCGCTCGGCGACGCCCTCGGCCTGGTGCTTGCCGCCCCGCTCGACGCGCTCACCGACCTGCCCTCCTTCGACACCTCCGCGATGGACGGCTGGGCGGTCGCCGGGCCCGGACCCTGGGATGTACGGGACGAGGGCGTGCTCGCCGGGGATGCGCAGCCCGAGCCGCTCACCGACGGCGAGGCGGTCCGTATCGCCACCGGCGCCCGCATCCCGGCCGACACCACCGCCGTCCTGCGCAGCGAGCACGGCCGTACCGACGCGCAGGGGCGGCTCCACGCCACGCGGGAGATCGTGCACGGCCAGGACATCCGACCGCGCGGCCAGGAGTGCCGCAGCGGGGATCAGCTGCTGCCCGTCGGCACCCGGGTCACTCCCGCGGTCCTGGGGCTCGCCGCGGCGGCCGGATACGACACCGTCGCCGCCGTACCGAGGCCCCGTGTCGAAGTCCTCGTGCTGGGCGACGAGCTGCTGACCGAGGGGCGGCCGCGCGACGGACTGATCCGGGACGCGCTCGGCCCCATGCTGCCGTCCTGGCTGCGCGCGCTCGGCGCCGAGGTCCTCGGGGTGCGCCGGATCGGGGACGACGCCGAAGCCCTGCGCCGGGCAGTCACCGGCTCCGCGGCGGACCTAGTCGTCACCACGGGCGGCACCGCGGGCGGACCAGTCGACCACGTGCATCCCATCCTGGAACGGATCGGCGCCGAACTCCTCGTCGACGGCGTCAAGGTGCGCCCCGGCCATCCCATGCTGCTGGCCCGCACCAAGGACGACCAGCACCTCGTCGGCCTGCCCGGCAACCCCCTCGCGGCCGTCTCCGGCCTGCTCACGCTCGCCGAGCCGTTGCTGCGCACCCTGGCCGCGCACCCGGCCCCCGAGCCGTACACGCTGCCGCTGAGCGAGGCGGTGCAGGGGCATCCGTACGACACCCGGCTGATCCCCGTGGTGCTGCGCGGCGACCGTGCCGCACCGCTGCACTACAACGGTCCGGCCATGCTCCGCGGCATCGCCGCCGCCGATGTGCTGGCCGTCGTACCGCCCGGCGGAGCCCGGCAGGGTGAGGAGACGGAACTCCTCGACCTGCCGTGGGCGACCGCCGGAATCGAGGTCTGTTTTACGTGAAACGGTGTGTTTCACGTGAAACGCGAATTCGGCCACCAGGCTTACGGCCCTGGACTGACGCGGTGTTACGGACTTCCCCGAGCGAGCGGGTCTGCCCCGAAGTCGCCATGCGCGGGGAGTAGCGTCACGGGCATGCATGCGATCACGATTCCCGAACCTGGTGGTCCCGAGGCGCTGGTGTGGGCGGAGGCCCCCGATCCGGCGCCCGGCGAGGGCGAGGTGCTGGTCGAGGTGGTGGCCAGCGCCGTCAACCGTGCCGACGTCCTGCAGCGGCAGGGCTTCTACAACCCGCCGCCCGGTACCTCCCTTTACCCGGGCCTGGAGTGCTCCGGCAGGATCGCCGCGCTCGGACCCGGAGTGTCCGGCTGGGCCGTCGGCGACGAGGTGTGCGCGCTGCTCTCGGGCGGCGGGTACGCCGAGAAGGTCGTGGTACCGGCCGGGCAGCTGCTGCCCGTGCCCGAGGGGGTCGACCTCAAGCAGGCGGCCGCGCTGCCCGAGGTCGTCTGCACGGTCTGGTCCAACGTGTTCATGATCGCCCATCTGCGGCCCGGTGAGACGCTGCTCGTGCACGGCGGGTCCAGCGGCATCGGCACCATGGCGATCCAGCTCGCCAAGGCCGTCGGGGCCAAGGTCGCGGTGACGGCCGGCACGAAGGAGAAGCTGGAGCGGTGTGCCGAGCTGGGCGCGGACATCCTGATCAACTACCGCGAGCAGGACTTCGTCGCCGAGATCGAGCAGGCCACCGGGGGTGCGGGGGCCGACGTCATCCTCGACAACATGGGCGCGAAGTACCTGGACCGCAACGTCCGTGCGCTCGCCGTCAGCGGGCGGCTCGCGATCATCGGCCTGCAGGGCGGGGCGAAGGGGGAGCTGAACATCGGCGCGCTGCTGAACAAGCGGGCCGCGATCAGTGCGACCTCGTTGCGGGCGCGGCCGCTGAGCGAGAAGGCGGCGATCGTGGCGGCTGTGCGCGAGCATGTGTGGCCGTTGCTGGCCGGGGGGCATGTGCGGCCGGTGGTGGATCGGGAGGTACCGATGGCGGATGCGGCCGAGGGGCATCGGGTGGTGGAGGCCAGCGGGCATGTGGGGAAGGTGCTGCTGGTCACGTCGTGACGCCGGGGAGGTCTTGACGCCGGCGAGCTGGAGCGGTGCGGGTGCCGAGCGCCGGGCTTGAGGTTGGTGCCGGGTGCCGGTGCCGCATGAGCGCCGGGTGCTGGTGCGGGCCGGGGTGCGGTGGGGCGCTTGCCGGCGCTGGCCGGGTGCCGCTGCGCCCACCCGTGCCGCCCCAGCGGCACGACTGCCCGCAGCTACGCGGGATGCGAGAAGCCGCTGCTGGGTGGGTGGGGTCCGGCGGGACGTCTGCGTGCAGCTTTGCGGGGTGCGAGTGCCGCGGCTGGGTTGGAGGTCCGGCGGGACTTTTGCCTGCGGCTACGTGGGTACGTCGGCCGCTGCTGGATCGGTGGGGGTCCGGCGGCGCGTCTGCTCGTAGCCAGGCGGGGAGGGGAGAGAGCGGGCCGCTGGTGCGGCTGGCTGCGGGGGGTCGGTCAGTCTTTGCGGAGTCTTAGGCCCAGGAATGCCAGGGCCATGCCTATGCCTATGAGGACCAGGCCGCTGCCCAGGGGGAGGATCTGCAGGACCGGCTCGGAGGCGTTCCCGTCCTGGGGGGTGTTCTGGGGCGGCGGGTGGTTGAGGCCGGCCTCGTCGGGGACGGTCGAGGCCGTCGGCGTCGTGGTCGGGAGGTCCGCGGTCTCCGGTTCCTTCGCCTCGCCGGTGCCGGGAGCCGGGGTGGGCACGGGGTCGTCGTCGTCACCCTCCACCTCGGCCGCGGGGCCGTCCGGTCGGCCCGGACGCATCCGCCCCTCGCCGGCCCGACTGCCCGCACGGGTCGGCTCGACGGCCGTCGGGTGATACGAGGCGGAGGCGGAATCCGAGGGCATGGGGGAGCTGGGCGAGGGCCCGGTTGCCGGGGAGCTGTAACCGTGCGCGTTACCGTGACTGCGGCTCTGACCGTGATCGGGGCCGGTGGTGTCCTGCGGCTCCGGAGCGGCACTGCCCATGGGTTTGCGACCGCTGTTCGCCGGGTGTTCCGGGCGGCCGGGGTGGGCCGGGCGGCCCGTGTCCCAGGATGCGAGGTGATTCGCGTCGTCAGGGGTCGGCCGGTCCAGGGGGCCGGGGTCGGTGCTGCTCGGGCCGGGGGCGGTGGAGCCCCTCGGGCCGGGATCGCCGGTGTGCGCCGTAGTGGTGTGATCGGTGACGACGTCGTACGCGGGCAGGGCCACCGCGAGGACGAGCAGCAGCCGTATACAGCGGCGTGTGATGCGCAGCCATGGAGTCACGTCGGTGACCTCCCGGAGCCCGGATATGTGATCGATGGATGACCGACAGCAATAACCCTCACATTCCTAGGCGAACAGGGCATTTCAGATTGGGCCGTCGGGTCTAAACGGTGGATCAGCCCCATGAGGGGGCACCACGGTGATGAGGTGTACGGGTGCGAGAGAATGGCGGCATGGAGATGCCGAGGAACGAACGGTTGCCGGAGAACCCCCAGATCCTCGTCGTGGGCCAGGACGGGATGGCGCTCGGCGGTGGCAACGGGGACGACGAGTCCCGTGAGACCCCGGTGACGGAGCAGGTGGAACAGCCGGCCAAGGTCATGCGGATCGGCAGCATGATCAAGCAGCTCCTGGAGGAGGTGCGGGCAGCTCCTCTGGACGAGGCGAGTCGGGTGCGGCTGAAGGAGATTCACACCAGCTCGGTGAAGGAGCTGGAGGACGGCCTCGCGCCGGAGCTGGTCGAGGAACTCGAGCGGCTCTCCCTGCCCTTCACCGACGACGCCACCCCGAGCGACGCGGAACTGCGCATCGCCCAGGCGCAGTTGGTGGGCTGGCTGGAAGGCCTCTTCCACGGGATCCAGACGACGCTGTTCGCCCAGCAGATGGCCGCGCGGGCCCAGCTGGAGCAGATGCGCCGCGCGCTCCCACCGGGCGTGACCGGCCACGAGGGTGGCGACGACCACCGCACCGCGGGCCGCTCGGGCGGGCCGTACCTGTAACGACCTCGGTCATACCTGTAACGACCCACGCCATACCTGTAGCGATCCCCAGGCCGTACCTGAAACGACCGGGTCCGTACCTGAAACGACCGGGCCCGGCACGGAAAGTGCCGGGCCCGACCTCTGTGCGAGAAGCCTTTTCAGCTGGGATTGCCCGTCGAGACGCTCAGCTCGATCGTGCCCGGGTTCTTCGGGTCGATGTCCGTGCCCGCGGCCGGGAACTGGTCCAGCACGGTGCCGTCGCCCCAGGTGTTGTCGGCCTCGGACTTGACCTTGTACTGCCATTTCGCGGCCTGGAAGCACGCCTTCACCGAGTTGATGTCCTTGTACCGGAAGTCGGGCAGCTGCACCTTGCTCTCGTCGTTCCAGGCCTCCGTCGGATCCGTGCACTTGGTCTTGTCGATCACCCGGGTCCGGTCGGGCCCGCGGTAGCCCGCCTGGTGGGAGGCGGACGCCGAGGCGCTAGCGCCGCCGCTCCCGCCCTTGTCGTCACCGCCGTCGCTGTTCATGGTCAACGCGACGATCAGGGCGACGACCGCGATGAGCGACACCACGACCGAGCCGATGATCACCGACTTGTTGCTCTTGCCCCCGCCGGAGCCAGGAGCGGACGGTTGCGCGGCCGTCTGCGCCGAGACCGCGTACGGCGGCGGGGTCGTCGCGGCCTGCGGGCCGTACCCCATCGGAGGCGGCGTCTGGTAGCCGACCGGCTGTCCTTGCCGCGGATAGCCGTAGGCCGGGGCGGGCGTCTGCGGCGGGGTCTGCGGGGTGCCGTACGGACCCGGCTGGTACGGCGTCTGGACCGGGCCGGGGGCCGCCTGGGCGGTCCGGTCGACCGGCGGGAACACCGCGGAGCCGACCCCCGCACCGCTCTGCGTGGGCCCGGCGCCCGGCACGATGCTCGGCGCGGCGGCGTGCAGGGACGCGGCGACGCGCAGGCACTCGTTGCGCATGGCCTCGGCGGTCGGGAAGCGCTCGTTCGGGTTCTTCTTCAGCGCGCGGGCGACCAGTGCGTCCACCGCGGGCGGCAGCGAACGGTTGATCGAGGAGGCCGCGACCGGCTCCTCCTGCACATGCGCGTACGCGATCGCCAGCGGGGAGTCCGCGTCGAACGGCAGCCGCCCGGTGACCAGCTGGAACAGCATGATGCCGACCGAGTACAGGTCGGAACGGGCGTCCACGCCACGGCCGAGGGCCTGCTCGGGCGAGAGGTACTGCGGGGTGCCGACGACCATGCCGGTCTGCGTCATCGACGTCACACCGGACTGCATGGCGCGGGCGATGCCGAAGTCCATGACCTTGACCACGCCACGCTTGGTCACCATCACGTTGCCCGGCTTGATGTCGCGGTGGACCAGCCCCATCTCGTGGCTGATCTCCAGCGCGGCCAGCACGTCCGCGGTGACCTTCAGCGCCTTGTCGGCGGGCATCGCGCCGTACTGCCGGATGTCCCCCTCCAGGGCCGAGCCCAGCGGGCGGCCCTCGACGTACTCCATGACGATGTAGGGAGTGGTCAGGCCATCGAGATCGTCCTCGCCGGTGTCGAAGACCGAGACGATGTTCGTGTGCGTGAGCTTCGCCACGGCCTGGGCCTCGCGGCGAAAGCGCTCGCGGAAAGCCTGTTCCCGGCCGAGTTCCGTGTGGAGGGTCTTGATCGCGACCTGGCGGTCGAGCACGGCGTCGTACGCGAGGTGAACCGAGGCCATGCCGCCCTCGCCGAGCAGGTCCCGCAGCTGGTACCGACCGCCGGCCAACGACTGCCCCGCGTACCGGCCGTGTGCGCCGTCCTGGCTCATCTCTCCGTGTCCCCCACTGGCCGTCCGGCACCTTCGCTCATCGCACGGACCTTGATCGAATGTGTCATTCCCGGCCAAGTCTGCCCCAGGGCACTGACACGTCAAGCGCGGTGCCCGTTCCGTGACCGTACGAGCAAGAAGCGTCGCGCAAGCGTTACAGGGGGCGTACGACCGGCACACAGAATTTGCACGACAGCGCGTGCTAGAGGTTTCATGGCCGGTCCGGCTTCGGCCGGTCCCGGTTCTGGTTCCGAACCGGTGGCTCGCGCGGAGGCTGTAGCGTGGCCGACGGAGACCGTGACAACACCGCGCGCACCGCGGGCAGAAACGACGGCGAGGACTGATGGCACAGACGCAGCGCGCCCAGGGCCCGTCCGACCCCGAGGCGAGTGGCGGCGGTATGTCGGACGCGCCGGAGGCATGGGGCAACGGCGGGCTCGTCGGCGACGGCCGGTACCGGCTGACGCACCGGCTGGGCCGGGGCGGCATGGCCGAGGTGTTCGCGGCCGAGGACGTCCGTCTCGGCCGTACCGTCGCGGTGAAGCTGCTCCGCGCGGACCTGGCCGAGGACCCGGTCTCCAAGGCCCGTTTCACGCGTGAGGCGCAGTCCGTCGCCGGCCTCAACCACCACGCGATCGTCGCCGTGTACGACTCCGGCGAGGACTTCGTCGGCGGCCAGTCCGTGCCGTACATCGTGATGGAGCTGGTCGAGGGCCGCACCATCCGCGACCTGCTGCTGAACGCCGAGGCGCCAGGCCCCGAGCAGGCCCTGATCATCGTCTCCGGGGTGCTGGACGCCCTCGCCTACTCGCATCAGCACGGCATCGTGCACCGCGACATCAAGCCCGCCAACGTGATCATCACGAACAGCGGTGCCGTCAAGGTGATGGACTTCGGCATCGCGCGCGCCCTGCACGGTGCGTCGACAACGATGACACAGACCGGCATGGTCATGGGCACGCCGCAGTACCTCTCTCCGGAGCAGGCGCTCGGCAAGGCCGTCGACCACCGTTCCGACCTGTACGCGACCGGCTGCCTGCTGTACGAACTGCTCGCACTGCGGCCGCCGTTCACCGGCGAGACCCCGCTGTCGGTGGTCTACCAGCACGTCCAGGACATCCCGACCCCGCCCTCGGAGGCCTCCGAGGGCTGCCCGCCGGAGCTGGACGGCCTGGTCATGCGCTCGCTCGCCAAGGAGCCGGACGACCGGTTCCAGACGGCCGAGGAGATGCGCGGCCTGGTCCAGTACGGCCTGCAGATGCTGTACGAGCAGGGCGGGCACACCGGCACCTGGAACACCGGCCCGGTGGCGGCGCACGACGGCCGGCACACCCCGGCGGGCGGTTTCGCGGGGACGACCGCGATGCAGCACCCGGGCGACTTCGGCTCCGGGACCGCGCAGATCCCCCAGCCGATCCTGCCGCAGGGTTACGGAGGCGGCGACGACGGCGGCTTCGAGGGACACGGCAACAAGGGCAGCGGCCGCGGCAAGCTGTGGATCCTCGCCGTCCTCGCGGTCATCGCGATCGCGGCGGGCGTCGCGCTGGCGGTCAAGGGCGCGGGCAACGGCACCGGCACGGGCACCGACATAAAGCCCACGGCGACGCACTCGAAGTCCACGAAGGACCACTCGGACTCCCCGTCCCCGTCGGACGACATCACCGACCAGCCTTCGGATCCCACCACCGACGACGGCTCGGACCAGGGTTCGGGCGGTTCCGGCTACACCCCGTCGGACCCGCAGACGTCGCAGTCGCAGTCCACGGGCCCGACCGACGAGCCCACGGACCCGCAGACCTCCCCGTCGCAGTCCTCGGACACCTCGAACGGTGGCACGGACACGGGTACGACGAACGGTGGCACGGACACGGGTACGACGAACGGCGGCACGGACACGGGTACGACGAACGGCGGTACCGACACCGGCACCACCAACGGCGGCACGGACACCGGCGCCACGACGGACGGCGGCACGGGCCTGCCCACCGGTTGATGGACGCCTGCTTCGCCGCTGACGGCCTCCCCTTGAGCGGTTTCCGCCAGGGGCGCCGTCACTCGGTGAACGCCTCGCGCACCGCGTCGTACGCGCGCGTCCACCACACCACGAGCGCCGACGCGGCCGGGAACTGGCAGTCCGCGCGCGTGTCGCCGCGTTCGTAGTGCCAGCGCAGCATCCAGAAGTCGTTCAGCCGCTCCCACCACACCCGGTGCACGGCCGCCGCCAGCTCGGCGGGCCCGGCGCCGGCCGCGCGCCGGTACGCGCGCGCGTAGGCGCGTACCTTCGGCAGATCCAGGGCGCCCGCGGGGCGCACGAAGAAGATCGCCGCGGCGCGTACGGCCTCCTCGGCGCGGGGCTGCACGCCGAGCCGGTCCCAGTCGACGATGGCCGCCGGGGCGTCGTCCTTGTAGAGCACGTTGAACGGGTGGAAGTCGCCGTGCACCCAGCCGACCGAGCCGCCGCGCGGCGGGCGCCGGTCCGCGTGCTGCTCCAGGAGCGCCCGGCGTTCCAGCAGCCGGTGCCGGGCCAGCTCGTCGAAGGCGTCGGCGGGGCGGTGCCGGCGCACATGGGCGAGCAGGTCGTCGATGAGCGCGAAGGTGTCGGAGGGGGCGGCGCTCTCCACGGGGTGGGGGTTCGTGGCCGGTCGTGCGCGCCCCTTGGGTGGCATCACGCGCTCCAGACAGGCGTGCACGGCGCCCAGGAGCGCCCCGAGGCGTGCGCTCTCCCCGCGCGTGAGCTGTCCGCCGTGGCGGTGCCTGCCATCGATCCACGGGTGCAGGGCGTAGGCGTGGCCGCCGACGACGGCGACCGTACGGCCCTCGCGGTGCGCCAGCGGTACGGCGACCGGGACGCCGAGGTCGGCCAGGCGCCGGGTGGCGCGGTGCCGGCGCTCGATGGCGGCCGGGTCGGCGGTGTCGGGATCGAAATGGTGCTTGAGGAAATAGCGGCCGCGGGTGGTGCGCAGCCGGTAGCCGCGGTTCAGCAGCCCCTGGTCGACCGGCTCACAGGTGAGGGCGGTACCGGCGGCGTACAGGCGCAGCAGCGCGCCCAGAGGGGGCGCGTGGGACACAAGGGGTGGTACACATGAGCGCGGCACGCCGCAGATGTTAGGGCACGAAAAACCGCCGTGAGCTGGGGCTTGTCACAGGCGGTCGCCGGTGATCGCTTTCGGTCACGCGGCGGGCTTTGCCAAAGACCCCGAGCGGCGCCGCATACCGGGTTTGTAAAGCGGGCCCAAGACGTAATTCTTGATCTTCTTCTCGGCGGGATACAAACGCTCGGCGCCGCCGGCCGAGCACATCTCATGGGCGCCCGCGGGGTGACGGCAAACTCTTCCCGTGACCTGGGTCAGCGGGATAACGTGCCGTTGCTCCGGCCTTTCGCAAGGCTGTGACCAGCACGCTTCCACATCTTCTCGATTTACTTGGAAATCCAAGCAAAATCGCAGGTCAGGTGGGGTTTCACAGAAATGTGGAGCACTGGGTAACGTGATGGTTGCAGGGCGCTCGCCGGGGCACCTGTCACGCCTGTTCCCGGCCGAGTGGCACCCACCCCGTGCCCGGTGGTCGAAGCAGGTGAGCCGCACTGGCCTACCGGCAACCCCGGGGGCCGGAACGACGGAGGAGCACACGTGACCGTGGACAGCAGTGCCACGCGCAAGCCGCGACGCAGCGCCACAGGCAAAGCCGGCACCACCGGCAGCAAGACCGGCACGACCGGTACCAAGTCCGGAGCCACCGGCACCAGGCGCACCACCCGCGCCGCCGCCCAGAAGGGCACCGAACCGCAGCTCGTACAGCTGCTGACGCCCGAGGGCAAGCGGGTCAAGAACGCCGAGTACGACGCCTACGTCGCCGGCATCACCCCCGAAGACCTGCGCGGCCTGTACCGCGACATGGTGCTCACCCGCCGCTTCGACGCCGAGGCCACCGCCCTGCAGCGCCAGGGCGAGCTGGGCCTGTGGGCGTCCCTGCTGGGGCAGGAGGCCGCCCAGATCGGCTCCGGCCGGGCGCTGCGCGACGACGACTACGTCTTCCCGACCTACCGCGAGCACGGCGTCGCATGGTGCCGCGACGTCGACCCGACGAACCTGCTCGGCATGTTCCGCGGCGTGAACAACGGCGGCTGGGACCCCAACAGCAACAACTTCCACCTGTACACGATCGTCATCGGCTCCCAGACGCTGCACGCCACCGGCTACGCGATGGGCGTGGCCAAGGACGGCGCCGACAGCGCGGTCATCGCCTACTTCGGCGACGGCGCGAGCAGCCAGGGTGACGTCGCCGAATCGTTCACCTTCTCCGCGGTCTACAACGCCCCCGTGGTCTTCTTCTGCCAGAACAACCAGTGGGCGATCTCCGAGCCCACCGAGAAGCAGACCCGCGTGCCGCTCTACCAGCGCGCCCAGGGCTTCGGCTTCCCCGGCGTGCGTGTCGACGGCAACGACGTGCTGGCCTGTCTCGCGGTCACCAAGTGGGCGCTGGAGCGCGCCCGCAGCGGCGAGGGCCCCACCCTGGTCGAGGCGTTCACCTACCGCATGGGCGCCCACACCACCTCCGACGACCCGACCCGCTACCGCGGGGACGAGGAGCGGCTGGCCTGGGAGGCGAAGGACCCGATCCTGCGCCTTCGCCGGTACCTGGAGGCCTCAAACCAGGCGGACGAGGGATTCTTCGCGGAACTCGAGGCCGAGTCCGAAGCGTTGGGCAAACGAGTGCGCGAAGCGGTCCGTGCCATGCCCGACCCGGACCACTTCGCCATCTTCGAGAACGTGTACGCGGACGGGCACGCGCTCGTCGACGAGGAGCGCGCGCAGTTCGCCGCCTACCAGGCGTCGTTCGCGGACGCAACTGAAGGGGGTCGCTGAGATGGCCGAGAAGATGGCGATGGCGAAGGCCATCAACGAGTCGCTGCGCCGCGCCCTGGAGGAGGACCCCAAGGTCCTGGTCATGGGTGAGGACGTCGGCAAGCTCGGCGGGGTGTTCCGGGTGACGGACGGCCTCCAGAAGGACTTCGGCGAGAGCCGGGTCATCGACACCCCGCTGGCGGAGTCCGGCATCGTCGGCACCGCGATCGGTCTCGCGCTCCGCGGCTACCGCCCGGTGGTGGAGATCCAGTTCGACGGCTTCGTCTTCCCGGCCTACGACCAGATCGTCACCCAGCTCGCGAAGATGCACGCGCGCTCGCTGGGCAAGGTCAAGATGCCGGTCGTCGTCCGCATCCCCTACGGCGGTGGCATCGGCGCGGTCGAGCACCACTCGGAGTCCCCCGAGGCCCTGTTCGCGCACGTGGCGGGCCTGAAGATCGTGTCTCCGTCGAACGCGGCGGACGCGTACTGGATGATGCAACAGGCCATCCAGAGCGACGACCCGGTGATCTACTTCGAGCCGAAGCGGCGTTACTGGGACAAGGCCGAGGTGGATCTCGAGGCGATCCCCGCCCCGCTGCACAAGGCCCAGGTCGTCCGCGAGGGCACCGACCTCACCCTGGCGGCGTACGGCCCGATGGTGAAGCTGTGCCAGGAGGTCGCGGCGGCCGCGGCCGAGGAGGGCAAGTCCCTGGAGGTCCTGGACCTGCGCTCGGTGTCGCCGCTGGACTTCGACGCCATCCAGGCCTCGGTGGAGAAGACCCGCCGCCTGGTCGTGGTGCACGAGGCACCGGTGTTCTTCGGCTCCGGCGCGGAGATCGCCGCCCGGATCACCGAGCGCTGCTTCTACCACCTGGAGGCACCGGTCCTGCGGGTGGGCGGATACCACGCCCCCTACCCGCCGGCCCGCCTGGAGGAGGAGTACCTGCCGGACCTGGACCGCGTGCTCGACGCCGTCGACCGCTCGCTGGCGTACTGAGGAGAAGGTCGTGACGACGATGACGGAAGCGTCCGTACGCGAGTTCAAGATGCCGGACGTCGGCGAGGGACTCACCGAGGCCGAGATCCTCAAGTGGTACGTCCAGCCGGGTGACACGGTCACCGACGGCCAGGTGGTGTGCGAGGTCGAGACCGCCAAGGCGGCCGTCGAACTGCCCATTCCCTACGACGGCGTGGTCCGCGAACTCCACTTCCCCGAGGGCACCACGGTCGACGTGGGCACGCCCATCATCGCGGTGGAGGTGGCCGGCGCGGCACCCGCCGAGGCCCCGGCGGAGCAGCCGAAGGCGGCACCGGCGGCTGCCGAGGAGCCGGAGCCCGAGGCCAAGCCGGAGGGCCGCCAGCCGGTCCTGGTCGGCTACGGCGTGTCGACGTCCTCCACCAAGCGCCGCCCCCGCAAGGGCCCCGAGGTGAGTGTCCCGGCGCCGGCCCAGGCGATCCAGACGGAGCTGAACGGCCACGGCCACGCCGCGCTCGCCGAGAAGCCCCGCCCGCTCGCCAAGCCGCCGGTGCGCAAGCTGGCCAAGGACCTCGGCGTCGACCTCGCCACGATCACCCCGTCCGGCCCGGACGGCGTCATCACCCGCGACGACGTCCACGCGGCGGCCACCCCGAAGCCGGCGGAGCCGGCACCGACCCCGGTCGCCGCCGCTCCGGCGACGCCGGCACCGGTCGCGTCCTACGACGGCACGCGCGAGACCCGCATCCCGGTCAAGGGCGTCCGCAAGGCCACGGCGGCGGCGATGGTCGGCTCGGCGTTCACCGCGCCGCATGTCACCGAGTTCGTGACGGTCGACGTGACCCGCACCATGAAGCTGGTCGAGGAGCTGAAGCAGGACAAGGAGATGCAGGGCCTGCGGGTCAACCCGCTGCTGCTGATCGCCAAGGCCCTGCTGGTCGCCATCAAGCGCAACCCGGAGATCAACGCGTCCTGGGACGAGGCCAACCAGGAGATCGTCCAGAAGCACTACGTCAACCTGGGCATCGCGGCGGCCACCCCGCGCGGACTGATCGTGCCGAACATCAAGGACGCGCACGACAAGACGCTCCCGCAGCTGGCCTTCGCGCTCGGCGAGCTGGTCTCGACGGCCCGCGAGGGCAAGACCTCCCCGTCGGCCATGCAGGGCGGCACGGTGACCATCACCAACGTCGGTGTCTTCGGCGTCGACACCGGCACGCCGATCCTCAACCCCGGCGAGTCGGCGATCCTCGCGGTCGGCGCGATCAAGCTCCAGCCCTGGGTCCACAAGGGCAAGGTCAAGCCGCGTCAGGTGACGACCCTGGCGTTGAGCTTCGACCACCGCCTGGTCGACGGCGAGCTGGGCTCGAAGGTGCTGGCGGACGTGGCGGCGATTCTGGAGGAGCCGAAGAGGTTGATCACCTGGGCGTGACGGTTCCGGGTGGACAGCGTTGGAAGGCCTGAGGGGGCGGCCGCAAATTCGTCTTGCGGCCGCCCCCTCTGCTCCTCGGGGTTGTCGGGGTTGTTTCAGGGCTGGTTCAGCACGTACACCGGCGCTCCGTCCTCGGCTCCACCGCGGGAGCGGATGCAGGCGTGCTTGCGCAGCAGCCGCAGACATTCGTTGACGCGGTGCACCGAGAGTCCGGGACGGGCCGCGATGGATTCCAGCGGCTCCCGCAGCTCGCCCTTCTCTACGAGAACGGGCGCGATCACTACCGCCACGGTCCATACGTCGGCCGCGACGGAGAGGCGTTGCCGCCAGTCGGCCAGTACGGAGGCCGTGGTGGGCAGCCCTGTGACATGTCCATCAGGTGTCCGAGGGGCCGCTACCAGGGCGTCGAGCCGGTCCGCGATCCGTTCCATCGCCCGGACCATGGCCTGCTGCACGGCGAGGGTGGCCTTCTGCGTGGCCGGCATCTCCCGCTGCAGAGCCGGGTTTTCCCTCTGCAGAACCAGCCTTTCCCCCTGCAGCTCGATCGATTTGCGCTGCCCGTTCGCCAACTCCTCGTCCGGCTGAAGGTTGTGCGCCTCCAGCCGGACGATGGCCTCGGCGACCTGCTCGGGCATGGCGTAGGCGATCGGGGCGCCCGGTTCGGTGGGCTGTACCTCGGCCTCTTCCAGGGTGTAGGAGCCCTCCCGCCGCACGGTCTCGATCACCTCGGCGGCCCACCGCCTGAAGGGGGCGCAGGCGGGTTTGGTGCAGGCGTTGACGAGAAGGACGAGACCTTGGAGAGAGAGATGGCATTCAGGTCTCGGCGCCACCACTTACCTGCGGGAACGCTGAGACCGTAAGCTCCGGTCACGGTCTCGAGAATCTCTCGTTGCCCTTCGGGCACGTGATCGGCGAGCGCCTGCCTCGAGTTGGTGTGCCCGAGTTCCTTGCACACATCCACCGCCGGAAATCAGTGACTCCCGTCCGGCATGGTCAGCCTCCGCACACGGGCTCCGGTCGCCGCGTACACGAAGTCGCTGATGTCGATCGCCTCGTGCCGTTCGGACGAGTCGGGTCGCTTGCTGGGTTCGCTCATGCGAACCACCTCCGCAGCGGAACGTAGAGCGGAGGAATTCGAATATGCCAACTGCGAGGGCAAAGTTCACGATTCAGGGTGAAGATCACCGAAAATACCGGACACCCGCCGGAGCGGACGTACAGGCGTTGGCGGGGCGCTTCAGCTCCCTGCGGCAGACGAACGACCACAGTCCTCGCGGAACCAGTGCCCGCCAGTGCTCCAGCCCAGCAGCCGGCGGCCCGTGCCCGCGTCGGCCGGGTCGCCGGCGATGGCCTGGCGGAGACCGGTGAGGGCGGGAGCAAGGCGGCCGGCGATGTGCCAGGGGCGACGGGCGGTGTCCTCGGTCATGCGGTCCAGGACGCGCCGCTGTTCCTGCGGTGTGCACAGCGACAGGTGGAAGACCATCTGGCGCCAGGCGTAGGCGATGTCCTTGATGGTGCCGAGCGGTCGCGGGTTGTGGTGCACGCGCCCGGTCAGCAGGCACACGGTGTCGAAGCAGCGCAGGGCCAGCTCGTCCCAGCCGGCACCGGGCTCGATGCCCACCCGGTGGACGAGCGTGGCCAGGTTGTGGGTGGTGAGGATCTGCGCCTGCTCTGTGACCGTGCCGTTCCCGGCGACCCAGGAGCCCGATGTGCCCGCGCCCTGCGCGAACTCCGCGGCCCGTTGCCGGCACAGCGCGGCGAACCCGGGTGACGTACGCGCCCCGTGGGAGGGCCGGAGTGCCGCGTTCCCCGCCTCGACGACCGCGAGATTGCGCACCGCCCGGTAGTCGATGGCGTAGTACCGCTCGTAGAGCGAGCCGCCGCCGAGGAGCTCGGCCGCGACCCGCGCGGCTGTCAGGAACTTCGGCGTGAACGTGCCCATGAAGATGTCCGCCGCGAGTTCTTCGACGAAGGGCGCCCCGAGCTCGGCCTGGCGGGCGAGGACGGACAGTTCTCGGACCAACGGGTTGGGCAGGATCGTGCCGGGGAAGGCCCGCACCGCGAGCCCGCCCAGTTCCCGCAGCGCGGTGGCCGCCACCTCGTCCGCGCCCGGGTCGACGCGGTGCGCGGCGACGGCCCGCACCCACGGCAGCTCCTCCACCCGCACCTGCCGCTGCAGGTTGAGCAGCAGCAGGGAGCGGCGGTTGCGGAACGCGCGGTAGTTCGCGGCGGCCAGCGTGCGCAGGGCCGGCTCGGGGCGTGCCGCGGCGGTGGTGGCGGCGACGAGCTGGGGTACCAGCTCGGCCAGGACCTCCGCCGAGGGGACGACACCACGCTCCACGAGCGTGCCGACGGGTGCGCTGAGTGCGGCCTCGACGGGCCGGCGGACGGCGGGCGGGATCGCCGCGCCCGCGGGCACACCGGTCCCGTCGGCCTCCTCGGCGCTCACCGGTGAGACGACCGGCGCGGTCTCGGTCACCCCGCCGTCCTGCGGAAGAGCGGACAGACGCCCCAGCACCACGCGGGCCAGCGCGTGGTGCGAGGGCAGCGCGGCCTGGGCGGCCTGTTCCCGGCGCAGTGCGATGTGCTCCGCGGAGCCGGGCCTGCCGCGCCGCCGCACCATGGAGGCGATGGCGTGCCGCAGCAGCCCGAGCCGCCGCGGCTCCAGCTCCCGCCCGGTCACGGTCTCCTCCAGCGCGCCGCGCAGGATGCCGAGGTTCTCCTTGGGCTTGCGGTGCTTGGTGCAGTGGGTGTGGCGGCGGGCCAGCTCGCGGTAGCGGCGCAGCAGTTCGGCCGAGCGGGTGTGCCAGTCGCCGTCGGCGGGGCCGGGGACACGGACGTACCCCTCCTCGTCCGTCACCTCCAGCCAGTGCAGCAGGAGTTCGTCGCCGAAGGGCTGCCAGACGGCCAAGGCCTCGCGCTGGGTCTCGACTGCCGTGCTGGGCCGCCGGCGCGCGAGCGTCGCGGAGGCGTCGGCGACGGTGGAGCGGTGTACGGCGTCGGGCCGGGGCGCGGGCCGCTCGGCCGGCCGCGGACTGAACCGCAGCCGGTCCGCGAACGGCGCCAGCTCCTCCACCAGATCCAGTGCGGCGTCCGGCTCCCCGGCCCTGACCAGCCAGGCCACGGTGAGCAGGGCGGCCTCTTCGGGAACGGTCACCTCGTAACGACCGCTGTCGAGAAGGCCGTGGAGATGGGTGAGCCCCTCCTCGGACAGGAAGTGACCGAACAGCGCACGCCGTTGCTCCGGCACACCGGCCCGGCGCGCCGCCGTGATCTCGAAGTCGAGCAGGGGGCCGCCCGCGCTCGGCTCGCCGGTGGCGAAGCCGCCCCGGACGACCTCAGGCGTGACCCACGCGGGCAGTCCGGCGACGGGCGCGCGGGAACCGATCGTCAGCAGGCCGTTCGCCATCCCGTTCAGGACCGCACGCCACCTGCGGCCCCGTTCCTCGCCGCGTCGGCGGGTGTCCGGGTCCGGGTGTACGGCGGCCGTACGGAACGCGGCGGCCAGCTGACCGGCCGCGTATCCGGGGTTCGCCTGGGCGAGGTGCTGCTGCTCAGCGTCGTCGTTCATAGCCGACGTGGCGGGTTCCGCCCCCGCGCCCTCCGGGTCTCGAGCCCGGTGCTCTGCTGCTGAGCTACACGTCGATGGGCCGACGGTAGACGGGGGAGATGCGCTCGTACAAACGTGTTTCCCTGGAGTTCGCGGGAGGTGGCGCTACTCAGGCAGACGGACCGTATTCGGCAGGTGGCCCCGCAAGCTGCGCGGCGCCCGCGCCAGCCAGCCGCTCGGCGAGTATGGCGCCGGTGCGTCGACTTCCATGCGCAGTTCGGCGACCGCGAGTGCGGAAGCGGGCGTGCCATTCCCGGTGGGTGGCGGGGGCGCCGGAGGGTCGGGGCTCCCACCAGGGACGACGAAAAGAAGAAGGGAGGGAACCTTTCGCGCTGACGTCGACTCCTGGCTCGGCGACGCGGGCCCGACGGGGGACCGCGCCGGCCCGAGAGGGGTCAGGCATGGCGCCGCACACCGACTGGTCAGACCGTCCGCTGCCGAAGGACGAGCGTGCCGAGCACCGGCTGCTGGACGTGCGCTCCGCGCGGCTGCATCTGGCCGAGTACGGCGGCACCGGCACCCCGCTGCTGATGCCGCACGGCTTCCCTCAGCACTGGTACGCCTGGCACAAGGTCGCGGGGCAGCTGTCCGACGGACACCGGCTGCTCTGCCCGGACCTGCGCGGCTTCGGCTGGTCGCAGATCACACGGCGCGGCTACGACATGGACAGCCTGGCGGAGGACGTCCTCGCGCTGCTCGACGGGCTGGGGCTGGAGCGGGTCGGGCTGGTCGGGCACGACTGGGGAGCGCAACTCGGGTTCCGGCTGTGTCTGCGGGCACCCGAGCGGTTCAGCGGGTACCTCGCGCTGAACATGTCCCATCCCTGGCCCCGGCACCGCGCGGTCCTGCCCAACCTGTGGCGGCTGTGGTTCACCGCGTTCGTCGAGTACCCGGTGCTCGGGCGGGCCGTGCTGCGGCACTGGCCCGGGTTCACCCGCTTCCTGCTGCGTCACCAGGTCGCCGACCCGGCGGCCGTGTGGACGGAGGCGGAGACCGCCGAGTACGCCGCCGCCACCTCGGCGAGCGCCCCCGCCGTCCAGTCCCTGTTCTGGCAGTACGTGCTGCACGACATCCCCGCGCTGGTACGGGGCACCGCGCGGCGGCAGCGGCTGACCGTGCCGACGCTGCTGCTCGGCGGGGAGCGGGACAACGTGGTCGTACCGTCGATGCTGGCGGGCGCCGAGCCGCACGCCGACGAGCTGCGCGTGCGGCTGGTGCCGGGGGCGGGACACTATCTGCCGCAGGAGCGGCCGGAGGAGGTGGCGGACGCCATCCGCGAACTGTTCGCCAAGCACGCCTGACCCGGTTCGCCTGCGTACGCCTGCGCACGTCTAACGCAGCGCCGCCCGCTCGGCGACCCGGTCGACCAACGCCCGTCCGCGCCGTTCGCCGAGCAGGCGGCCGTAGAGCCACTGGGCGGGGCGCAGGGCGGTGGGGCGGCTCGCGCCGAGGACGGCGAAGCGGGTGCCGCCGGCCTCGGGGGCGGCCGCCATGCCGCCGACGATCAGCCGGGACTGCATCAGGCACCAGCCGGGAGAGAGCCGTACCTCGAACGACTCCCTCAGACCCGAACGGCCCACCGCGAGCGCGCCTTTGCGGTCCGCGTCGCCGGGCGGCACGCGGAACTCGCGGAGGAACGGCACCAGATGGGGCAGTTCCGCCTCCAGGTCGGAGGCCACCGCCCACACCCGGTCGTACGGCAGCGCCAGATACTCCTCGGCGTACAGACCGGCGTGCAGCCCCGCGGCCAGCACCCGAAGACGCAGCACCGGATCGGAGGAACTCATCGTGACCACGCCTTCCGGAAGGAGGAACGGGCCCGGCTCAGCCGGGACTTGACAGTGCCCTGGGGTACGCCGAGCAGGGCGGCGACGGTGGCCTCGTCCAGGCCCTCCAGCTCGCGCAGCACCAGCACCGCGCGATGCCGGACCGGCAGCCGGGCCAGCGCGTCCCGCACGTCGGCCGGCAACTCGCCGTCGGCGTCCGCGCGCAGTCCGCCGAGGCGGGCCAGGTCGGCGGGGTCGGCCGGTTCCTCGGCGGAGGTGCGGCGGGCGACCCGTACCGCCTCGCGCACCGTGGTCGTACGCACCCAGCCGTAGAAGGCCTGTGGATCGCGGAGGGTGCGCAGGCCCCTGAAGACGGCGAGCGGCGACTCCTGTACGGCGTCGGCCACGTCGTGCGGGGCGATCGGGCGGCTGAGACGGGTCACGTACGGGGTGATCAGCGTGAGCAGTTCGTCCATGGCCAGGGCGTCCCCGTCCTGTGCGGCCCGGACCAGTGCGGCGGCCGTGTCCCAGGGTGCCGCCCGGCCGTCGTCCTCCCCTTGGATGTCCATGGCCGGCTCAGTCCCGTCGCCGCAGCGCGTTCAGCAGGGCGGCGCCCCGTTCGGCGTCGTCCACGCTGACGGCGAAGTCCGTACGGCGGCCCCGGGGGCGTACGACCAGACAGTCGCCGGCGCGGAGCATGACCGTCGTGCCGAGGCCGCTGAGGCGGTAGCCCCAGCCGCCGACCTGGGAGGGCTGCCGGCGCTCGGCGCTCGCGGACTCGATGGCGGTCGGCGACCAGCGGCGGGCGGGCCAGCCGAGCGGGCCGAACGACACCTCCAGGCCCGCTTCCGTCACCTTGGCCTGCACGGAGGAGGAGACGGCGCCGGCGAGCGACGCGACGGCGCATACGGCGCACACCGGGAACAGCAGGGCGGGGCCCGCCAGGCCGGCAACCAGTGCCATCAGCGCGCCGAGGGCGATCAGGCCGGTCAGCGCGGCCAGCAGTTGCAGCCAGGGGTTGGCCGCGCGGGAGAACCACACCAGCCGCTCGCCCTCGGGCAGGTTCAGTGCGGGGGTCGGGGCAGGGGGTGTGGTGGAGGTGGTACGGGTCGTCAGCCACCAGGCCAGCACGCCGGCGACCGCAGCCAGGGCCAGGGGAAGTGCGACCCCCAGGGCCGGTTCGCGGGCCTCGTGCCAGTCGGTGCGGTCGAGGTTGGCGCGGACGACGCAGGCCTGTGCACCGACGAGCACCGCCGCCGTGGGCGCCAGGGCGATCGCCCGCCAGGGGCGTGCGGCCGGCCAGGAGCGGCGCCAGCGCGAGGACGATCAGCAGCCAGACACCGGCCGGGAACAGGGAGGCCTGCCACAGGGGCATCGAACCGTCGGGGGCGGCACCCCCGCTCCAGTGGGTGGCCAGCCGGTCGGGCAGCCGGTCCTGCGCGGCCCAGGGCAGGCCGACGAGCAGCGCCGCCACGGCCACCGTGGTCCCCACGAGCCCCCAGCGCGCGGCGCGACTCCGGGCGCCTGTCCGGCCGTCCTTGTCCCGGCCCCGGTCGTCCCCGTCCCCGTCCCGATTCCGGTCGTACCCGTCCCGGTCCCGGTCTTCCTCGTCGGTCATATCGTCGTCCCCCGGATCATCTCGATGAGGTCGGTGCGGCTGTAGCCGAGGCGGGATGCCTCCGCGACCAGTTCACGCACCCTGATCTGTAGTCCGGAGCGCCGGTCCGCCCCCTCGGCGACGGTGATCCCGCGGCCGCGGCGGAACTCCAGCAGGCCCTCGTCCCGCAGTTCGCGCAGGCCGCGCAGCACGGTGTTGACGTTGATGTCCAGGGCCGTGGAGAGATCGCGGGCCGAGGGCAGCCGGTCGCCGGCGCGGCACTCGCCCTCGGCGACGGCCCGCCGGATCGCCGCCGCGACCTGCTCGTGCAGGGGGCGGGTGTCGGTCTTGTCCAGACGCAGCAGCATGGTGACAATGACACTAGCACCATCGGATTCATTGTGAAGGCGGCGGGCAACAGAACGGGCCCGCCGCTGGTCGCGACGGGCCCGTGTGTGCCTGGGTGTGTCAGCCGAGCTTGGCGAAGCCGTAGTCGAGGAGCTTCTTCGCGTCCGACTCCCGGTTCGGGATGGAGGTGGAGGCGAGGACGGTGCCGATGACGGTCTTGTTGTTGCGGGTGGCGGCGAAGACCAGGCAGTAGCCGGCCTCCGGGCCGGAGCCCGTCTTCACGCCGATGGTGCCGCTGTAGCTGCTGAGCAGACCGTTGGTGTTGGTCCACGGGGCCATCGTGCGGGTGCTGCCCGTTTTGGTGATCGTCTTCGCGGTGTACGACTTCGTCTTGACGATCGTGCGGAACATCGAGTTCTTCATCGCGCTGCTGGCGATCTTCGTGAGGTCGCGCGGCGTCGAGTAGTTGCTGCCGTTGCCGATGCCGTCGAAGGAATCGAAGTGCGTGTTCGTCAGGTTCAGGCTCTTGGCGGCGGCGTTCATCTTGCTGATGAAGTTGCTCACGCGCGCCGCGCGGGTGGAGCCGGTGCCGTAGGTGTCGGCGAGCGCGTAGGCGGCGTCGCAGCCCGACGGCAGCATCAGGCCGTACAGCAGCTGGCGGACGGTGACCTGGTCGCCGACGATCAGGTGGGCCTGGGAGGCGTTGTGGGAGACGACGTAGTCGCTGTACGCCTTCTGGATCGTCACCTTCTTGTCGAGGTTGAGGTTCGACTGTGCGAGCACGACCTTGGCAGTCATGATCTTGGTGGTGGAGCCGGTGGAGCGCCGGGTGTCCGCCGCCTTGGTGTAGAGCGTCGTACCGCTCGCGTTGTTCATCGCGAAGCCGCCCTTGGCGATGATCGAGGGCGTGGTGACGGCCTGAGCGGGCGCCGCGGTGAGGGCACCGGTCGCGACCAGCGCGCCGGAGGTGACGGCGACGGCGACGGCTCTGCGGATGCGCGTGCTGCGGATGCCCTTGATGCCGGTAATCAACGTGATGTACCCCGATTGTCGTGAATGCCCCTGAAGTGCGGCCAAGTTGAGGTGGCAAGAGCAGAGGGCCGCACGTGTGGGACACGTAAGTAGCACAGAAGGTTGTGCGGTTGCTGCGTGCGATCTTCGTCAAACCTTCTGCCACGCTTCCGCCGCGCCGTCCATCACGTCCGGATGCTGGACGTCGCTGCCGCATGCGTACGTGTTGTATCTATCCTGTGGACATGCAGACGGCCGTACAACAGCACACTCGCCGAGACCCCAAGCCCCCGCCCGCCGCCGACCGCGTGTACGCCCACGTCAAGCAGGGCGTCCTCGACCGACGCTACGAGGGCGGCACCCTGCTCACCGAGGGGGAGCTGGCCGAGGCCGTCGGGGTCTCCCGCACGCCCGTGCGGGAGGCGCTGCTGCGGCTGGAGGTCGAGGGGCTGATCCGGCTCTACCCGAAGAAGGGCGCGCTGGTGCTGCCGGTCTCCGCGCAGGAGATCGCGGACGTGGTGGAGACCCGCCAGCTGGTCGAGGAGCACGCCGCCCGCAAGGCCGTACCCGCCCCGCCCGGTCTGCTGGAGCGGCTGACCGAGCTGCTGGAGCTGCAGAAGGCGCAGGCCGCCGCCGGTGATCTGGCCGCGGCCGCGGTGACCGACCGCAATTTCCACGCCGAGATCGTGCGCAGCGGCGGCAACGAGATCCTGTCCCGGCTCTATGACCAGCTGCGCGACCGGCAGCTGCGCATGGGCGTCGCCGTCATGCACTCCCACCCCGACCGGATCGCCAAGACGCTCGCCGAGCACCAGGAGATCCTGGAGGCGCTGCGCGCCGGGGACGCGGAGGCGGCCGTGGGGGTCGTGCACCGGCATGTGAGCTGGTTCGAGCACCTCGCTCGGGGTGAGGTCCGATGAGCGGTCCGGCGCGGAACCTCACCCTTCCGGGTGATCCGCCGGGCGGCCGACGTGCCGTCACCGTGTGGTCCATAGGCGTCGCCGTCTACTTCGTCGCCGTCATCTTCCGTACGTCACTGGGTGTGGCGGGACTGGACGCGGCGGACCGCTTTCACGTCAACGCCTCCGCGCTGTCGACGTTCTCCATTCTCCAGCTGCTGGTCTACGCCGGCATGCAGATACCCGTCGGCCTGCTGGTCGACCGGCTCGGCACGAAGAGGGTGCTGAGCATCGGCGCGGTCCTGTTCACCGCCGGTCAGCTGGGCTTCGCCTTCTCGCCCTCGTACGGCACCGCCCTCGCCTCCCGCGCCCTGCTGGGCTGCGGGGACGCGATGACCTTCATCAGCGTGCTGCGGCTCGGCACCCGCTGGTTCCCGGTCCGGCGCGGTCCGCTGGTCGCGCAGCTCGCGGGGCTGGTCGGCATGGCGGGCAACCTGGTCTCCACGCTGGTCCTCGCCCGGCTGCTGCACGGCATCGGCTGGACCCCGGCGTTCGCCGGCAGCGCGCTCGCGGGTGTCGTCGTCCTCGTGCTGACGCTGCTGTTCCTGAAGGACCACCCCGAGGGGCACGAGCCCGAGCCGGCGCCGCACCAGGGCGCGGCGTACGTCCGCCGGCAGATCGCGGCGGCCTGGCGGGAGCCGGGGACACGCCTCGGGATGTGGGTGCACTTCACCACCCAGTTCCCGGCGATGGTGTTCCTGCTGCTGTGGGGTCTGCCGTTCCTGGTGCAGGCGCAGGGGCTGAGCCGGGCCACGGCCGGTGAGCTGCTCACCCTCGTCGTGCTGTCCAACATGGTGATCGGGCTGGTCTACGGCCAGATCGTCGCCCGGCACCACGCGGCGCGGCTGCCGCTGGCGTTGGGCACGGTGGGGGCGACGGCGACCCTGTGGGCGGCGACGCTGCTGTATCCCGGTGCGCATGCGCCGATGTGGTTGCTGGTGGTGCTGTGCGCGGTGCTGGGGGCGTGTGGGCCGGCCTCGATGCTCGGGTTCGACTTCGCGCGGCCCGCCAACCCGCCCGAGCGACAGGGGACCGCGTCGGGGATCACCAACATGGGTGGGTTCGTCGCCTCGATGACGACGTTGTTCGCGGTGGGGGTGCTGCTGGATGCCACCGGGGACGACTACTCCGTGGCGTTCTCGGTCGTGTTCGTCTTGCAGGCGCTCGGGGTGTCCCAGATTCTGCGGCTTCGGGGGCGGGCGGCTCGGCGTGAGCGTGAGCGGCTGGTGGCGAGCCGGGTGGAGACGGTGCACGTGCCTGCGGCTTAGCAGGCTCCCGCACCCGCGCACCACCCGTTTCCAGCCGGCCGAGAGGCTGGACAACCCGCTGGGGTGCTCGCCGCCGGCGGCTGTCCGCCTCGGCTCCGGCGGCGGGCGTCGCCGCAGGGATCTGGCCAGGCCCGTTGTCATGGGCAGCTGCGCGGAGTTGCGCGGCATTCGCCCCGATTGGGCGGAGGTGCGCGGCGACCACCCCGCTCCGGCTACGGCGTCACCGTGAAGTTGCGCAGGATCGCTGCCGTCAGGTCCGGGTCGCCCTCGGTCTTCACTCGGTCGGCCACCGCCTCCGGGGTCACGCGGCCGCAGGCGAGGCGGACGTAGGTTTCCCAGTCGAGGGTGAGGGTGGCGGCGGGGCCGAGGGCGGGGGCGGTTTCCAGGGAGCCGCGGCCCTGAATGTCGACGCGGATGGTGCGCAGGAACTCCACCGGGCCGTGCACGTCGAAGACGATGGCCGAACTGCGCGGCGCGGCCGCGTCCTTCGCGACGACCTTGGGGAGTGCGTCGAGAAGGACGTCCCGGACCACGTACGCGCCCGGCGAGTCCAGGTTGCCGGGGCGGCCGAGGGCCGTGCGCAGGTCCTGCTCGTGCACCCACACGTCGAAGGCGCGGGCGCGGTAGGCCTGTTCCACCGTGATCTCCGTGCCCAGCGGGCCGCGGACGGTGGTGCCGGGGTCGCGTGACTCGTTGCGCAGCTGGCGGTTGCGGCGGATGACCGTGTACTCCAGCTCGGCCGTCATCTCCGGCGCCGTGTGGTGGCGGCGGACGTCGACCTGCATCTCCATGTACCGCTGATACTCGTTGGTGACGTGGAAGAGGTCACGGGGGAGGGTGTGGATCGGGCGCGGGTCGCCGAGCATCTCGCAGTCCATGCCGATGACGTGCGACACGATGTCCCGGACCGACCAGCCGGGGCACGGGGTCCGCCGGTTCCACTCGCCCTCGGCGAGCGACTGGACCATCTCGGATATCGCGTCGATGGAGTGCGTCCAGGCGTCGGCGTAGGGCTGGAGGGTGGGATGCAGACTCACGGAACGGGACCCCTCGGCGGTCGGTACACGGGCAGGTTGTGGCGGCGTTGCCAGCGGGCGGCGGCTGCACTTCGGCGGGCGTCTGGGAGTCCCCCTGGTTCTCGGCTGAGCTCGAACCGGGGGGACCCCCAAGTTACGCTGCCTTCAGGCACCCCGGCAGTGCTTTCGTGTGACGATCGTAGGCCTGTGTGGACGACTCGAATGCCAGGACGGTGGTAGTGTGCGCGCCTCGCTGATCCAGATCGCCGTGAACGAGGACGAATCGGTCGACAACCGGCGGCAACGGGTGGCCGCGCTGGTCCGGGAACAGGCCGGTGCCGACCTGGTGGTCCTGCCGGAGCTGTGGACCACCGGCGCCTTCGCCTACGAGGAGTTCGGCCGCGAGGCCGAGCCGCTCGAAGGGCCGACGTACGAGACGATGGCCAAGGCCGCGAGCGACGCGGGCGTGTGGCTGCACGCGGGATCGATTCCCGAGCGGGACCCGGACGGGCCGCTCTACAACACCTCTCTCGTCTTCTCCCCCTCCGGTGAGCTGGCCGCCGCCTACCGCAAGATCCATCGGTTCGGTTTCGACAAGGGCGAGGCCGTGCTGATGGGCGCCGGGCGGGACCTGGTGACGGTCCGGCTGCCCGGGACCACGCTCGGCGTGGCCACCTGCTACGACCTCCGTTTCCCCGAACTCTTCCGGTCACTGGTCGACGCCGGTGCCGAGACGCTGGTGATCCCGGCGGGCTGGCCCGAGCGGCGACGCGCGCACTGGACGCTGCTGGCTCAGGCGCGGGCGGTGGAGAACCAGGCGTTCGTGCTCGCGTGTGGAACGGCCGGGACCCATGCCGGAGTTCCGCAGGCGGGTCACTCGATCGTGGTGGATCCGTGGGGCGAGGTGCTCGCCGAGGCGGGCCCGGACGAGGAGATCCTCACCGTCGACTTCGACCCGGCGAAGGTGGCGGCCACCCGCGAGCAGTTCCCGGCGCTGAAGGACCGCGTGCTGGGCCTGGAGCCGCCCCGCTGCTGAGGGCTTCTCGGCCGGCCTCAGTCGTCCTCCCGCTCCTTCTGCGCCAGATGGATCACGCACACCGCCACCGCGATCAGCAGCGCCGGGTCCGCGTCCTCGCGCACGATGTCGATACCGTAGGTGTCCCGGAGGGACAGCCAACGGCGGGAGATCACGGCCAGGAGTTCGCCGTCGTACTCGATGGCGAACTCGTGGTCGAGGATCTTGCCGCTGACGTCCAGCTCGCTGCCGTCGACCAGGGACACCCGGTAGTGGTTGCGCAGCAGGGACAGCCGTTTGCGCTTGATGGTGGCCAGGCCCTCGCCGTCCCGCTCGATCACCATGGTGTCGCGCAGCGCGAACATCTTCTGGTGGATGTCGATCAGGACGCGCCCGTGGGCGTCCTTCAGCTGGAAGGTGTCCCGCAGCCGCATGGCCTTGCCGTCGACGAGGAAGACCTTGCGGCCGTGCTCGTCCTCGATCCAGTAGTCGTCACCGATGCCGAGCAGCCGGTCGTGTACGAGGAGTCTCATGCGGGTACCGTTCCCCGCCGCGCGTTGATCGTCACGGGCCGGCCGGCCCGAAGCGCCTCCGGTACGCCGATGGGCTGAGCCCCGTCTCCCGGCGCAGCCGGGCCCGCAGATTGGCCGCCGTACCGAGGCCGCAGCGGGCCGCGACGACGTCCAGGCGCTCCTCGCCCCGCTCGATCAGCCGGCAGGCCAGAGCCACCCGCTCCCCGGTGAGCCAGGCCAGCGGGGTCGTACCCAGCTGGGTACGGAAGCGGCGGTGCAGGGTGGCGGGGCTGACGGCCGCGCGGTCGGCGAGGTCCGCCACGGTCAGCGGCTCGCCGAGCCGCTCCTGCGCCCAGGCCAGCAGCGGGCCGAGCGACTCGTCGGGCACGTCGGGCACGGGGCGCTCCACGAACTGCCGCTGGCCGCCGTCGCGGTGGGCGGCGAAGACGAGGCGCCGGGAGACGGCGTTGGCGACTTCGGCGCCGTGGTCGCGGCGCCAGAGGTGCAGCCCGAGGTCGAGCGCGGCGGCGCTGCCGGCGGCGGTGAGGATGTCGCCCTCGTCCACGAAGAGGACGTCCGGCTCCAGCAGCACCTTGGGATGCAGGTCCCGGAAGGTGTCCGCCCACATCCAGTGGGTGGTGGCCCGGCGGCCGTCGAGCAGTCCGGACTCGGCGAGGGCGAAGGTGCCCGTGCAGAGGCTGACGATGCGCGCCCCGCGCGCGTGGCTGTGCCGGATGGCCTCCAGGACGTCGGCGCCGCGCGGTACGACGTTGTCCGGGCGTCCGGGTACGACGAGGGTGTCGGCCTCGTCCACCGCCTCCAGGCCGGGTACGCCGGTCAGGGTGAAGAAGCCGTGGTTCATCCGGATCCGCGGGGTGGGCGCGCACAGCGTCACCGTGTACAGCGGCCCCTGATCGCCCAGTTCGGGCCGGGGCAGTCCGAACAGTTCGGTCGCGACGCCGACCTCGAAGGGGTTGGTGCCCGCGTCCACGATCACGACGACCCGGTGCGGCGGCACGATCCCGTGGGGTGGCTGAGAGGATCCTTGCGGCATATGCGATTCCTAGCACTCGTGGGGCGATACCGGAACCCCGCACGATGACCGCATGGAATCCAAAGAACCGATGTCCCTGGACAAGGCGCTCGCCTCCTTCACCGACTGCTGGAGTCCGCGCATCGTCGCCACCGTCAACGACTACGACGTCCGGATCGCCAAGTTCGAGGGCGAGCACGTCTGGCACGTGCACGAGGACACCGACGAGTTCTTCCTGGTCCTCGACGGCGAGGTGCACCTGGGCCTGCGCGAGCCGGCCGGCGAGCGCACGGTCGTCCTGACCAGGGGCTCGGTGTTCACCGTGCCGCGCGGCACCTTTCACAAGCCGTCCGCTCCCGAGCGCGCCGAGGTCCTCCTCTTCGAGCCCACCGGCACCCTCTCGGTCGGCGACCGGCACGAGGAGGTCCCCGGCCACGTGGACGTGACCACGGGCCACGCCCTGTCCTGACCGGGATCAAGGACTACGAAGACCCCGCCGACCCTCCGGCTGGGCGCCGCAAGCGAATGGTCGCCTTCCTGTGGCCGGAGGGCGGTGGGCGTGAGTGGGTGGTGTCGCCGGACGCCCTCTTCCGGGTAGGAGTGCCGCAAGCCTGCTCGGCCGAGGATGGCACTCTTGTCGCATGAACGCTGCCTCTCCCGCCCCGCGCCGTGCCCGTGTCCGTGCCCCTGAGCTGGTCGGTAAGGGTGGTTGGCTCAACACGGGTGGCAAGAACCTGACACTCGTGGAGCTACGAGGCAAGTGCGTTGTCGTAGATTTTTGGACCTTCTGCTGCATCAACTGCCTGCATGTCCTGGACGAGCTGCGCGAGTTGGAGGAGAAGCACCGGGACACGGTCGTGATCATCGGCGTGCACTCCCCGAAGTTCGTGCACGAGGCCGAGCACCAGGCGGTCGTGGACGCGGTGGAGCGTTACGGCGTGGAGCACCCGGTGCTGGACGACCCGGAGCTCGCCACCTGGAAGCAGTACGCGGTGCGCGCCTGGCCGACCCTCGTCGTCATCGACCCGGAGGGGTACGTCGTCGCCCAGCACGCGGGCGAAGGGCACGCGCACGCCATCGAGCGGCTGGTGGAGGAGCTGGAGGCCGAGCACGAGGCGAAGGGCACCCTGCGCCGCGGCGACGGACCGTACGTGCCGCCGGAGCCCGAGCCGACGACCCTGCGCTTCCCGGGCAAGGCGCTGTTGCTTCCGTCCGGGAACTTCCTGGTCAGCGACACCACCCGGCACCAGCTGGTGGAACTGGCCGAGGACGCCGAGACCGTCGTACGGCGCATCGGCTCGGGCATGCGCGGCTTCTCGGACGGCGGCCCGCGGGAGGCCTCCTTCAACGAGCCGCAGGGCCTGGCGCTGCTGGAGGACGGCGCGGTGGTCGTGGCCGACACCGTCAACCACGCCCTGCGCCGCCTCGACCCGGCCACGGGCGCGGTGACCACTCTGGCCGGTACCGGGAAGCAGTGGTGGCAGGGGTCGGCCACCTCCGGCCCGGCCCGTGAGGTGGATCTGTCCTCCCCCTGGGACGTGGCGGTCTTCGGCGCCAAGGTGTGGATCGCCATGGCGGGCGTCCACCAGCTGTGGACGTACGACCCGGCGGCGGGCACGGTCGCCGTGACGGCGGGCACCACCAACGAGGGTCTGGTCGACGGCCCCGGCGCCGAGGCCTGGTTCGCCCAGCCCTCCGGTCTCGCGGCGACCGCCGAGCGGCTGTGGCTCGCCGACTCCGAGACAAGCGCCCTGCGCTGGGTGGACCTCGACGGGCACGTGCACACGGCGGTCGGCACCGGCCTGTTCGACTTCGGCCACCGGGACGGCGCGGCCGACCAGGCCCTGCTCCAGCACCCGTTGGGCGTCACCGCCCTCCCGGACGGCTCGGTGGCGGTCGCCGACACCTACAACCACGCCCTGCGCCGCTACGACCCGGCGTCCGGCGAGGTCACCACGCTGGCCACCGACCTGCGCGAGCCCAGCGACGCCGTCCTCGTCGGCGAGGACATCGTGGTGGTCGAGTCGGCCCGGCACCGGCTGACCCGGCTGCGGCTGCCCGAGGAGGCGGTGCGGGTCGAGTCGGTCGCCCACCGCACCCAGCGCGCGGCGACCGAGGTCGCCCCCGGCAGACTCCGGCTGGACGTCATCTTCCGGGCCCCGGCGGGCCAGAAGCTGGACACCAGATACGGCCCCTCGACCCGTCTGCTGGTCTCCTCGACCCCGCCCGAGCTGCTGCTCAAGGGCGAGGGAGCGGACACGCACCTGAGCCGCGACCTGGAGCTGAACCCGGAGGTCACCGAGGGCGTCCTGCACGTCTCCGCGATGGCCGCCAGTTGCGACGACGACGACACGAACGAATACCCCGCCTGCCACGTCCACCAGCAGGACTGGGGCGTTCCGGTCCGTCTCACCGAGGGTGCGACGGACCGCCTGCCACTCGTCCTCGCGGGCATGGACGAGCAGTAGGCAGACGCACGCGCCGGATCAGGCGCCCGTGTCAGACGCCGTACCCGTCGGTGTAGCCGTCGTCGCGGTAGCGGTGGTGATGGTGCGGGTCCTCCTCCACCACCGGCGTCGGCGGGACAACGACCCGCCGGCGCCGTGCGATCCCGCTGAACGTCGCGACGCCGATCAGGCCCACGGCCATCAGGATCACGCCGACGACGTCGAGGTTCACGCCGCGCATGTGCCAGTCGGTCGCGAATGTGAGGATGGCTCCCACGGCTATGAGGATGATGCATCCGCCGAGCCCCATGAGACCTCGCCTCCCCTTCCGGTGCCGGAATCTCCGGTCCCGGCCGGGTACCCGGCGAGATCCTGGCTAGCCCTCGGCCGGCCTGCGAACAGCCTTGGACCGGCCCGCGGCTATCCCTCCAGAAAGGCCGTCAGGGCGTTCGCCAGCAGGAACGGGTCGTCGGCGCCGCACAGTTCACGCACGCTGTGCATGGAGAGGATCGCCACGCCGATGTCCACGGTCCGGATGCCGTGCCGGGCCGCGGTGATGGGGCCGATCGTGGTGCCGCAGGGCATGGAGTTGTTGGAGACGAACGACTGGAAGGGGACGTCGGCCTTCTCGCAGGCGGCGGCGAAGATCGCCCGGCCCGAACCGTCGGTGGCGTAGCGGTTGTTGACGTTGACCTTGAGGATCGGGCCGCCGTTGACCCGGGGGTGGTGCGTCGGGTCGTGCCGCTCGGCGTAGTTGGGGTGGACGGCGTGGCCCGTGTCGGAGGACAGGCAGACGGTGCCGGCGAAGGCGCGGGCCCGGTCCTCGTAGGAGCCGCCGCGGGCGAAGACCGAGCGCTCCAGCACGCTGCCGAGCAGTGGGCCGTCCGCGCCGGAGTCCGACTGGGAGCCGTTCTCCTCGTGGTCGAACGCGGCCAGCACGGGGATACGGGTGAGCGGGGCGCCCGAGGTCGCCACGGCGGCCAGGGCGGCGGCGCCCGCGTGTACCGACAGCAGGTTGTCCATGCGCGGACCGGCGACCAGGTCCCGGTCCCGGCCGAGGTAGGCCGGGGCCTCCACCGGGTGCGTCATCAGGTCCCAGCCGGTGACCGAGCCGGCCGCGAGCCCCGCCTCCTGCTCCAGGAAGGCGATCAGATCGCCGTCGCCCACATCGTCGCCCAGGCCCCAGATCGGCTGCAGGTGACGCTGCTTGTCGAGCTTGAGCCCCTCGGTGCTGACCGAGCGGTCCAGGTGGATGGCGAGCTGGGGCACGCGCAGCAGCGGCCGGTCGATATTGACCAGCACGGTGGAGCCGTCGCGCAGGCTCAGCCGGCCGGCCAGGCCCAGGTCGCGGTCCAGCCAGGAGTTCATCAGCGGGCCGCCGTAGATCTCGACGGCGACCTGCCGCCAGCCGTGCGCCCCGCTGTCGGGCCGCGGCTTGATGCGCAGGTTCGGGGAGTCGGTGTGCGCGCCGACGATGTGGAACGGCGTGTGCGCCTCGGCGCCCTCGGGGACGTACCAGGCGATGATCGCGCCGCCGCGCAGCACGAACTTGCCGCCGCTCGTCCCGTCCCAGGCGTCCGTCTCGGCGACCTGCCGGAAGCCCGCCTTCTCCAGCCGCTCGGCGGTGTTCGCCACGGCGTGGTACGGCGACGGGCTCGCCGCCAGGAAGGACATGAGGTCGTCGGTGTGGCCGCGGTCGAAGCGGGCTGGTGCGCTCATGGGGTTCACCTTAACGACGTGCACGGGCCCGCTCCCGGAAAGGGAGCGGGCCCGCACAGGGAATCCGCACGTACCTGCCGGAACGTCCGGCACGTACCCGCTAGAACGCGGCCTCGTCCAGCTCCATCAGGTCCAGCTCGACACCGGAGGCGACCTTGCGGGCGAGGGTGACGCCCGGCAGGACGTTCGCCGCGAAGAACTTCGCCGCGGCGATCTTGCCGGTGTAGAAGGCCTTGTCCTTGGCGGAGGCCGTGGCCAGCTTCTCGGCGGCGATCGCGGCGCCCTTGAGCAGCAGGTAGCCGACGACGACGTCACCGGAGGCCATGAGCAGGCGGGTGGTGTTCAGGCCCACCTTGTAGATGTTCTTGGTGTCCTGCTCGGTGGCGGCGAGGTCGGTCAGCATCAGGCCGACGATCGCCTCCAGCTCCACGGCCGCCTTGGCCAGGTGCTCACGGGCGCCCGCCAGCTCCTCGCCGCCGGTGCCGAGCGCCAGGAACTTCTTGATGTCCTCGGCGAGGGAGTTCAGCGCGGCTCCCTGGTTGCGGACGATCTTCCGGAAGAAGAAGTCCTGGCCCTGGATCGCGGTGGTGCCCTCGTACAGGGTGTCGATCTTGGAGTCCCGGATGTACTGCTCGATCGGGTACTCCTGCAGGAAGCCGGAGCCGCCGAAGGTCTGCAGCGACTGGGCGAGCTGCTCGTAGCCCTTCTCGGAGCCGTAGCCCTTGACGATCGGCAGCAGCAGGTCGTTCAGCGCGTGCTCGGTGGAGGCGTCCTCGCCGGCCGCCTCCTTGATCTGGATCGCGTCCTGGACCGAGGCGGTGTACAGCACGAGGGCGCGCATGCCCTCCGCGTACGCCTTCTGGGTCATCAGCGAGCGGCGCACGTCCGGGTGGTGGGTGATGGTGACCTTGGGCGCGGCCTTGTCCATGAAGTTCGCCAGGTCCGGGCCCTGGACGCGCTCCTTGGCGTACTCCAGCGCGTTCAGGTAGCCGGTGGACAGCGTGGAGATCGCCTTCGTGCCGACCATCATGCGGGCGAACTCGATGATGCGGAACATCTGGCGGATGCCGTCGTGCTTGTCGCCGATGAGCCAGCCCTTGGCGGGGTGCTGGTCGCCGAAGGTCATCTCGCAGGTGTTGGAGGCCTTCAGGCCCATCTTGTGCTCGACGTTGGTGGCGTAGACGCCGTTGCGCACGCCCAGCTCGCCGGTCTCGAAGTCGAACTCGTACTTCGGGACGAGGAAGAGGGACAGGCCCTTGGTGCCCGGACCGGCACCCTCCGGCCGCGCGAGCACGTAGTGGAGGATGTTCTCGGACATGTCATGCTCACCGGAGGTGATGAAGCGCTTCACGCCCTCGATGTGCCAGGAGCCGTCCTCCTGCTGGATCGCCCTGGTACGGCCGGCGCCCACGTCGGAGCCCGCGTCGGGCTCGGTGAGCACCATCGTGGAGCCCCACTGCTTCTCCACGGCGATCTTCGCGATGTGCTTCTGGACCTCGTTGCCCTCCTCGAAGAGGATGCCGGCGAACGCCGGGCCCGAGGAGTACATCCACACGGCCGGGTTGGCGCCCAGGATCAGCTCGGCGTAGGCCCAGATCAGGGAGCGCGGCGAGGTGGTGCCGCCGATCTCCTCGGGCAGGCCGAGCCGCCAGTACTCGGAGTCCATGAAGGCCTGGTAGCTCTTCTTGAAGGACGCCGGGACCGGCGCGGTGTTGGTCTCGGGGTCGAAGACCGGCGGGTTGCGGTCGGCGTCGGCGAAGGACTCGGCCAGCTCGTTCTCCGAGAGGCGGGTCAGCTCCTCCAGGACGCTCTTGGCGGTGTCGACGTCCATCTCCTCGAACGGGCCGGTGCCGTACACCTTGTCGCGCCCCAGTACTTCGAAGAGGTTGAACTCGATGTCGCGGAGATTCGACTTGTAGTGCCCCATGGCCACGGCTCCGTAGAGGGATCGGCGAGGCACTGACTCCTCGCACCTAGTTCACGTACCAACAAGTAGCTAGATGATGCTACCCGTCGGTAATAAGAAGCAACCCCTGCACGTGCAACTGTGAGAAGGGTCTACTCCGCGGCGCTGGTGAGCAGGGCCGCCCATCGCTCCGGGTGACCGGCGAAAGGCAGGTGACCGCCCGGTATCCCCATCGGCCGGGCTCTTCGCATCCCCTCCGCCGCCGCGGGACCCGTCCCCGGCTGGTCGACGCCGATCACGCGGTACGGGTCGTCGACTCGCCCCTCACCGGCAGCGATCCTCAATGCTCGCTGCACGAATAACTCCGGCCCCCGCTCCGCCCCCCTCCCTCGGTACTCTTGCGCCCATGTACGGCTACGACCAGAACGTTGGCGCTCAGCAGCAGTACGCCCCGCCGCAGCAGCAGATGCCCGGCGGTGTCGGCGGGTACGGCCAGCAGCCGCCGCTCTACCCGGAGCCGTCCCCGCCCTCCCTCGCGGACGCGGTGCGGGCCTTCACCACCGGACAGATGTCCGCCGAGGACTTCCAGCAGATCTTCGCCACGTCGAAGGTGTACTGCCCGCGCGGCGACACCCCCGGCTTCCTCGCCCTGCACAACACCCAGCAGCCGGTGATCCCGATGTTCACCTCGCTCAAGGAGCTGCGCCGGTACGCGGGCAAGGAGTCCAAGTACTTCGTGATCACCGGCGCCGAGGTGATCGACCTGCTGCCCACCGGCTACGGCTTCGTCCTGGACATGGAGGGCGAGCACCGGATGGTCTTCGACGCGAAGGCGGTCGAGCAGATGGTCGACTTCGCCATGCGGCGGATGTACGGCTAGCCGGCCTTGCTGCGCGGACGGCGGCTGTGGTGGGCCGGCGGCGGGGTCTTCGCGCTGACGGCGGGGGTGCTGGGGGTCGTCGGGGGGTGGGCGTCTTTCGTGATCTGGCTCTGCGTTCCCGGTCTGGTCGCCTGCGGGTGTCTGGCCGCGCGGGGCGGCTTCCGGCCGGTACGCGCGGTGTGGGTGCTGCGCGCGAGGGGCGTCACGGCGGAAGGGCGGCTGGAGTCGTCCCATGGGATCGGTACCGAGAACGGCCCCCTGACACGCTGGGTGTACTCCTGCACCGACGCGCGGGGGACGCGGCGCGAGTGCATCGGTGCCGATACGGGCGGTGCCGCATGGGTGCGGATCCTGTACGACCCCGCGGACCCCGACGGGAGCAGTCAGGTCGGAACCGGTACCGCGGGGATGTTCGTCTTCGGCGTCGTCCTGCTGCTGGTGTTCGGGATTCCGGTGCTGGTGGGCGCTGCAAGGGCGGCCGTGATCGCCGTGACGTTCGCCTTCTCCTGACCCGTGCGGGAGCCGCTGTCGCCCGGAGCCCGGAGGGAATTCCCTCCGGGCTCGTTCCGTTAGGGGTGGCAGAAAGTTCAACGCTCAACTAAAGTGAGCGCACAAGGAGGTACCGACCATGCCTGCAGTGACCGTCGAGAACCCGTTGACCCTGCCCCGTGTGACCGCTCCCGCCGACGCCGTGGCGCGTCCGGTGCTGGCCGTCGCGAACGCTCCGAGCGGGTTCGAGGGCGAGGGCTTCCCGGTGCGCCGGGCGTTCGCGGGGATCCACTACCGCCACCTCGACCCGTTCATCATGATGGACCAGATGGGCGAGGTGGAGTACGCGCCCGGCGAGCCCAAGGGCACCCCCTGGCACCCGCACCGCGGCTTCGAGACCGTCACCTACATCATCGACGGCGTCTTCGACCACCAGGACTCCAACGGCGGTGGCGGCACCATCACCAACGGCGACACCCAGTGGATGACCGCGGGCTCGGGCCTCCTCCACATCGAGGCGCCGCCGGAGCAACTCGTCGTGTCCGGCGGTCTCTTCCACGGCCTGCAGCTGTGGGTGAACCTTCCGGCCAAGGACAAGATGATGGCCCCGCGCTACCAGGACATCCGCGGCGGCAGCGTCCAGCTGCTGACGACCCCGGACGGCGGTGCGCTGCTGCGCGTCATCGCGGGCGAGCTGGACGGCCACAAGGGTCCCGGCATCACGCACACCCCGATCACGATGATCCACGCGACCGTCGCCCCGGGCGCCGAGGTCACCCTGCCCTGGCGGGAGGACTTCAACGGGCTGGCCTACGTCCTCGCGGGCCGCGGCAGCGTCGGTACGGAGCGCCGGCCGATCCACCTCGGCCAGACCGCGGTGTTCGGCGCCGGGTCCTCGCTGACCGTCCGCGCGGACGAGAAGCAGGACTCCCACACGCCGGACCTGGAGGTCGTCCTGCTCGGTGGGCAGCCGATCCGTGAGCCCATGGCGCACTACGGGCCGTTCGTCATGAACACCAAGGACGAGCTGATGCAGGCGTTCGAGGACTTCCAGAAGGGGCGGCTGGGGACGATTCCCGCGGTGCACGGCATGACCGGCGAGGGTCCGCAGGCCTGACGGTTCCCGGTACCGGCGCGGGCGTACCAGGGGGCTGTGCCCCCTGGACCCCAGGGCCCATACCCACCCACCATCCGCCTCGGTCGGCTGAAGAGGCCGGCCGGGATCCGATGCTAGGCCGAGGGCACCGGCGTCCTGGTCGAGGCGTCCTCCTGGGCGATCCGGCGTAGTGCGGCCATCGCGGCGTCGCCCAGTACCCTGCCCAGCACCACGGCCTCGATCTTGCCGTCCGCGGTCGGCACCCGGGACACGGTGGCCAGTTCGGCACCGACGAGCCGGCCGGCCGCCGAGGCGTACTCGTCGAGCAGCGCCAGCAGATCCTCCCGCTCCAGGTCGCGGTACGTCAGGATGAGCTGGACCAGCGCCACCCAGCCGGGGTTCTCCGGCTCCACCCGCCAGCCGTGCCGGCGTACCAGCGCGGCCGCGTCCGCCTCGGCCCGCTCGCGGTCCTGCGGGCTGCCCCGTTCCGCGGCGGTCCGGCTGCCGGCGGGCCGGGCGGCGCCGCCGAGCATCCCGTGGACGGTGCGGTCCGGGGCGTCCATCCGGGCGAGCACCTGTCCGACCGCGGTCACGGACATGCCGCCCACCTCCAGCATCACCCGGATCAGCTTGAGCCTGTGCACGTGGGTGTCGTCGTACCGGACCTGGTTGGGGCTGGTGCGCTCGCCGGGCGGCAGCAGGCCCTCCCGTGCGTAGTACTTGATCGTCGGAACCGGGACTCCCGTGCGCTGCGCCAGCTCTCCGATACGCATGGGGCGAGGATACGAGCCTCCCGGCCCGCCGGAGCCGCACCTCACCCGCCCGGCCCCGCGCGGCAGGACACCCGTCGGCGCCCATGATCCGCTGGACGCGTGCAGCTGTTGCCCGACCCCGTTCGACGCCTCGCCGCCTGGTGCGCAGTGCTGCTGCTCGTCGCCGGGGTGGGCTGGGTCGGAGTGCGGCTGTGCGGGGAGTTGCGTACCGCCGTCACCCCGGTGCTGCTCGCCCTGCTCGGCACCGCGCTGCTCGGCCCGTTGTACCGGCGGCTCGTGCGGAGCGGGGTGCAGGCGTCGGTGGCGGCCGGGCTCACCTGTGTCGCCGTGGTGGCCGTCGTCGGCGGTGCCGTGTACATCGTCGTCGCCGCGCTCATCGACACCGGCGACCAGATCATCGCCTCGCTGCGGGACGCCGCCAAGGGGGTCGCACAGCACTTCGGGGCGGCCGGCACCGGACTCGACGACCTCGCCGCGAACTCGCGCAAGCTGCTGGGCAAGTTCGGGGGTACGGCCGCGGCCAACGTCATCAGCGGCGTCAGCGTCGTCGGCGAGTCCATCGCCATGGCCGTGCTCGCCCTGCTGCTCGTCTTCTTCTTCCTGCGCGACTCCCACCGGGCCGTGGAGGTCCTGCGGGCCGTGGCGCCCGGCGGCACCGCCGACACCCTGGAGGCCGTCGCCCGGCGCGCCTTCGAGGCGGTCGAGGGGTTCATGCGCGGGACGACCCTCATCGCACTGATCGACGCCGTGTGCATCACCGTCGGCCTGCTGATCCTGCAGGTGCCCGGCGCGGTCGGGCTCGGCGCGCTCGTCTTCGTCGGCGCCTACATCCCGTATCTCGGCGCCTTCATCTCCGGCGCGGTGGCCGTCCTGGTCGCGCTCGCCGACCGCGGTTTCGTCATCGCGCTGTGGGCGCTCGGGGTGGTCCTCGCCGTGCAGGTGCTGGAGGGGCATGTGCTGCAGCCGGCCATCCAGAGCCGGACCGTGCAGATGCATCCGGCGGCCGTGATGCTCGCCATCACGGCCGGGGCGTCCGTCGCGGGCATTCTCGGGATGCTGCTCGCGGTACCGCTGACCGCGGCCGCCTTCGGGGTCGTACAGGAGCTGCGGACGCGTTACGCGGCGCCCTCCGACTCGTCGCCCTCCACTGCATCGCCTTCCGACCCGGCGTCCACCGACGCATCGCCTTCCGACCCGGCGTCCACCGACGCATCGCCTTCCGCCGCGCGTCCCTCGGATACGCCGCCCTCCGCCGCACCCCCCGCCACACCCCCCGACTCATAGAGCTCGAACCAGATGCTCTTGCCCTCGCCCCGCGGGTTCACCCCCCAGGCGTCCGCGAGGAGCTCGATCAGCATCAGGCCGCGGCCCGAGGACGCCAGCTCGCCCGGGCGGCGCTTGTGCGGGAGGTCGTCGCCCGCGTCGGTGACCTCCACCCGCAGCCCGCGCGCGCCCGCCTCGCCGGTCACCTCGGCGAGCAGCAGCGCATCGGTGTCGGTGTGGACGAGGACGTTGGTGACCATCTCGGAGACCAGCAGCACCGCCGAGTCGATCTGCTCGGGCGAGGCCCAGTCGTGCAGCAGCTCGCCCAGGTGCCGGCGGGCCTCGGCGATCCGGTCCGGCTCGTCCTGCGCCACGGACAGCAGCGTGCGCCGTATCGCGGTCCGTACGGCGCCGTCCAGCGGCCGGCCCAGCAGAAGCAGTGCGATGTCGTCCTCGCGGCGGTCGGCCAGGGGACCGGTGGTGTGGTGCGAGGACGGCCCGTGCACACCCTGCACCAGCGCGTCGGCCAGCGACTCCAGATCGACCCCGTCGTCCCCCGGGTGCTCTTCCAGGATCGCGCGCAGCCGGTGCCAGCCGGTGTCCAGGTCGTGCCCCCCGGTCTCGATCAGGCCGTCGGTGCAGAGCATCAGCGTCTCGCCGGGCTCCAGGGCGAACCGGGTCGTCGGATAGTCCGCGTCCGGGTCCACGCCCAGCGGCAGCCCGCCCGCGGTCGGCCGCATCATCACCGTGCCGTCGGCCATCCGGATCGCTGGGTCCGGGTGCCCGGCGCGGGCGATCTCCAGCATCCCGGTCGCCGGGTCGGCCTCCACGTACACGCAGGTCGCGAAGCGGACGTCGGTCATCTGGTCGTCGTGGGTGATGCCGTGCAGGAAGCGGGAGGCGCGGGAGAGCACGGCGTCTGGGCGGTGGCCCTCGGAGGCGTAGGCGCGCAGGGCGATGCGCAGCTGGCCCATGAGGCCCGCGGCCCGTACGTCATGGCCCTGGACGTCACCCATGGCCAGCGCGAAGCGGCCGGAGGGCAGTGGGATCATGTCGTACCAGTCGCCGCCGACCTGGAGTCCGCCGCCGGTCGGGATGTAACGGGCGGCCACCTGCATCCCGGGGATCTCCGGGCCGAGCGAGGGCAGCATGGAGCGCTGCAGGCCCTCGGTCAGTTCCCGCTCGGACTCCTCGGCGCCAGCCCGGGACAGCGCCTGGGCGAGCATCCGGGCCACGGTCGTCAGCACGGCCCGTTCGTCGGGCGTGAACGCCACCGGATAGGCGAAGGCCGCCATCCAGGCGCCCATCGGGCGTCCGGCCGCCGTCAGCGGCAGGAAGGCCCACGAGCGGCGGCCGAAGTGCCGGGCGAGCGGCCAGGTCGCCGGGTAGCGGGCCTTGTACTCCTCGGGGGAGGACAGATACACCGCGCGGCCCGTGCGGACGACCTCGGCCGCCGGATAGTCGGTGGTCAGCGGCATGTCCGAGAAGGGGTTCATGTCGCCGGACTGGTGCCCGTGCTGGCCGGTGATCGTCAGCCGGTCGCCCTCCACCCCGAAGACCACGAGCCCGTCCGGGGAGAATCCCGGCATCGACAGGCCGCCGGCCACCCGCAGCACCTCGGCCGTGGACCGTGCCTCGGCCAGCGCCCGGCCGGCGTCCAGCAGGAACGCCTCCCGCGAGCGCCGCCAGTCGCCGGTGACCGCGCTGCGGGCGGCCCGGGTGCCCGGGGTCGGCTCGGTGACCTCCTGGAGGGTGCCGATCAGCTCGTACGCCCGCCGCTCGGGGTCGAAGGACGGCTTGGACCGGCTGCGGACGACCCGCAGGACGTCGCCCTGCTCGTCCATGATCCGGATGCGCACCTCGGCGAGCGTGCCCTCGTCGACCGCCAGCGGGACCACACCGGTGATCTCGTTCCAGTCCTCCGGGTGCAGCCGGGCCCGGGTCTGGACCTCCGTGAGGGTGGTCGGCTCCGCGGGCAGCCCGAGCAACCGCGCCGCCTCCGCGTCCACGGTGACCAGTCCGGCGGCCGTGTCCCAGTGCCACAGCCCGGTCGCGAGGGCGGCGAGGAGGTCTCCGACGGACGGGAGGGGCTCGCCAGTACGCATCGCCCCACTTTAGGAACATATGACCGGTGGATGCCACCTAGGTGACCGAACGGTAATGGTGGGGAGCCGATCTTGGGGTGCCCGGTACCCTTGATGGGTCCGGGCCCCGTGCCCGTTCTCGCCGGGGAGAGCACCTCTCCCCCGCAGACCCACACACGAAGGACGATGAACGACGATGCATCGGTACAGGTCCCACACCTGCGGCCAGCTCCGCGCCTCTGACGTCGGCACCGACGTCCGGCTGAGTGGCTGGCTGCACAATCGGCGCGACCTGGGCGGCATCCTCTTCATCGATCTGCGCGATCACTACGGCATCACGCAGCTGGTGGCCCGCCCCGGCACGCCCGCGTACGAGGCCCTGGACAAGGTCTCCAAGGAGTCCACGGTCCGCGTCGACGGCCGCGTTGTTTCACGTGGAACCGAGAACATCAACCCGGACCTGCCCACCGGCGAGGTCGAGGTCGAGGTGGCCGAGGTCGAGCTGCTGGGCGCCGCCGCGTCGCTGCCGTTCACGATCAACACCGAGGACGGGGTCAACGAGGAGCGGCGCCTGGAGTACCGCTTCCTGGACCTGCGCCGTGAGCGCATGCACCGCAACATCATGCTGCGCACCCAGGTCATCTCGGCGATCCGGCACAAGATGGCCGCGATGGGCTTCAACGAGATGGCGACGCCGATCCTGTCCGCCACCTCCCCCGAGGGTGCGCGTGACTTCGTGGTCCCCTCGCGCCTGCACCCCGGCAAGTTCTACGCGCTTCCGCAGGCCCCGCAGCAGTTCAAGCAGCTGCTGATGATCTCCGGCTTCGACCGCTACTTCCAGATCGCGCCCTGCTTCCGCGACGAGGACGCCCGCGCGGACCGCTCGCCCGGCGAGTTCTACCAGCTCGACGTCGAGATGAGCTTCGTCGAGCAGGAGGACGTCTTCCAGCCGATCGAGAAGCTCATGACCGAGCTGTTCGAGGAGTTCGGCGGCGGCCGTCACGTGACGTCCCCGTTCCCCCGCATCCCGTTCCGCGAGGCGATGCTGAAGTACGGCTCGGACAAGCCGGACCTGCGCGCCAAGCTGGAGCTGGTCGACATCACCGATGTCTTCGAGGGCTCGGAGTTCAAGGCCTTCGCCGGCAAGCACGTGCGTGCGCTGCCCGTCCCGGACGTCCAGGACCAGCCGCGCAAGTTCTTCGACCAGCTCGGCGAGTTCGCCGTCTCGCTGGGCGCGAAGGGCCTGGCCTGGGTCCGCGTGGGCGAGGACGGCGCGCTGTCCGGCCCGATCGCGAAGTTCCTCACCGAGGAGAACGTCGCCGAGCTGACCAAGCGCCTGTCCCTGGCCCCCGGCCACGCGGTCTTCTTCGGCGCGGGTGAGTTCGACGAGGTCTCCAAGATCATGGGTGCGGTGCGGGTGGAGGCGGCTCGCCGCGCCGGCCACTTCGAGGAGGGCGTGTTCCGCTTCTGCTGGATCGTCGACTTCCCGATGTACGAGAAGGACGAGGAGACCGGCGCGATCGACTTCTCGCACAACCCCTTCTCCATGCCGCAGGGCGGTCTGGAGGCGCTTGAGACCCAGGACCCGCTGGACATCCTGGGCTGGCAGTACGACATCGTCTGCAACGGTGTCGAGCTGTCCTCCGGTGCCATCCGGAACCACGAGCCGGAGATCATGCTCAAGGCCTTCGAGATCGCGGGCTACGACCGCGAGACCGTCGAGGAGAAGTTCGCGGGCATGCTCCGCGCGTTCCGCTTCGGCGCCCCGCCGCACGGCGGCATCGCCCCGGGTGTGGACCGCATCGTCATGCTCCTCGCGGACGAGCCCAACATCCGCGAGACGATCGCCTTCCCGCTCAACGGCAACGCCCAGGACCTGATGATGGGCGCCCCGACCGAGCTGGAGGAGGCCCGCCTGCGCGAGCTGCACCTGAACATCAGGAAGCCGCAGCCGAAGTAGTACGGCAGAGTTTCAAGGGAGAGGCCCCGAACCCCCGGCGTGGGGTTCCGGGCCTCTCCGTCGTCAGTCCCCGTCCTCCCCGTCCGCCGCGTCGGGCGACGCGCCGTCCTCCAGCAGCCGTTCGGCGATGTCGTCGGACCACTGCTGGGCCCAGGCGCGCAGGTCGGTGACCTCGGCCTCGTCCAGGCCGTACCGGATGAAGTCCCGGTCGGAGTAGAAGTCCGTGCCCGTCAGCCGGGACTGCAGGGTCGGCAGGTCGAACGGGTCGTGGGCGTGCCGGCGGCCCAGTTCCTCCAGGTCCGGCAGTGAGAACCGGGCCGCGGCGGCCCGCGCGTCGATCAGGTCGACGGCCGCGCCCCGGTCGTACAGCGCCCGGATCTTCGTACCGACGGCGTCCTCCAGGGAGAGGGCCGGTCCGTACTCGGTGAGGGCCGGCGGCTGCCAGAAGGCCTCCTTGTGCAGCGCGAGGGAGGAGGGTTCGCCGGTCGGCGGGTCGGTGACGGTCAGCTGGGCGGTGAGCACGCCCGCGGGCCCGAGGCGCACCTGCCGGCCCCGCGCCTCCAGGGCCGCACCGACGGCACCGGCGATCCGGTCCATGCCCTCGGCGCTCTCCGTGGCGAAGTCGAGATTCGCGTGGGGGCGTTGCACCAGTCCGTGCGCCTGCAGGGCGTATCCACCGGCGAGCACGAGTCCGTGGGGGCCGCCCGCGGTGACGACGTCGGCGAGGAGCCGATGGTGGGATTCGGGGAGGTTCACGACACCGGTACTTTGCCAGAGATTTTTTCCGGATCCCTGTCACACGCCCACGAGCGCCGGTGTCAGAGAGGCGTCCGCAGTCGGATCACCTCTCCACGGGAGCCTCTCATGCACATCGCCTACGTCGTCGTCACCCTGCTCGCCGCGCTGATGGCCGGGTTCTCCGGGGCCGTGCTGCTGATGCGGGCCGACTGGATCGTGAAGGCGCTCACCGACTACTCGGTGCCGCGCAGCTGGTGGACCCTGCTCGGGCTGGCCAAGGCCGCCGGGGCCGTGGGGCTGGTGGCCGGGCTGTTCGTGCCGGTGATCGGGGTGCTGGCCGGGATCGGGCTGGTGGCCTACTTCCTCGGAGCCGCGGTCACCGTGGCGCGGGCACGCTGGTACGCGCACATCCCGTTCCCGCTCGTCTACGCCGCACCGGTCGTCGGCGCGCTCATCCTCGGGCACGCCTCTTGAGCCGAAATTACTCACCACGCGGCGGCAACTTCCTTCGCCACAACGGCCACTGAGGAGTCGTAAGGCATGTTCAGCACACCCTTAAGGACTCCTCCGTGGCTGCTCCCTCCACCGCCGGTCCCTCCGCAAGCGGCACACCCTCGCCGTGTCCGCCGCCGTCGTGGCCGCGGGCGTCGGTGCCGGGGTGTTCGTGATGAGCGCGAACGCCGACGCCGCCGACCTGTACCACCGGACGCTCCCCGCCAAGGACGGCTGGGCCGCCTCCGGCACCGGGACCACCGGCGGCTCGAAGGCCGACGCCGGGCACCCCTTCACCGTCTCCACCCGCGCCCAGCTGGTGAAGGCCCTGGCTTCGGCCTCCGACACCACCCCCCGGATCATCAAGGTCAAGGGCACCATCGACGCCAACACCGACGACAGCGGCGAGAAACTCACCTGCGCCGACTACGCGAAGGGCACGGGCTACTCGCTCTCGGCGTACCTCAAGGCCTATGGCCCCGCCACCTACGGCCGCTCCAAGCTGCCCTCCGGCACGCAGGAGACCGCCCGCGCGGCGGCGCAGAAGAAGCAGGCGGCGACCATCGTCTTCAAGGTGCCGGCCAACACCACCATCGTCGGCGTGCCGGGCACGAACGCCGGGATTACCGGCGGCAGCCTGCAGCTGAAGAGTGTCGGCTACGTCATCGTCCGCAACCTGACCTTCTCGGCGACCGAGGACTGCTTCCCGCAGTGGGATCCGACGGACGGCGACGACGCAACTGGAACTCGCAGTACGACGCGGTCACCCTGCGCGGCGCGACCCATGTCTGAGCGGACCACAACACGTTCACCGACGCGCCGCACCTCGACACGGGCGACCCGACGTACTACGGGCGCCAGTACCAGATCCACGACGGCGACCTCGACATCACCAACGGCTCCGACCTGATCACCGTCGAGCGCAACCGGTTCACCGACCACGACAAGACGATGCTGATCGGCAGCAGCGACAAGGACAGCACCGGCAAACTGCGCGTCTCCCTCCACCACAACGTGTGGAAGGGCATCGTCCAACGCGCCCCGCTGGCCCGGATCGGACAGATCCGCGTCTACAACAACGTCTACGACACGACGACGATCGACGGCTACGCGCCCCTGTACAGCATCAACTCCCGTGCGAAGGCCCAGGTCGTGGCCCAGGACAACTACTGGAAGGTGCCGTCCGGTGGCAAGATCGCGGGGCTGCTCAGCGGCGACGGCACCGGCTCGGTCGCGGGCAGCGGCAACCTCGTCAACGGCACGGTCACCGACCTGGTCGCCGCTTACAACGCCGCGAACTCGAAGAAGATCAGGGCGACCGTGAACTGGACGCCTACGCTCACCCCGGGTTCGACTTAATTCGGTGACCTGGAGGATCGAATCTGGCCTCTGACCTGGGCGGACATGGGTGTGGCCGCCTGGAGGGCGTTTCTCTAGG
>NZ_JBFAWG010000046.1:0-61299 GCF_040680215.1 Streptomyces sp. NPDC052107
CCTGGAAGCAAGGCCACCGCCCCGAGCGCACCCGCACCACCCACTTATCCCGCCTCCTCACCCACCCCTCGAAATGAGAGATCAGCAACGGGGTCCTGAAGGAGGGAGATTCTGGCCTGCTCGCTCGGTGCTGTGCCGCTACGCGGCACGGACATCGGGCGGGCTTCCGTGGCTTCCTGTTTCGTCGCGCTGTGCCAGAAGGGGTTCTGGTCTTACCGGCGCTCCGCAGGCTGTCACCGCCAGTCCGGCGGCCTTGATGTTCTTCGCGGCGTTGTGGTCGCGGTCGTGGAGAGTGCCGCAGGCCGCGCAGGTCCACTCCCGCACGTTGAGGGGTCTGGGTCCGTCGCGGTGGCCGCAGGTGGAGCACACCTGGCTGGTGGGCTCGAACCGGCCGGCCTTCACGAAGGTCCGGCCGTACCGCTTCGCCTCGTATTCCAGCATGCTCACGAACTGGGACCAGCCCGCGTCGTGCACGCTTTTGGCCAGCCGGGTGCGCGCCAGTCCTACGACCGCCAGGTCCTCCACCGCAACCGCTTGATTCTCGCGGATCAGCCTCGTGGACAACTGGCGATGGAGCTCGCGGCGCGCGTCAGCTACCTGCGTGTGGGCGCGGGCGACTTTCCGGCGAGCCTTGGCCCGGTTCTTGGATCCTTTCTGCTTGCGGGACAGCTCCCGCTGGGCCTTGTTGAGTTTCTTCTCGGCCCGGCGCAAAAACCGCGGGGAGCCGGTCTTCGTGCCGTCGGACAGGACCGCGAAGTGGGTTAGGCCCAGGTCGATGCCGAGGGCGCGGTCGCAGTCCGGCTCGCTGAAGCGGGTTCGGTCCTGCTCCGGATCGGTCTCGATGACGAAGGAGGCGAAGAACCGCCCCGCCGCGTCCCGGATCACGGTGACACTGGAGGGGATCGAGGAAAGAGCCCGCGACCAGCGCACCCGCACCTCGCCGATCTTCGGCAGCAACAGCCTTGCGGTCTCGGTGATCCTCCAGCGCGCGTTCGCGGTGAACCGGACCGACTGCCCTTTCATCCTTGCGGGACTTGAAACGAGGTGCCCCCTACCCTCCTTTCCGGGCTCCCTTCAGGGAGGCGAAGAAGTTCCAGTACGCGCTCTCCGCGTCCCGCAGCGCCTGTTGCGGCACAACCGCCGACACCTCCGCCAGCCAGTGCCGCTCGCGGGTCTTCTTCGCCTCGGTGACGAGCGTCTTCGACAGCACGGCCACGGTGGGGAACGCCGCGCCCGCCGCCCGCGCCCGCTCCCGCGCCGCGATCGCGTCGTTGTACACCACCCGCGCGCACCCGAACGCCCGGGTCATCGCGGCGCGCTGACCCGGTGTCGGGTCCAGGCGGAAGGCATACCGAAGCTGCATGATCGGGACGCTGACAGCAGTCACTGACAGCCGGGACGGATCAGCCGGATCCAGCTCCGCTGGAACGATTCGGCGACGCCCCGCGTCGCCGGCTTCCGATCCGCTTCACCACCGGCGTGAACACCGGTGCACTGCGAGAATGAATGCCGGTAGCAGCCTCACCGGCGCGCACGGAGATCGGCGCATGGCGGTACCGGCTTGGCCGGTGCCTGTTCGATGTCGCGCCGGCGGTCACCCGGCACAGGGGCGAGCAGGATCGGAAGCAGCGCACCATCGGGTTCGGCCGGATCCAGCGCGCGCTCGGCGGCGAGCAACGGCGAGCCTGTGTCGTGGCGCCTCCGGCCCTCCCCCACGTTCGGCGGGGCGAGCGCGGCTGATCCGCCGTCCTCACCGATCAGCTCGGGGCGGACGCCGGCAGCCACGAGCGGTAGCGGCGCAGCGCACGGCGCTGCACCAGTTGGTCGGAGATGAGCGCGGCAACCGGACGGGTGCCCAGCGCGGGTTCGGCTCCGCGAGCCATCCGGCGCATCTGGTGGCGCACCAGCGCCATGCCGGCCGCCGAGGCGAGGATCTTGTCCGACCAGGTCACCGGTCGGAGCCGCCCGTCCGCTTCCCGGCCTTGTCGCCAGCGGGCGGGCAGGTCCGGCGTGGCGGCCAGTGCGGTGCCGATGCCGATGAGCTCGACCCCGCCCGCGAGCACCCGCTCGGCCGTCTCCCGCCGCGTGATGCCACCGGTCAGCATGAGCGGGACCGGGCTGCCGGCGACCAGGTCCGTCGCCATGTCCAGGAAGTAGGCCTCGCGAGCCTGGGTGCGCGCGTCGGCGGGCCGGCCGGACATCGCCGGGCTCTCGTAACTGCCACCCGACAGCTCCACCAGGTCGACGCCGAGCGGTTCGAGCATCGCGATCACCCGCCGGGCGTCGTCGACGTCGAACCCGCCGCGCTGGAAATCGGCGGAGTTGAGCTTCACCGCGACCGCGAACGAGGCAGACACCCTCGCCCGCACCGCCCGTACGACATCGAGCAGCATCCGAGCGCGGTTCTCCAGTGGGCCGCCCCACTCGTCGGCGCGCTTGTTGACGAGCGGCGACAGGAACTGTGACAGCAGATAGCCGTGCGCGGCATGGATCTCCACACCGTCGAACCCCGCTTCTTCAGCGCGTGCCGCGGTCACCGCGAACCGATCGACCGTGGCCTCGATCTGCTCCGGCGTCATGGCGGCCGGACGGCCGAACCGACCGCTGTGCCTGCCCAGGTCCACGCCCACCGCGGACGGCCCCCACACCACGCCGGGCATGTTCGCCTGGACCTGGCGGCCCGGGTGGTTGATCTGCATCCACATCGCTGCGCCGCCCGCCTTGCCGGCCTTCGCCCACTCCACGAACGGCTCCAGCGGTGCGGCGGCGTCGAGGACGATGCCTCCCGGGCCGGTGAGCGCCTCGGCGTGGACCATGACGTTGCCAGTGATCAACAGACCGGCTCCGCCCGCGCCCCAACGCCGGTACAGGGACCACAGCCGCCCGTCCGGCACCTGCCCGACCCCGGCCAATCCTTCCTCCATGGCCGCCTTCGCGATCCGGTTGCCCAACACCGGCCCGGACCGCAGCAACAGCGGCGAGAACAGCTCTCTCGACACCCCGGGACCTCCTCGTCACCGATACAATGTGCGCACCGCTCACATTAGGGCGACAATGTAAGCAGCGTCAACTTTCGAGGTGTCCCATGCCCAAGTCCAGTGGCCCGTACCATCACGGCGACCTGCGGGCCGCGTGCCTGCGCGCTGCGAGCGAGCTGCTGGAGGAGAGCGGCAGCGGCGGGCTCTCGCTGCGGGCGGTGGCACGACGCGCCGGCGTCTCCCCCACCGCTCCCTACCGCCATTACGCGGACCGCGACGCGCTCGTCTCGGCGGTCGCCACGGAGGGCTACCGCGAACTCGCCGGGCACCTGACTACGGCGCACCCCTCGCCCTCGGCGCCCGACGACCTCGCGGCCGTCGCCATCGCCTACGTCAGGTTCGCACTCGAACACCCGGCGCTGTTCCGGGTGATGTTCGCGGAACCCTGCGACCCCGGCAACGACGACCGCGCCACCGCCACAGCCGCCGTCTCCGAGTACGTCACCGCTCTCGTCCGGCGCGCCTTCCCGGACGCCACCGGCCCCGACGCCCTGGCGACCGCCGTCTGGGCGCTCGTCCACGGCCTGGCGTTCCTGCACCTCGACGGGAAGCTCGACGCCTCCACCCCCGAGGTGGTCGCCGACCAAGTGCGCGCCGCCGTCCACGCCCTGCTCGCCGCCTCCGGTTCAGGAGCCCGTTGAGGGCCTGGTTTCTGGCATCGACGGGCGGCCGGCCGCCCGTCGAGATCCACCTGGTCGCCGCAGGCTGCGGTCGGACCACGGTCCCCTGCGCACTCGCCGCCGCGCACCGGGGGGTGCGCATCTGCCCGCCCGCGGCGGCCCGCAACGGCAGCGCCGCCTGCTTCTGGCCCGACTCTCCCCACCCCCTGCCGAACCCGTGACCCGCCCCGCCTACGCCTTCCTCGTGGGCAGCGCCCACGAGGACACATCGCCGCGCAGGCGTTCAGAGACAGTGCCCCTCGACCCACCCACGGACAAGGGACTCACCCATAGGACCCAGGTCGGCGAGGCCGGCTCATCGAGCAGCACGCGATGCGTGGCTGGATCCGGTATGCCGCGGGAGAACTGCCCCCGCAGCTACGGCTGGTGCTGACGCTGCGCCACTTCAGCACCATCGGGACGGTGCCCAGCCGGCTCCACCAGGCCCGGTCCAGGATCGCTCGGGCCGGCTCCCGGGAAGATCCACGCCCGGATCCCGGTTGGGAGAAGCGTGAACGAATCGCATGAGGTCGAGGTCGTCGTCATCGGCGCTGGTCAGGCCGGGCTGTCCAGCGCCTACCATCTGCGGCGCACCGGTTTCGAGCCGGACCGCGACTTCGTGGTCCTCGACCACTCCCCCGCGCCGGGCGGCGCCTGGCAGTTCCGGTGGCCCTCGCTGACGTACGGCAAGGTGCACGGGATGCATGCGCTGCCCGGCATGGAGCTGACGGACGCCGATCCCGCGCGGCCCTCGGCGGAGGTGATCGGTGAGTACTTCGACCGGTACGAGCGCACCTTCGACCTGCGCGTGCGACGGCCTGTGGACGTGCGGGCGGTACGGGAAGGCGACGGGGGGCGGCTGCTCGTGGAGACCTCGGACGGTACCTGGTCGACGCGTGCCCTGATCAATGCGACCGGCACGTGGGACCGGCCGTTCTGGCCGCGCTATCCCGGTCAGGAGACCTTCCGCGGGCGGCAGTTGCACACCGCGCAGTACGCCGGACCGGAGGAGTTCGCCGGACAGCGCGTCGTGGTCGTGGGCGGCGGCGCCTCGGGCACCCAGCACCTGCTGGAGCTGGCCCCGTACGCGGCCGCGACCACCTGGGTCACTCGGCGCCCCCCGGTGTTCCGCGAGGGGCCGTTCGACCAGGAGGCGGGCCGCTCGGCCGTCGCGCTGGTGGAGGATCGGGTGCGCCAGGGGCTGCCCCCGCGCAGTGTGGTCTCGGTCACCGGGCTGCCCCTCAACGACGCCGTCCGGCAGGGGCTCGCGGACGGGGTCCTGGACCGGCAGCCGATGTTCGACCGGATCACCCCGGACGGCGTGGAGTGGGACGACGGTCGGCACGTCAGCGCCGATGTGATCCTCTGGGCGACGGGGTTCCGCGCCGCGCTGGACCATCTCCGTCCGCTGCGGCTGCGCGAGCCGGGCGGCGGGATCCGGGTCGAGGGCACCCGGGCGGTGGCCGATCCACGCGTCCATCTCGTCGGCTACGGCCCGTCGGCCAGCACCATCGGCGCGAACCGGGCGGGCCGCGCGGCCGTCCGGGACATCAGGCGACTGCTGGCCGAGGAACAGCCGGTCGCCGCGTGACGTCCCGCCGGCTCAGCCGACCGAGGGCCGCGGGGAGGCCGGACTCTGGCTCGGGCTCTGTGCCTGACCCGTGCCCTGGTGGAGGGAGTTGAACTCCGCCACGTTGCGCAAGTGCGTCCTGTAGTCGGAGGTGAAGCGGGTGTCTCCCGGCTTGACCGTGACGAAGTACAGCCAGTCGCCCGGCGCCGGGTTGAGCGCTGCGCGCATCGCCTCCTCGCCGGGGTTGTCGATCGGTGTGGGCGGCAGGCCCATGCGCTGGTAGGAGTTGTAGGGACTCTCGATGCGTGTGTCGTCCTGACTGGTGTTGACGGTGCTGCGGCGCAGCGCGTAGTTGATCGTCGAGTCCATCTGCAGCGGCATTCCGCGCTTGAGACGGTTGAACACGACCCGGGCGACCTTTCTCATGTCCGCCTTCGTCGCGGCCTCGGCCTGGACGATGCTGGCGATGGTGACGGTCTGATAGACGTTCATCGCGTTGCGCTGCGCCCCGGCCGCGAGCGGCGCCGCGTTGAACTTGCTGTCGGCGGTGTCGACCATGAAGCGCAGCACGGACTCGGGCGTCGCTCCCCGGTGGAGGGGATATGTAGCCGGAAAGAGATAGCCTTCCGGGTTGCCCGCGGCGTCGCCCGGCAGCTTCAGACCGGCCTTCTTGACGGACTGTCGCGTGCTTCCGGAAGGCAGTTGGAGGGCTTTGTCGATCGCTTGGTACACCTGGCTCGCGCGCCAGCCCTCCGGGACGACCAGTGCGGCGGTCAGTGTCTGCTCGGGTCCGCTGTCCAGCGTCAGCAGCGGCACCGCCACGGCGGTACCGGCCACGACGGCGCCGGCCACGACGAGGACGAGTTTGCCCCGGCGTGTCAGTCGAATCATGCTCCGTGGCGGATTGTTCGTCTGCATGCGGGAACGGTAATACGCATACCATCACAAACCCGGCATATATTCGGTCTGTCGGTTCGGAGCGTCAGCGCATCGGTTACGGCGCGTTCGGCTCGGCCGCGTTCAGCTCGTCGGTTCCAGTTGCGCGTCCCGGCGCACCAGTGCGGCGTACCGCCCGTCCAGTTCCAGCAGTTCCTCATGGCTGCCGCGTTCGGCGACCCGTCCGGAGTCGAGGACCACGATCTGGTCGGCGCCGCGGATCGTGGACAGGCGGTGGGCGATGGTGATCGTCGTCCGGTCGGCCGACAGGGCGTCGATCGCCTCCTGGACGGCGGCCTCCGTACGGGTGTCGAGCGCGCTGGTGGCCTCGTCGAGGATGAGGACCGGCGGATCGCGCAGGATGGTGCGGGCGATCGCGAGGCGCTGCTTCTCACCGCCGGAGAAGCGGTGGCCGCGTTCGCCGACGACCGTGTTGTAGCCGTCGGGCAGCGCGGCTATGTGGTCGTGGATCTGCGCCGCTCCGGCCGCCGCCCGCAGTTCCTCGTCCGTGGCGTCCGGCTTGGCGAAGCGCAGGTTGTCGGCGACCGAGGCGTGGAAGAGGTACGTCTCCTGCGAGACGACGCCGACCGCGCGGGCGAGGGTGTCGAAGTCGAGGTCCCGGACGTCGACGCCGTCGATGGTGACGCGGCCGCCGGTGACGTCGTAGAGGCGGGGCACCAGATAGCCGAGCGTGGACTTACCGGCGCCGGTCGGGCCGACGACGGCGAGGCTGCCGCCCGCGGGCACGGTGACGTCGACGCCGTCGAGGACGGGGCGGGTCCTGTCGTCGTTGTCGTAGCGGAACTCGACGTCCTCGAAGCGGACTTCGCCCTTGACCTGGTCCAGGTGGACGGGCAGCTCACGCTCGGTGATGTCGATGGGCAGGTCCAGATACTCGAAGATGCGCTGGAAGAGGGCGAGGGAGGTCTGGATCTGGACACCCGTGGCGAGCAGGCTCACGGCGGGCCGGAACAGACCCTGCTGGAGCGAGACGAAGGCGACAATGGTGCCGAGCGAGACCTTGGGGCCGCCGAACTGCAGGGCCAGGCCTGCCGTCCAGTAGATGACGGCCGGCATCGCAGCCATGACGATCGTGATCACGGCCATGCGCCAGCGCCCGGCCATGTTCGACTTCACTTCCAGGTCGACCAAGCTCTCGGACTCCTCGGCGAAGGACGCGGTGAGCGAGTCGGAGCGGCCCATCGTGCGGCCGAGCAGGATGCCGCTGACCGAGAGCGACTCGGTGACGGTGGCCGCCATCGCGGCCATCTGCTTCTGCCGCTGTGTGGTGATCTTCTTGCGTTCGTTGCCGACGCGGCGACTGATCCACACGAACACCGGCAGCAGAAGCAGCGAGACGATCGTGAGCCGCCAGTCGAGGGCGATCATCGCGACGATCGTGGCGACGACGCTGGTGACGTTGGACACCAGCGAGGTGGCGGTCGAGGTGACGGTGGCCTGCATGCCGCCGATGTCGTTGGCGATCCGGGACTGCACCTCGCCGGTACGCGTGCGCGTGAAGAAGGCGAGCGACATGCGCTGCAGCCGGCCGTAGACGGCGGTGCGCAGGTCGTGCATGACGCGCTGGCCCACGGTGGTCGAGATCAGCGTCTGGAGCACACCGAAGACGCTGGAGAGGACGGCACTGAGGATCATGCCGAGCGCGAGCAGGCTGAGCAGGCCGGTGCGGCCCTGGGGGATGGCGACGTCCAGCGTCTCCTTGAGCAGGAACGGCGTGGCCACCGAGACCAGCGAGGCGGCGCCGACCAGCAGGCCGACGATCGCGAGGCGCCCGCGGTAGGGACGGAAGAGCTTCAGGATGCGGCGCACCTGCCGGGGCTGTTCCTTGGCGTCGGCAGGCGGGGTCCAGGACGGTTCTCGATCGGGATGCATGGGCTCCTACGGAGGTGTACGGGCGCCGGTCGGGGTCGGCCGGCGATGACGAACGGGTCGCAGCTCATTGTTACCTATACTCACAATGAACGGCATCCTGATATTGTTCCCGCATGACCACCCCCGATCCCGACGGCCTGCTCGCCGAGCAGTTGCTGCGGCTGACCCGCCGGGTGCACCGCATCCAGAAACGCCATCTGGAACGGCACGACCTGGGCGTCACCCCGGCCCAGTCCCGGCTGCTGCGCACCCTCGCGCACTACGCCTCGCCCCCGCGCATGGCCGACCTCGCCGAGCGCCTGGAGGTGGTGCCGCGCGCGGTGACGACGCTGGTCGACGGGCTGGAGGCGAGCGGGAAGGTACGGCGGGTGCCGGATCCGGCGAACCGGCGAGTGACCCGGATCGAGCTGACGGACGACGGGCGTACGACCCTGCGCGAGCTGCGCGGCGCACGCCGCTCGGCGGCCGAGGAGATCCTCGCTCCGCTGACGGAGAAAGAACGTCAGGTGCTCGGCGTGCTGCTGGACACACTCATCGAGGGGGACGGCGGCCAGCGCTGCTGAACCCGGCGCACCGGGAGCGCCGGGCTCCGGCTCCGCCCCCTCGTCGGGTGCGAACGCGGTCTCCCCGTCCGACACCTTCTTCGCCCACACGGTGTCCAGCACGCCCTCCCAGCGGAAGACCGCGAAGCGCAAGGGCATGGCGGGCATGCCCGGTTCGGCCTCCTCGCACTGTCCGCGACCGCGACCTCGCTGGGTGTCATCCCCGCCGGAGCGGTCGCCCTCCTGCTCGGCGTCGACCGGATCATGGACTCCTTGTGGGTCACCACCAACCTGATCAGGGCGGCCTTCCCGACGACGATGCCGGGCACGAGTGCGCAGGCGATCTGCGCGAAGAGGAAGGTGCGCAGTATGCGTGCGACGCGTCGCGGCAGGGACGGTACGGGCTGCGGCACGGGCACTCCTTGAGCGGAGACACCCGTGTCACAGCCGTGTACATCACCCCGCGGGTGGCGCAGTCCACATCGCCGTGCTCAGCAGCGCTCGCGATCCTCCGTCAGCGCTCCCTGAATCGTGGTCAGCGAACGGTCGTAGCAGCCGTCGGAGCCGTACAGCCGGTAGCGCTCGTTCGATGTGCCCACAGCGCGCCGCTGGTCGCGCGGGACGTTGATCGTGTATGCAGCGTCGCCGCTGTAGGTGTCGTCGAGCCGCGACCACGCGGTGCGTCGGCCGTCCCGAAGTTCCACGACCGACGCGCGGTCGCCGAGCGTCAGCACGGTGTGCAGCCGGTCGTCCGCGCCGATGGTCGTCGCGCCGTTCATGGTGTACGTCCGGTCGGTGTGCGTCGTCCGCGCGGCGCCGTGACCGCCGACGGTGACCGTCTGGTCGTCGGACCACGTCGCGTCCAGTCCGTCCGTGTTCTCGCCGTCGGTCCAGCGGTGGACGGAGGTGTTGGCGAGCGTCCGGGTGACGGTGGTGGTCACACGGCCGTGCGAGGTCTCGAGATATCCGGACACAGTGAGCCGGTGTCCTGCCTCGGTGTTCACGTGGTTCTCCGAACCGGGCGTGTACGTGGAGGAGTTGGCGATGTCCGTCGCCTTGTTCCCGGTGAGCGCCCCCGTGACGTGGGCGCGGTGCGCGTCCTGCCAGACGAGGACGTTCACCGGTGCGCTCCAGCCCGACTGCCCCGCGGGCACGCCGACGACGGAGACCTCGACGCGGTGCGGACGCCCGTCATCGAGCAGGCCGGCGAAGGGTGTGAGGTCGTATTCGATCGGCCGGACGTCGAAGGCGCCCGGCGCCGGAACGACGTACCAGAGGAAGGGGTTGGACCAGCCGCCGGTCCAGACGTTCGGGAACGGCGCGGCGATTCCGGCGAGTTGGCCGTCGACCTTGATCTGCACCTCGCGGTACGGGCCGTGATCGGCCTTGCAGGAGTACGACGCCGGGTCGGCCACGGTCAGGTACCAGAACTCCTCGCAGCCGCCGCCCGAACCGGTCGCGTAGACCTCGGCGACGATCCGCTCGCTGTTGCGCGGGGTGGTGAGGGTCGTGCCGTCGGGCGTGTCGGCGAGGGTGAGCACGCGGTCGGGGGTCTGCCGCATGGGGTGGCCCGCGTAGAAGGTCAGGGTCACGTGTACGTCGATGACGCCGGTGTAGGTGTCGTTCACGACGTTGCCGATCAGCATCTCGACGTCCTGCGGGCTGCGGAAGGTGTCGCTGTAGCGGGTGACATCCTTCTGGACGTGCCATTCGATGCCGTCGGGCGAGGGCTCCGGGGTGGAGGTGCGGAGGATCTCGACCCCGCCGACGTGCAGATAGCCGAGGCGGTCGTACTGACGGCCCTTCACCTTGCCGTCGAGTCGCAGGACCACCTTGCTCCAGTGGTCGCCGCAGCCCTGGGGCGGGGTGTACGCGCCCCGGTACGGCGTGAAGTCGCGGAACTGGGCGTCGGCTAGCGTGACCTGGCACGACTTGCTGTGCGGCCGCTCGACGGGCGGTGCCGCAGTGACCGGGTCGTGCCAGTCCGTTCCGAACTCGGCCGGGGTGTCGGCCGCTTGGGCGGCAGCGGCGCCGGTACCGAAGAACGCGCTCGCCAGGAGGGTCGCTCCGGCAAGCATGGACATGACTATCCGTCTTCTCATGGCCGGTGTTCTACGGCCAGTCGGGGCCGGCCCGCAATGACGCCTCAGGGAGAACGGCGTGATCGGGTGCCGGGCATGCCGGCGCCGAGCCGCACTTCATGCATGCGGCTGCCCGGATCGGGCTTGGCCCCGCTCCTGGCCGCCGGCCGGCGTCCGCGCCGGTCCTTCAGGCGCGCAGTGCCGCCCGGTCGCCCATCACCATGGCCGGATGCCGGGCCGGGTCGAGAGTGCGCAGCAGGAACTCCATGGCGTCCTTGGACACGCTGACGCACGCGGATGTGCCGTCGCCGTGGTCGAGATGCAGCCAGATGCCGCCGCCCTTGTCGTCGCCCTCGGGGCGCGTGCCGTCGTGCGGCGGGGTGCCCGGGAGACGGTTGTAGTCGATGGCGATGACGTAGTCGAAGTCGTGCTGGTGCGCCTCGTCCCAGTCGTTCGGCGGCGCGTAGGCGGCCGCGTCCTGGTCGTACGGCAGCAGGGTGCCCGGGTCGTCGAGCACACCTCCCGCGCCGGAGAGACCGAACACGCCGACAGGACTGCGCTCGTCGCCCATGTGATGGTCCGTGGTCCAGCCGTTCCGGCCGTTGTGCGCCGGCCAGCCGGCCACCGGCCGCCACTCCGAACCCTCCCGTGTGTAGAGCACGACCGTGGAGTCGGCTAAGTCCTCGCCCTCGCCGTACACCGCGACGACCTGGCTGGAGTCATGGGGGATCCGCCGGGCCAGCCGGTCACCGATGCCCGGGATGCGGGTCGGGTCGGTCGTGGGGGCGGTCGACACCGCGGTGGACACCGTCGGGCTCGGCCCGGCCTGGCCGCGGGAGCCCGTCGCCCCGCCGGCGCGGGCCGGGCCGGCGGCGTGGGTGCCGCACGCCGACAGAGTCGCCAGGAGAGTTCCAAAGGCCGTCGCCGCGACCGTCATTCGCCGCACACTGTGGATCCGCACGCGACCATCGTTGCACCACGTAACGGTTGATTGTTCGATCTTCCGGACATTCGGGTGACGGCCGAATGTCCCCGTTCGACCGGCCAACCACCTGCCCGGTGAAAACCGTCAGCCTCGACCCCGTCCGAGGCCGGTCCCGGTGGTCAGTGGCCGGAAGCAGGTGGACTTCGCTGCTCCGTCGGGAAAACCGTTTGAAATTCACCACCGGGCGACGCGAACCTTTCACGGCTTGTCACCGCTTTTCGCCGCCTCCCCACTTCACCCCATCCCCTTGTCATCCCTTCCCTCCTGACACGAGCCACTGGATCGTCATGCAGATTCAAGACCTTCCGTACTCCGATCCGGGCGTCCCGGACGCACGTTCGGGCCCCCGATTCCTGTGGTGGCTCGGACGGAACCAGCTGGGCGGGCAGCTGAGGTCGCTCGCCTGGGGCCTGCTGCACTTCGTCTCCGTCTCCGCCCTGCCCTTCTGTGTCGGCCTGGCCGTCCAGGCGGTCGTCGACCGCTCCGGTATCCGGCTCGCCCTGACGGGCGGTCTGATGCTGCTGTGCGGCACGGGCATCGCCATCGGCGACACCTTCCTGCACCGGACCGCCGTCACCAACTGGATCACGGCCGCCGCCCGCGTCCAGCAACTGCTGGCGCGCAAGGCGGCCCAGCTGGGCTCCGCCCTGACCCGGCGGGTCGCCGCCGGCGAGGTGGTGGCGGTCTCCACTGGCGACGTCGAGAAGATCGGCTGGTTCGTCGAGGCGGTCTCCCGGTTCACCGCGGCCGCGCTGACGGTCGTGGTGGTCTGTGTCGGCCTCCTCGTCTACCAGCCCGCTCTGGGCGTGGTCGTCGCCGTCGGGCTGCCGGTCGTGGCGCTCGCGGTGCTGCCGCTGCTGCCCCGGGCGACGCGCCGCGCCGATGTGCAGCGCGAGAAGGCGGGCCGGGCCACCGAGCTGGCCTCGGACACGGTCGCCGGGCTGCGGGTGCTGCGCGGCATCGGCGGCGAGGAGCTGTTCCTCGACCGCTACCGCCGCGCCTCGCAGGAGGTACGGCACGCCGCGGTGCGCAGCGCCCGGATGTGGTCGCTGATCTCCTCCGTCCAGGTACTGCTGCCCGGGCTGCTGCTCATCGCCGTCGTCTGGCACGGCATCCACCTGGCCCGCCAGGGCCGGATCACCGTCGGCGAACTCGTCACCGTCTACAGCGCCGTGATGATCCTGAATTATCCGTTGCGCCATTTCGAAGAGATCGCGATGGCCTACTCGTTCTCCCGCCCCTCGGCCAAACGCGCGGCCCGCGTGCTGTCGCTGCAGCGGTCCACGGCCACCGAGGGCACCCTCGAGGCGGAGGTGCCGGGCGGAGACCTGTACGACCCCGGCACCGGTCTGCTCGCTCCCGCCGGCCGTCTCACCGCCGTGGTCTGCGGCGATCCGGACGCGGCGGGCAGGCTCGCGGAGCGGCTGGGCGGCCACCCCACCGAGCCGGGCCGGTCGGTCCTGCTCGGCGGGATCGCCCTGGACGACCTCCCCCTGGACAGCGCGCGCACCGCCGTTCTCGTCCAGGACAAGGATCCGGTACTGCTGTCCGGCACGCTGCGCGAGCTGCTCGACGTGCCCGCCTCGGGAGCCGTACGCGCCGCGGACGCGCTGGCCGCGGCGCAGTGCGACGACGTCCTCGACGCGCTCGTCCAGGGATCCCTGGACGCCGCCGACCCGATGGACGCCCGCATCACCGAGCGCGGACGATCCCTGTCCGGCGGCCAGCGCCAGCGGCTCGCCCTGGCCCGGTCACTGGTCACCGACCCCGAGGTGCTGGTGCTGGACGAGCCGACCTCCGCGGTCGACTCGCACACCGAGGCACGGATCGCGGACGGACTGCGCCGGCTGCGCTCGGGACGCACGACCGTGGTGTTCACCTCCTCGCCGCTGCTGCTCGACCGCGCGGACCGGGTCGTCCTGGTCCACGAGGGCGAGGTCGTGGCGGTCGGTGTGCACCGCGAACTGGTCGACGGCGAGCCGCGATACCGGGCCGTGGTCACCCGGGAGACGGACGACGAACTGGCCGCAACAGACGAGGCCGCCCTGGTGGGCGGACGCCCGGAGCTGGAAGAGATCGAGGAGAGCGCATGATCGGCGTTGCGCCACCGACGTACGACCCGGCGGCCCCGACGACCGCCACCACCCTGCCCGTCGGCGCGGCCGCGACCGTGCGCGCCTATGTCGCCGAGCTGTTCCGCCGGCACCGCCGGGCGTTCCTGCTGCTCATCGGCGTCAACACGGTGGCCGTGATCGCCTCCATGGTGGGTCCGTACCTGCTCGGCGGCCTGGTCGAGCGCATGTCCGACCGGTCCCAGGAGCTTCATCTGGGCCTGGCCGCCGGGCTGTTCGTGCTCGCGCTGGTGGTGCAGTCCGTGTTCACCCGGCAGGTACGGCTGCGGGGCGCGGTGCTCGGCGAACGGATGCTGGCCGACCTGCGCGAGGACTTCCTCGTCCGGTCGGTCGGGCTGCCGCCGGGCGTGCTGGAACGGGCGGGGACGGGCGATCTGCTCTCCCGCATCACCACCGACATCGACCGGCTGGCCAACGCGATGCGCGAAGCCGTGCCGCAGCTGGCGATCGGTGTCGTGTGGGCCCTGCTGCTGCTCGGCGGGCTCGTCGTGACGGCTCCGCCGCTGGCTGCCGCGGTGCTGCTCGCCGTACCGGTGCTGGTGGCCGGGTGCCGCTGGTACTTCAAGCGGGCGCCCTCCGGCTACCGGTCCGAGGCCGCCGGATACGCGGCCGTCGCCGCCGCGCTCGCCGAGACGGTGGACGCGGGCCACACCGTCGAGGCGCACCGGCTCGGCGCCCGCCGCGTCGCCCTGTCGGAGCGGCGGATCAAGGAGTGGACCGCCTGGGAGCGGTACACGCTGTGGCTGCGGTCCGTGCTCTTCCCGGTCATCAACGCCGTGCACATCATCGTGCTCGGCTCGGTACTGATGGTCGGCGGGGCGTTCGTCCTTAGCGGCTGGATCGGGGTGGGTCAGCTGACCACGGGGGCCCTCGTCGCGCAGATGCTCGTCGACCCGGTGAACCTGATCCTGCGCTGGTACGACGAGGTGCAGGTCGCCCAGGTGTCGCTGGCCCGCCTGGTCGGTGTGCGGGACATCGAGCCGGACGCCGGGGACGCCTCGCTGGCGCCGGACGGGCGGGACGTGCGGGCCGACCGGGTGCACTTCGGCTACCGCGAGGGCGTCGACGTGCTGCGCAAGGTGTCCCTGGAGGTCGCCCCGGGCACGCGGCTGGCCCTGGTCGGCCCCTCGGGCGCGGGCAAGTCCACCCTGGGCAGGCTGCTCGCCGGGATCTACGCACCCCGCGACGGCCGGATCACCCTGGGTGACGCAGAGCTGTCTCGGATGCCCGCGGAACGTGTCCGGTCGCACGTCGCCCTGGTCAACCAGGAACACCACGTCTTCGTCGGCTCCCTGCGCGACAACCTTCTGCTGGCCCGCACCGATGCGACAGACGCCGAGCTGTGGGAGGCGCTGGGCGCGGTCGACGCGGACGGCTGGGCACGGGCACTGGACGACGGCCTGGACAGCGAGGTCGGCTCCGGCGGTCTTGCGCTGACCCCGGCGCAGGCCCAGCAGATCGCGCTGGCCAGGCTGGTGCTCGCCGATCCGCACACGTTGGTCCTGGACGAGGCGACCTCGCTGCTGGACCCGCGCGCGGCCCGGCATCTGGAACGCTCCCTGGCCCGCGTGCTGGACGGCCGCACCGTGGTCGCCATCGCCCACCGCCTGCACACCGCCCATGACGCGGACGTGATCGCCGTCGTGGAGGACGGCCGCATCAGCGAGCTGGGCAGCCATCACGAGCTGGTCGCGGCGGACGGCGCGTACGCGGCGCTGTGGCGGTCGTGGCACGGCTGACGCTCCGGCGAGGACGCGGGCGACCGCTACCGAGACGCAGCAACTGCGGGCAAGGCCGGTCCCCGCGATCGCGGCGGCGCTGCCGACCGTGACCGGGTGCGCACCGCCGGATGCCGTGACCACGGCTGTCGGTTCTCGGGACGGCCCGTCCGCCGCGGGCGGGCGCGCGGCGGGGACCACCGCCGGCGCCTGGGCCCGCCGGGTCAGGGCGGCCAGGTCAGCAGCCGCGCCTTCCGGCACCTCGGGCAGCCGGGCCACGGCGAGCGAGCGCCCGCCAGGGTCTGCCGACGCTGCACCAAGCCAGGTCACAGCGGGCAGGTGCGGAGTCGCCCCGGCCGGCACCTCGGGCAGCCGAAACACGGCGAGCGGGCGCGCTGTGAGGTATGACCGGTGCCGGTTCTCGGGCGTGGGCACTGACCGGGGCTCGTGCCGTTGCGCAGTCCCGAGCAGGGGTGGAAGTCTGGAGAACGGCACCGGTGTGGGGAACGCCCCGGAACCATCCGGTTCGCGGCGCGTGAACCTCGCGCCACGCGTGCCGGCGGCCCGCTGCCCGTAGTGGTGGCACATGGCCGTCCTCACCACCTGGAGGTACTCGTGGACAGCGTCGACGGCTGGGGGGACGACGTCTACCAGCCCGATCCCTCGGAGATCCGGGAGGACTCGGGGGTGCTCGACGTCGAGGACACATTGGATTTCGACGGCGTCTCGGACCCGCTCGACCGTGGCTGGTCCCCGCCCGAGCGCCCTTGGGCGGTGGAGCACACAGGGGTGACGGCGGCCGAACGTCAGGCGGGCGAGACCCTCGACCAGCGGCTCGCCGAGGAGCAGCCCGACCTCGTCGCCCGCGACGGCGACGACATCGGTGACCGCGACACCGACGGGGAACTCCTCGACAACGAGGTCGGCAACCTCCGCTCCGGCCGGCTGGTGGCCCCGGACGAGGGAGCACACGAGGACGAGGAGGCCGCCCTCGTGGCCAACGACGTCGGCATCGACGGCGCCGCCGCCTCCGCCGAGGAGGCCGCGATGCACATCGTCGACGAGGACTCCCTGCCCGGCTGACCCGCGGGCTCCGGTCGACCCGCCCACGCCCTGCCCGACCGCCCGGCACGAGGAGCCGCCATGCAGCAGGACAAGCACCCCGACTACCACCCCGTGGTCTTCCGTGACCGGGCCGCCGGATACGCGTTCCTGACCCGCTCGACCGCGCAGAGCGACCAGACCATCGAGTGGGACGACGGCCAGACCTACCCGGTGATCGACGTGGAGATCTCCTCGGAGAGCCACCCCTTCTACACGGGCAAGGCCCGCACGGTCGACACCGAGGGCCGTATCGCCCGCTTCGAACGCCGGTACGGCGGAGCAGAGGCGGGCGGGGCGACCTGATCCCGCGGGGTGCCCCGGGCAGGGGTACCTCGGGCCAGGTGCCGGGCGCCTCGGTTGCAAGGGGTGCCTTGGATGCGAGGGGTGCCTCAGATGACGTTGAGGGCGGCCGCGCAGCCCACGCCGCCGAGGAGCATGAACACCGGCATGAGCACCTTCAGCTCCACCCAGCTCCCGGCCCGGAACCGCATCACCTTCGGCGGCCCCACGGGGTACCAGCGCTTGCGGCCCAGGGGGATCGGCCACAGGATCGGGCAGCCGGACACCGTCAGCGCGTCCCCGATGTCGTGCACCAGCGCGCCGAGCACGATCGGCAGCCCCAGCCACAGGTACTGCTGGCCCGGTGCCGTGAACAGCCAGTCGGAGCCGTTGCCCGGCTTGTCCAGGACGCCCGCGAGGATCCACGCGGTGGTCGCCGCCAGCAGCCAGACCAGGACATCGCTGCTGGAGCCGCGTGCCGCCCGCCACAGCAGCCCCTCGATCGCCAGCACCATGTGCACGAACAGGATCGCCAGCACGGCCCAGCGGCCCCCCGCGATCGCCGCCGCCGAGCAGCCGGCGCCGATCAGGACCGCCCACAGCCAGGTGTGCGTCAGCGTACGGTGACCTCCGGAACGGCGCGGGTCGCCCTTCATCCGGGTCGCCTTGTAGACGGCGTACGACAGTTTGTCCACGATCTCGCAGATCCAGCGGGAGATCGGCCCGAAGGCCCGCGAGATCGTGGCCGCCTTGTGGTCGAGGTCCGGAGCGAGCGCGGCGCCGGCGCAGATCAGAGCGCCGCAGAGGAGGACCGGCCAGGGCATCGGGTGACCTGCCGCGGCGGCTGCCGCTCCGACGCCGAGCCAGGCCGCGGCCCCCGACAGTGAGTGTGCTGGTCCCATCATGGCCGCTTCCCGCCCCATTCCTCGTGTGCCGCTGTCCAGTTGACCTGGTGCGCTGACGTCTCGTCGGCGCCACAGCGTAGCGGCCGTGATCTTCCTGCCCGCAGCCGATTCCCCTCTCGGGGTCGAGGCCAGGCAAGATGGGTGCGTGACCCTCATCGATCAGCTGCCGCCGACCGCCGACCCCGACGCCCTGTACGAAGCCTTCGAGTCGTGGGCGCAGGAGCGCGGCCTCACCCTCTACCCCCACCAGGAGGAGGCGCTGATCGAGGTGGTCTCCGGGGCGAACGTGATCGTCTCGACGCCCACCGGCTCGGGCAAGAGCATGATCGCCGCGGGCGCCCACTTCGCCGCGCTGGCCAGGGACGAGGTCACCTTCTACACGGCCCCGATCAAGGCCCTGGTGTCGGAGAAGTTCTTCGAGCTGTGCAAGCTGTTCGGCACCGAGAACGTCGGCATGCTGACCGGTGACGCCTCCGTGAACGCCGACGCGCCCGTGATCTGCTGCACCGCCGAGGTGCTGGCGTCGATCGCGCTGCGCGACGGCAAGGACGCGGACATCGGCCAGGTCGTCATGGACGAGTTCCACTTCTACGCCGAGGGCGACCGCGGCTGGGCCTGGCAGATTCCGCTGCTGGAGCTCCCACAGGCGCAGTTCATCCTGATGTCGGCCACTTTGGGCGATGTGTCGTTCTTCGAGAAGGACCTCACCCGCCGCACCGGCCGCACCACGTCGGTGGTCCGCTCGGCGACCCGCCCGGTGCCGCTCTCCTACGAGTACCAGCTCACCCCGCTCACCGAGACGCTCACCGACCTGCTGGAGTCCAAGCAGGCCCCGGTGTACATCGTGCACTTCACGCAGGCGCAGGCCGTGGAGCGGGCCCAGGCGCTGATGAGCATCAACATGTGCTCGCGCGAGGAGAAGGACCAGATCGCCGAGCTGATCGGCAACTTCCGCTTCACCACCAAGTTCGGCCGCAACCTCTCCCGTTACGTACGGCACGGGATCGGCGTCCACCACGCCGGCATGCTGCCCAAGTACCGGCGCCTGGTGGAGAAGCTCGCCCAGGCGGGCCTGCTGAAGGTCATCTGCGGTACGGACACGCTCGGTGTCGGCGTCAACGTGCCCATCCGCACGGTGCTGTTCACCGCCCTCACCAAGTACGACGGCAGCCGTGTACGCACGCTGCGCGCCCGGGAGTTCCACCAGATCGCGGGCCGGGCCGGCCGGGCCGGTTTCGACACGGCGGGGCTCGTCGTGGCGCAGGCGCCGGAGCATGTCATCGAGAACGAGAAGGCGCTGGCGAAGGCGGGCGACGACCCGAAGAAGCGGCGCAAGGTGGTGCGCAAGAAGGCGCCGGAGGGCTTTGTCGGCTGGACGGAGAACACCTTCCAGAAGCTGATCGAGTCGGAACCCGAGCCGCTGACCTCGCGTTTCCGGGTGACGCACACGATGCTGCTGTCGGTGATCGCCCGCCAGGGCAACGCGTTCGAGGCGATGCGCCACCTCCTGGAGGACAACCACGAGCCGCGCAGGCAGCAGCTCCGGCACATCCGCCGGGCGATCGCCATCTACCGGTCGCTGCTCGACGGCGGGATCGTGGAGAAGCTCGACAAGCCCGACGCCGAGGGCCGTATCGTCCGGCTCACGGTGGACCTTCAGCAGGACTTCGCGCTCAACCAGCCGCTGTCCACGTTCGCGCTCGCCGCGTTCGAACTCCTCGACCCCGAGTCGCCGTCCTACGCCCTCGACATGGTCTCCGTCGTCGAGTCGACCCTGGACGACCCGCGGCAGATCCTCGTCGCCCAGCAGAACAAGGCGCGCGGCGAGGCCGTCGCCGCGATGAAGGCCGACGGCGTCGAGTACGAGGAGCGTATGGAGCGCCTCCAGGACATCACGTACCCGAAGCCGCTGGAGGAGCTGCTCTTCCACGCGTACAACACCTACCGCAAGAGCCACCCCTGGGTCGGGGACCATCCGCTGTCGCCGAAGTCGGTCATCCGGGACATGTACGAACGGGCGATGTCCTTCACGGAGTTGGTGTCCTTCTACGAGCTGGCTCGCACCGAGGGCATCGTGCTGCGCTACCTGGCCAGCGCCTACAAGACCCTCGACCACACCATCCCGGACGACCTCAAGTCCGAGGACCTGCAGGATCTGATCGAGTGGCTCGGCGAGATGGTGCGGCAGGTGGACTCCAGCCTGCTGGACGAGTGGGAGCAGCTCGCGAACCCGGAGGAGATGACCGCCGAGGAGGCCCAGGAGAAGGCCGACGAGGTCAAGCCGGTCACCACCAACGCGCGCGCCTTCCGGGTCTTGGTCCGCAACGCCATGTTCCGCCGTGTGGAACTGGCCGCTCTCGACCAGGTCGAGGAGCTCGGCGAGATGGACGCCGAGTCCGGCTGGGACGCCGGCGCCTGGGGCGAGGCGATGGACAAGTACTGGGACGAGTACGACGACCTCGGCACCGGTCCCAACGCCCGCGGCCCCAAGCTGCTGGTCATCAACGAGGAGCCGGAGAACGGCACCTGGCGCGTCCGCCAGATCTTCGACGATCCGAACGGAGACCACGACTGGGGCATCAGCGCCGAGATCGACCTCGCGGCCTCGGACGCCGAGGGCCGCGCGGTCGTGCGCGTCACCGATGTCGGTCAGCTGTGAACCCTTGTCGACCAGTTGTGAGCCCAGGAGAATCCCACCGATGACGACGAATCCGGCCGAGCGGCTGGTCGACCTGCTCGACCTGGAACAGATCGAGGTCAACATCTTCCGTGGCCGAAGCCCGCAGGAGTCGCTGCAGCGGGTCTTCGGCGGCCAGGTGGCGGGCCAGGCACTGGTCGCCGCCGGCCGCACCACGGACGGCGACCGCCCGGTGCACTCGCTGCACGCGTACTTCCTGCGCCCGGGCCGCCCCGGTGTGCCCATCGTGTACCAGGTGGAGCGGGTCCGCGACGGCCTGTCGTTCACCACGCGCCGGGTCACGGCCGTGCAGCAGGGCCGCACGATCTTCAATCTGACCGCCTCCTTTCACAAGGCTGAGGAAGGACCGTTCGAGCACCAGCTGCCGCCGGCCCGTGAGGTGCCGGACCCGGAGTCGCTGCCGACGGTCTCCGAGGAGATCCGCAAGCACATGGGCGCGCTGCCGGAGCAGTTGGAGCGGATGGCGCGCCGCCAGCCCTTCGACATCCGCTATGTCGACCGGCTGCGCTGGAACGCCGAGGACATCAAGGGGGCCGAGCCGCGCAGTGCCGTGTGGATGCGCGCGGTCGGACCGCTCGGTGACGACCCGCTGGTGCACACGTGCGCGCTGACCTACGCCAGTGACATGACCCTCCTGGACGCGGTCCGCATCCCGGTCGAACCGTTGTGGGGGCCGCGGAACTTCGACATGGCCTCCCTGGATCACGCCATGTGGTTCCACCGGCCGTTCCGCGCGGACGAGTGGTTCCTGTACGACCAGGAGTCGCCGATCGCCACCGGTGGCCGGGGCCTGGCCCGTGGGCGCATCTACGACCTGCAGGGGCGTCTGCTCGTCTCGGTTGTCCAGGAGGGCCTGTTCAGGTCCCTGTAGCGGGCCGAGGGCCGGCCTGCGGCCGGGCGGGTCAGACCCGCGCGGGCCGGGGGCTTCTGCGCCGCAGCCAGGCGCGCAATCCGCGGTTGGTCCGCGTCGGGGCCTGCTCGACCCGGCGGTGTCCCCAGTCGGCCGGCGACGGCGCGGCCGCCGGCATCGCCGGCGTGCCGTGCCACTCGAACGCTCGGACCACGGGCTCACCCTTCGGCTCGGACGCCCCTGACAGCGGTCCGCTGTTCGCCCCGGACACCATCGTCACCGGCCCCCTCTCCGGCTCGGGCGGTCGCAGCAGCGGCTGCTCGGGGGCCCGGGACACGGCCGGCTCCGCCCCGGGCTCCGACTGCGCCGACGCCGTCGGCTCCATGGGCCGTGTGACTGTGCGGGCCATGGGCGGGATGGGCCGCGCAACCGCTCGCACGGTCGGCGCGGCGCGACGGGCGGCCGGGCGTGGGGCCGGGGAGAGGGCGCGCGCTTCCTCGAGCACATGGGCCAGTTCGCTGCGGAGCCACTCGATCTCGTCCGCGTCCTGCGCGGTCGCGATCCGCTCGGCGAGGTGCGCGGCAGGCGATCCCGGAGTGCCCTGACCGGGTGGCGCCGGCCGGAACCGGCTCAGATAGGCCCGGTCGTACGGATCTTTGACGAGGTCGGCGATCTCGACGGGCGAGAGGAAGGCTGCCACGGCGCCGGCCCGTACCCACGGCTCCTCTGCCTGCCTCAGCAGAAACCCGAGGTGGCGTCCCCGCCAGTTGCGGGCGCGCAGGTCCGTCCCGGCCTCCAGTTGGCCTCGCAGGTTCTCGGGCGTACGCCCCTTGAGCAGGTGGGCGTTCCTGGTGTCCGAGGTGAAGTTCCGCAGGTCTTCGGCCAGATACAGCCAGACCACGGCTCGGTAGCGGTTGAGGTACCACTTCACCGGCACGAGCAGGCCCAGGCGGGCGAGGCGGGTGAACCGCCCGGCCGGGATCTCCATGAGCGCGGCGCCCTCCGTGGTGCCCACCACCCGCACGCGCTCATGGAGAGTGTCCGGGTAGCCCTCCTGTGCGCGAAGGCGGTCGATCTCCGCGCGCTCCACCCTGCGACCTCCTCCCCCGCCCTCGTCGGGCACGGTCCGGATGTGGCCGAGGTGCACGGCGAGGTCGAACTCGCCTCGTTTGAGGCCCAGTTCCCGGGCGGCGTGGCTCGAGGTGCAGGTCGTGGGCCGGGGCGTGCTGAAGGTGCTTGCCGACATGGTCGTACTCCCCCGTGGAGTCGTTGGCTCACGCCCTGTGCGTTCGCCGCGCACACACCGTAGCCAATTCCGTCCAGGGCGTGGTGGGCCTGTGGATAACTCCGCGACGCGAGGAGAGACAACAGGTCAGGCGTCTGCGTGGGGGGTGCGCTCGGGTTGCCGGGCGTCGACGCCGAGGTGCTCGCCGACGCGATTGACGAGCAGGGTCATCTCGTAGGCGATCTGGCCGATGTCGGCCTCCGCGCCGCTGAGCACACACAGGCAACTGCCGGTGCCGGCCGCGGTCACGAACAGCACCGCGTCGTCGTACTCGATCATGGTCTGGCGTACCCTGCCGGCGCCGAAGTGGCGGCCCGATCCCTTGGCCAGGCTGTGCAGCCCTGATGCCACGGCGGCCAGATGCTCGGCGTCCTCACGACGTAGGCCCGTGCTCGCGCCCGTGACCAGTCCGTCGTTCGACAGGACCAGCGCGTGCCGCACGTCGTCCACTCGCTCGGTCAGATCGTCCAGGAGCCAGCCGAGTCCCTGGTTCTGCGCCATCTCCGTCTCCCCGTGTGATGTCTCCCCCTTGCTGGAGGAACTCCTCGCCAGCCTTCCCCACCTCCGGCGTCCGGGCAAGCAGGATGGGCGCATGGCACAGAAGATGACCGACGAGGAATGGCGGGCGTTCGTCTCGCACGGCACCCGGACCGGCAAGCTGTCCACCGTTCGCGCCGATGGGAGCCCACATGTGGCCCCGATCTGGTTTCTCCTGGAGGGGGACGAACTGGTCTTCAACACGGGCAAGGACACGGTGAAGGGGCGCAATCTCGCCCGGGACGGGCGGGTCGCCCTGTGTGTGGACGACGATCGGCCGCCGTTCCACTTCGTGGTGCTGAACGGCCGGGCGCGGCTGTCGGAGGACCTGGACGAGCTGCGTCATTGGGCCACCCGGATCGCCGCCCGGTACATGGGTGAGGACCGCGCCGAGGAGTACGGCGCCCGCAACGGCGTTCCGGGTGAGCTGCTGGTCCGGGTCCCGGTCGACCAGGTGGTGGCCGTGAAGGATCTGGCGGCCTGAGCGGCACGGTCAGCCGACCGAGTCCAGGAGCCGGGCGGTGTGCATCCGCCCGGCGTACTCGACGAGCCGGATCAGGACTTCCTTGCCGGAGTCCCGGTCACGGGCGTCGCACAGCACCACGGGGGTGCCGCCGTCCAGGTCGAGGGCACGTGAGACGTCGTGAGCGCCGTAGGTGCGGGCGCCCGGGAAGCAGTTGACGGCCACCACGAACGGGATGTGCCGGTGCTCGAAGTAGTCGACCGCGGGGAAGCAGTCCTCCAGGCGCCGGGTGTCCGCGAGGACGACGGCACCGAGGGCGCCCTGGGACAACTCGTCCCAGAGGAACCAGAAGCGGTCCTGTCCCGGTGTGCCGAAGAGGTAGAGGGACAGGCCGGAGCGGATGGTGATGCGACCGAAGTCCATGGCGACGGTGGTGGTGACCTTCTGGTCCACGCCGTCGGTGTCGTCCACCAGCTGCCCTGCCTCGCTGAGGAGTTCCTCGGTGCGCAGCGGCCGGATCTCGCTGACGGCCCCGACCAGGGTCGTCTTGCCCACGCCGAACCCACCGGCGACCAGTATCTTCAGCGCCAGGGCGGCGTCGTCGCCGACGGCTTCGCAGTGTTCGGTGACCATGATCACTTCTCTCGGGAGGACCGGCTGCGGTCGGCGTCCGTCTGCTGCGGGCGCGAAGGCAGCATCATGACAACGAAGCTGCACCTCCGGGTCGTCGGACCGGAATGCACCTGATGTGACTGACTCGCGTCCGGTCGGAGGCGGAACGCGTACGGATCGGGACGCAGCGCGGCGTACGGCGGCTTCGTAACATTCATCTACAGCGCTCGCAGCCCCGCGATGACCTCGCGCAGAATCCGCTCGTCGGGCAGGTGGGCCGGCGGCACGGGACGGCTGACGACCACGCAGCCGAGTTCCAGGAGGTCGCCGAGGAGCACCCTGACGACGCCGACGGGAAGGTCGGCGTCCGCCGCGAGTTCGGCGACGGACTGTGTCTCCGTGCGGCACAGCTCGATCAGCGTCCGGTGCTCGGGGCCGAGCGCGGCGTCCTCGAGCGCCGGTGCCGCGGGGTCGAGGGTGACGAGGGCGATCAGGTCGAAGCGCACCCCGGTGGGACCCGGCTGGGTGCGCCCGCCCGTCATCGCGTACGGGCGCACGAGTGGTCCGGCCTCGCCGTCGTACCACTGGCTGCCCGGCTCCCACGGACCGGCGCTCTGGTTCTCGGTCATCTGTGCCGCCTGTTCCGGGTCATCCGGCTGCGGGCGGCTGCGCGGCGACCCGCGGCGGCGTGTACAGGTGCTCGCCGACCCTTTTGACCAGGCGTGCCATCTCGTAGGCGACCAACCCGATGTCGGCGCTGACCGCGGTGAGCACGGCGAGGCAGGAACCGTCACCGGCGGCGGCCACGAAGAGGAACGCGTCGTCCATCTCGACCATGGTCTGCCGCACGCCGCCCGCTCCGAAGTGCCGTCCCGCGCCCTTGGCGAGGCTGTTGAAACCGGAGGCCACGGCGGCGAGGTGCTCGGCGTCCTCCCGCGCGAGGGCGGTGGAGGCGCCGACGGCCAGTCCGTCGTTGGAGAGCACGACGGCGTGCCGTACCTCGCTCACGCGCATCACCAGGTCGTCGAGCAACCAGTCCAGTTCGCCGGAGCGCTGGCCGGCACTCGCGTTCGGGTCCTGGATCATGCCGGGTCTCCTTCGCTGCTGTCACTGCCCGTTTCGGGTTCCGGGGCGGCACCGCGCCCGGGCTGTCTGCCGCCGCCGCGAGCCCAGCCGTCGCGGTAGGCGGCCATGCGGTCCCGTACCAGTTCGGGGGTGCGCCGTTCGTCGCTGTGCCGTGCGGTCTCGGGCGCGGGCGCTTCGGGACGCTGATGCCGGAGCTGGGGTGCGAGGCTGGCCTGGCGCACACGGCGTGGGAGGTCATCGGTGCTCTCGGAGTCGTTCGGCGGTCGGTGCAGCCTCAAGGCGGTGACTCCGGGGGGTGGTGTTTCGTCGCCGTTTCCGCGCGGGCCCGGCTCGTCGGCGGCGCCTCGCGGGGCGGGAGCGGTGGCCGCGAGGGCGGGCCGGTCCGGGCGTGCGGCGACGGCCTCTTGACGTGAACTTGTGTCGGGCACGCGCGCGTACTCGCGTTCCGGCTCCTGCCGGGGTTGCTCACCTTGGTGGGAGGAACGTTCCACCGCGCCGCCGTGCAGCAGGGCGGTGGGCAGCAGGACGACCGCGGTGGTGCCTCCGTAGGGGGAGGTCCGCAGATGTACCTTGACGTCGTGCCGGGAGGCGAGCCGGCTGACGACGAAGAGCCCGAGCCGGTCGCTGTCGAACAGGTCGAGGGCCTCGGACTGTTCGATGCGGCGATTGGCCTCCGCGAGGGTCTCGGCGCCCATGCCGAGTCCCCGGTCCTCGATCTCCAGGGCGTAGCCGTTGCCGACGGGTTCACCGGTGACGCGTACGCGCGTGTGGGGCGGCGAGAACTGGGCGGCGTTCTCGACGAGTTCGGCGAGCAGGTGGGTGAGGTCGGCGACGGCGGTGCCGATGACATGGGCCTCGGGGAGCTGACGCACCTCCACACGCGCGTAGTCCTCGACTTCCGACACGGCGGCCCGTACGACGTTGGTCAGGGACACCGGCATGCGCCAGGCCCGGCCGGGTGCGGCGCCGGAGAGGATGATCAGGCTCTCGGCGTGCCGCCGCATCCGTGTGGTGAGGTGGTCCAGACGGAACAGGTCGCTCAGTTCGTCGGGGTCGTCCGAACGGCGCTCCATGCTGTCCAGGAGACTGAGCTGGCGGTGGACCAGTACCTGGCTGCGACGGGCCAGGTTGACGAAGACGCCGGAGATGCCGCTGGCTAGTTCGGCGCGTTCCACGGCGGCGCGCAGGGCGGCGCGGTGGACGATGGTCAGCGCTTCCGAGACCTGCCCCGTCTCGTCCTCGGCGGGTGGTCCGGCGGGCGCCTCCGCCTGGATGTCGATCTCCTCGCCCGCGCGCAGTCTGCGCATCGCTTCGGGGAGTTTGCGGCGGGCGATCTCCAGGGCGTCGTTGCGCAGGCTCACGAGTTCGACCACGAGACCGCGTCCGATGCGGACCGAGATGACGAGCGAGGCGGCGACGGCGGCCAGGCCGAGGAGCACGGCTGCGCCCGCGGGGCTGAGCAGGCCTCGGGTGTACGGGTCGGCCCGGCCCGCGACGGCGCGGCCCGTGTCCGCCGCGATGCCCTGCATGCGGTCCTGCACGCGCGCGTGGGCGGCGTTCCAGGCGGCCTGCGGTGCCGCGTCGGCCGGCTTGCCGCCGGGCCCGGCGGCGATGATCTTGTCCTCAGTGGTTCCGAGAGCGGTGTAGGTGTCGCTGTCGGCCAGCTCCTGCCAGGCGGCGCGCTGGGCGGCGGGCAGATCGGCGACGGCGGCCTCGGTGAGGGTACGGCGCGCGGCGACTGCGGCGCCGAACAGCCGTAGCCGCTCGCCCTGCAGCTGACCGGCAGTCCGCGCACCGCCGAGCAGGGTGTCCTCCTGGGCCAGCGCCTCGGCCGCCCGGCTGAATTCGAGCAGCACGCGCGCGTCCGAGCCGACGTCGTCCCGCTGGATGCCGGTGAGGGCGCCGTCCACGGTGAAGGCCGCGTCGATGCTCTTCGTGTACTGCGCGTACACCGTGTCCCAGCCGGCCTTGCGGTCGAGTACGGCCGTGCGCAGGGTGCGCAGGTGCTCGGCACCGGTGACGAAGGCGTCGAGGCGCTCGGAGACAGCGGCGGGCAGTTCCTGGCTGTCGGCGACGGTGTTGTTGCCGCCGAGCCGCAGCTTGGCCACCGCCCGGTCGGTGCGGGCGGCCAGGCTTCGCAGGTCGGTGCCGTCGCCCGTGCCCGCGGTGGCGTAACGCACGGCTGCGGTGCGCTCGGCCTGGAGGGCGGTGACGGCCGCGGCCACCGGGCTGCGCAGTTCGGCGTCTACCCGCTGGGACTGCCGCAGCCGGGCCACGTCCTGGGCGGTGGTGACGGTGGCGTACGCCCACAGGGCGAGCAGGGAGACGACCGGCACCATCAGCAGGCTGACCACCTTGGCGCGCACGGTGCGGGGGCGCAGATGCCGGCGGTTGCCACGCGCGCGTGCCTTGGCCGGTGTGCCGAGCGGGCGGTCGGCCTCCTCTGCCGCGGGTGGTCCGGCGTGTGCGCGGCGGCCGCGCGGCGGATGCGCGGCAGTGCCGGCTTTCGGGGTGGTACGGGGTGGGCGCATGGCCTCCTCGCTCGGAACGTGGGTCGGGGCGCTCGGGCCGGGCTCCCGCTAGCGGGCGATGCTCTCGACGGGCCGCTGGGCGGAGGCGGACGCCTTTCGCTCGTCGGCCGTGGGCGAGAGGGCGACGAAGGCCGAGGTGATGAACAGGTAGGACCCGAGGCCGACGGCGAGGGGGAAGATGAACTGCATCGCCGTGGCCCCGGGCAGGGTCTCGCTGGAGGGGTTCACATGCACGCTCACCGCGAACATCCCGGTGTAGTGCATGCTGCTGACGGCCGCTCCCATGACGAGGGAGGCGACGGTGACCGCGAGGGGCGACTTGATGTTGAGCCCGGCCCACAGGGCCGCGGTCGCCGCCACGACGGCGATCAGCACCGACACTCCGACGAGGACGGGGTCGTACCTGACGTCGCCGTGCAGCCGCACCGCGGCCATGCCCAGGTAATGCATGCTCGCGACGCCCACCCCGGTGGTGAGGCCGCCGATGAAAAGCGCCCGGGTGCGGTCGCGGCTGTAACCGACGGCGAAGACGCCGGCACAGACGACGACCATGGCGACGAGAAGGCTGAGCATGGTCAGCGGCACGTTGTAGCGAATGTCGGTGCCGCTGACGCGGAAGCCGAGCATGGCCACGAAGTGCATGGTCCAGATGCCCGTCCCGATCGCGGAGGCCGCGGTGATGAGCCAATTGCGGCGCGAGCGGCCGGTGGTGCCGAGCGCGCGGACGGTACAGCGCAGTCCGAGCGCGGCGCCTATGCAGGCCATGACGTACGACAGTACGGGGGTCAGCCAGCCGAAGGCGGCGTGGTCCAGGTGTCCCATGGCCAAGGGACGCTAGGGGGGCACGGTCGCACAAAGGGGGCGCATTTCGAAAGGTGTTGGAATATGACACGCAGATGCGACGGAACGATCGGGTCCGGCCCGAACGTGTGCGCCTATGTATCCCCCGTGACGGTGAGGAATCATGCGGAACATGAGCGACGACCACACACACGTGCAGGATTTCTTCACCGCCCGTGCGGCCGACTGGGACAGCCGGTTCCCCGACGACGGTCCCGCCTACGCCGCGGCGGTCGCCGATCTCGGCCTGCGGCCGGGCGACCGCGTGCTGGACGCGGGCTGCGGCACGGGGCGCGCCCTGCCGCCGCTGCGGGCCGCCGTGGGCGCGTCCGGTATGGTGTTGGGCGCCGATCTGACGCCTGCGATGCTCGAGGCCGCGGTGCGGGCGGGCCGCGACCGGAACGCGCGCCTGCTGCTCGCGGACGTCGCCGCGCTGCCGCTGCGGTCCGGCTCGCTGGACGCCGTGTTCGCGGCCGGCCTGATCGCCCATCTGCCGCACCCGGAGAAGAACTTGCGGGAGCTGGTCCGGGTGGTACGGCCCGGCGGCGTGCTCGCGCTGCTCCATCCCATCGGTCGTGCGGCTCTGGCGGCACGTCAGGGCCGGCGGATCACCCCCGATGACCTGCGCGCCGAGACCAACCTCGGTCCGCTGCTGCACCGCTCGGGGTGGAACATGACGACGTACGTCGACGAGGACGCCCGTTTCCTCGCGCTCGCGGTGCGCCGGCGCGGGGACTGAACGTCGTAGCAGTGACAGCCGGGGCGGGTCAGTCCGTTCCGGCGACGGCCGCCGCGAAAGCGTCGGGGTTGTCGAACATGACGTCGCGCCCGGCGCCCGGCACCGTCGCCACGCGCACCCCGGCGGCTTCCAGGCCCTCCCGGCCCGCCAGTTCGCCGCTCAGCTCACCCTGGAGATAGACCCGCTCGACGGGCAACTTTTCCAGGATCGTGCGCATCACCGGCTCCGAGCCCCGGCGGAGGCCGACGGCGCTGCGGTGCAGGGCGCGCGGGTCGGCCAGCCGCATGGTGGCCGCCCACAGCGGACCGACGGTCTGCAGCACGCGCGCGTGCTGCTCGTCCACGAAGTCGTCCTCCTCATAGGCGGCGATCCCGCTGCTGGCGGCCGTGAGCGGCGGGAAGGCGTCCAGGTTGGCCTCTGTGAGGACCAGCCGGGAGGCGAGGTCGGGCCGCCGGTGGGCGAGCACGACGGCCACGGCACCGCCCATGCTGTGCCCGATCAACTCGGCGCCGCTGACGCGGGCTTGGTCGAGCACGACCGCCACCGCGTCGGCGTGCTCCTCCAGCGTGTAGCCGAACGTCCCGGGCCGGTCGCTGAGGCCGTGTCCCGGCAGATCCGCGAACAGGCTGCGCTGGCCCGCGAGTTCGGCACGGGCCGCGATGTGCGCGTGATAGACGGCGGACATCGAGCCGAGCCCGTGCAGATACACCCGCGCGGGCTCCGCCCCCGGTGCCTCGGTCCAGCGGATCCAACTGCCCTCACCGTCGAACACGGCCTGCTTCACATTGCCCTCCCTGGCGTCCTCCGACGTTCCGATATACCTCGCTATCGATGTATGGCGGCAAGGAAGTATCGGGTTGGCGAGGTACAGCGCCCCGGGCGAGAATGCGACCGTGCTCGAACTCGCCATCCTCGGTTTCCTCTACGACGCCCCGCTGCACGGCTACGTCCTGCGCCGGCACATCGCGGCCCTCACCGGCCACGTCCGGCCCATTGCCGAAAGCACGCTGTACCCAGCGATCAAGCGGCTGGAGAAAGCGGGGCTGCTGGTCCGGGCCACCGAGCCGGGCGCCGTGGCCGCACCGCGCCACGTACTGAGGCTGACCGAGGAGGGCAGGCGTGAGCTCAGGCGCCGGCTCGCCGAGCCCGCGCAGCGCGAGATCACCGACGAGAACCAGTGGTTCACGCTGCTCGCGTTCCTGCGGCACCTGGAGGATCCCGCCGCCCAGGCGGCCGTACTGCGACGTCGGCTGGCCTTTCTGGAGGAGCCCGCGAGTTTCTTCTACGACGGCGACCGTCCACTGCGCGCCGAGGAGCTGGACGACCCGTTCCGGCGCGGTGTCCTCACCATCGCGCGTGCCACGAGCCGGGCCGAACTGGCCTGGCTGCGCGACACCCTCGCCTCACTCGACGACGTCGGGCGCTGAGCCGTCCCGGCGCCGCACCGGGCAGCCGCGCAGCCCGGGAACCGGGCGGGTGCCCAGGTCCGCCACCCGGTAGCCGTCCGGATAGCTCTTGATCTCCCAGTTCCGCCGTGCGAAGTGCGGGGCACGGCGCGGCGGCAGCAGCCGGACGAGCCGGCCACGCGTGCGTACGGCCCGACGCACGAACGCCGAGGTGGCCGCGCCGGGCGGAGCGTAACGGAAGGCGCGCAGCAGCGGCTCGTCGAGCAGAGCGAGTGTCGCGGTGCGCAGCAACGGCGCCAGCGGACGCGGGTACCAGGACGCCATCAGGTCGAGTGTGGCGTCCGAGACCCGCCGGGACTGCTCGTCCCAGCCGAAGTGCTCCTCCTCGTATGCGTCGAGGAGCACCTCGAACTCCTCGTACGTCTCGGGGATGCCGGGAATTCCCATGTGCCGGCCGAGGGCGCGGTAGTACTCGGTGGTGGCGACGATCTCGTGCCGCGACAGCCGCCGCCAGCCGTAGGCGTCGATCCAGCGCCTCGGCATCACGACGAAGGTGCTCAGCACATACCGCATGTCGTCGTCGCTGATGTCGTAGCTACGGTGCATCTGATTGATGCGGCGGATCGCGGTACGGCCCTCTTCCGAGGCGAAACCGTGCTCGACCATGGTGTCGAGGAGCAGAGCGGTGTCGTCGTACCGCTTCTGCGTGCGCTCGGTCAGCTCCGCCGTCCGCGCGAGCAGCCGCCCGATGCTGGGCACCGCGTACGTGCGGTACAGGGCCAGCTCCAGGGCGCGGGTGTAGTCCCAGGGGAACTCGAACGCCGCACTGAGCCGATAGATCTCCAGGGCGTCCGCCACGGGATCCAGCCGGCGGATCTGCCCGAGCCGCTCGAAGCGCTTCACGACGTCGTCCCCCTTCTGCCGCGGAAAGTACAACTCTACGTTGAATGACAGCAGATGAACGATCGACGACGACCCCAATCGGGGGGAGGGTGGTCCGCGTGTTCGGCCAGATACGCAAGTACGCCGCCAGACTCCGCACCTCCACGCACGCGCAGCCGGTGAGCACTCGGGAGAGACGTGCGCACAACTTGTTCGAAGCGGCGGCCACTTATGTCGTGGCGCGCGCGGAGGACGACCAGGACCGGATCGAGGAGGCGGCGGCCTGGGTGTCGCCGGAGGCGCTGTCGTTCGGGGTGAGCGAACTCGCCTGCCGGGCCGTCGTCGCGCTGGCCCGGGAGCGCGACGAGTCGCCCGCGGCGGTGGCCCGTCATCTCCTCGGGCTGCCCACGGGCTGATCGGAAGCTTCCGGTCCGCCGTGGTCGTTTCGCCCCCGTCCAGGCGGAAACCTGCAGCTCCGCGTGGTGTGAGCAGTCGTGACAAGCGGCTTCCGCTCGCACTAGGGTGCGCGCCGATGGACGAACCACTGGGAGGCAGGGATGGCCGGAGCCGACGATGAGGCCGTCGCCGCCGCGGACGATGCGCTGTACGTACTGACGGCGGTGCTGCTGACGCCGGCACAGTTTCCGAGCGTGCTGGGCGACGACTATCCGGAGGCGTGTGCGGCGCTGGGACTCGCGCCGCTCGCCGACGGGTACGGCCTGGTGCTGGGCCAGGACGGAGACGGTGCGCGCTGGACGGTCGTGATCGACGACGTCTCGCTGGTCGCCGTGGCGATCGCGTCCTGGGACTGCGGCATGGAGTACGAGCTGTCCCCGGACGAGCGAGCGGTCGTGGCCGCCCTGCCGGGCTGGCCGCTGGCCGTCGCCGTCGCGGCTCCCGGTGTCCCCGCCCCGCACGACCCCGACCCCGAGGCGGCGGACCGGCCCGCGCTGAGCCCGCCGGACACCAGCTCCTGGGGTCCGGCCCAGCGCCGCCTGGGCGCCGACGAGATAGCCCTGCAGTGGGCGGCATGGCGGGAGCAGCTCAAGGACGAGGAATTCTCCGTGCTGGACGGGCAGGAGAAGCCGGACGAGCAGGCGAAGCCGGGCGAGCCCGAGAAGGCCGAGGAGTCGTCGCCGGAGAGCGGGCAGGGCGTGCCGCGCCACCAGGGGATCAGGCGGGTGCTCGCGGAGGCACGCGCCTACGTCGAGTCGCCGCCGCCGCTCGGCCGGGTCCGCTCGTCGTTCGCCCCCGGTGACGCCCGTACGTTGCGCGCCGACGGCCCCGGCTGGTCGATCGTGGCCCGCACCGACGACATCGCCTTCGTCCTGCTCGACGAGGAGCCCGGCGAGGTCCTGCCGGTGGGCCGGGGCCCCGAGCTGCCGGGCCTGCTGGAGGCACTCGACAAGATGGCCGTACGGCCCATCTGAGACCGGACGGCGGGGCCGGCATGCGACGCGGGGCACCCCTCCGGCCCGCCGTCGGATGCCGGGCCCTCTCACGGCCTGCCGCATGTTGGCGGACGCGGGTCCGGTCGCCGTTCGACGGGCAAGCGGAGGCAAGCTCGCCATCGCGGCCGGACGACCGCGGACCCGCCGCCACCCGAGGCCAGACGACGACCGCACCGCCCACCCACGGTCCGAGGTCGAGCCACGACCGCACCGCCCACCCGGGAACCCCAGGCCGGACCACGCCCACACGGCCCACCCGGGAACCCGAGGCCGGACGACGACCGCACGGCCTACGCGAGGACTCGGCGCGGCCGGAACCGCCTCCCAGCCCACCGCGCTCCGCCACAGCCGTACAGCCGGTGCTGAGTCCTGGTGGCCCCGCGCGGTGCGAGTGCGAGACCCCCAGGCCAGCACCCAGCCCTGCCGCGAGGGCCAGGTGCCGCCACGAGGCCTGGGCGCGCCCCAGAGGCCCCTCCGGCCCCCGCAGTCACCTCCGCGCGCCCCCCAGCGGCGTCCGCCGCCGGGAAGCCTGCGGCTCTCGCCTCTCAGGAGCCGGATCCATCCGCGGCGCCGGCGGTACCGTCAGCGGCCGAGTTCTTTGCGCGTGACCCGGCGGAGCCTGCGCCGCTGTGAGGGGTCCAGCGCCAGATACGCGGCCACCGGAACCCCGACCACGATCAGGAACGCCACCCACCAGGGCAGCCAGATCAGCAGGATCAGCCCGATCGCCACACCCCCGACGGCGATCTTCGCGTTGTTGGACATGTGCGTCGCCTCCTTCGCGGCCACTGCCGCTCTCTGCTCTGAGAACGGCCCCCCACTCCCCGCGGTTCCTGAGCTCGCCCCTGAGACATCCCTGAGACCCACCCCCTACTGGATGAGACTCGCTGCCCTTGCGGATCGACGCGCGGCCTCATCCGCGCCGGAACAGGACCGTGATAGCACTCCACTCCCCATCGTGCTCCTGGTCGGGAGAGTTCCCCATCATGCCGTGCCCGCGAGTGCCACGATCGCTGGCCGCCACTCGAACAGATTGTGAAATGCCCCGGATCACGAGGGCAGTATGCCGGGGCTTCCTTCGGCGTGCTGTACTCTCGGCGACTTCAACCCCAGGTAGTCAAATTTGAGGAGTGCGCCAGAGCTGTGCAGACCATTCCCACGGCACCACCCTCCGAGCTCTCCGAACTGGCCCGCTGCTGCGCGGCATTCCTGCCGTCCGACCCGGCGCGCACCGGCCGGATCGCATTCTGGCGACCGGACGGCGAGGCTCCTCCCGCCGTAGCCGGTCCCGGCGGCATCGACGACTCCCCGACGGAACTGGACATCGTGCTGCGCACGGCGGACGGCGTCGTCGAGCCGGTCCGCACGCCCGCGCTCCTGCTGCCCGTGCAGCGCGCCCTGCCGCTGCTCACACGCGCGCGTGTACTGCGCCAAGGGCATCGCTCGGCCACCTTCTGGGGCGCCGCCTGCCACCTGGCCCTGCATTTCCTGGCGCGCGGCCTGCTGCTGCCGGGGCTCTCCCCCGGCGATCACGACGCCTGGCGAGTGGGCCCGCTGTCCGCTCGGGACGCGGAGCTGGTCCGCGAACTCGCGGCCGCCATGCCCCCACAGGCCCATGCGGTGCCGCTCGCAGTCCGGGGGCAGCCCCGTCTCCCGGACCCGGAGCGGCTGCTGCGCGCTTTCCTGGACGCGGTCGCCGACGTGCTCCCGCGCTCGCCCGCGGCCGAGGCTGTGACCGGTGGCCCCGCGTACGCGGCGCCGGAGCCGCAGCGGCTGCCCGCACTGCGGGCGTGGGCCGACGAGATCGCCGCCGGTCATGACGCGGGCGTGCGGTTGTCGCTGCGCGTGGAGGTCCCCGGGCTCGACGACACGCAGCAGGACGACGCCCCCGTCCGGTTCCGTGCGGTGCTGCAGGTGCACGGCGTGAGCGGAGCGGCGGACGTCCTCGATGCCGCCGGCCTGTGGACCGGCACGGGAGACGTACACGAATCGGTCGGTCCACGCGCGCGTGCCGACGCGTTGCTGGCGCTGCGCCGCGCCGCCCACGCCTGGCCGCCGTTGACCCCGCTGCTCTCCGCCGGCGTACCCGACGCCGTCGACCTCGATGACGACGAGATCGCCGAGTTGCTGGGCGAGGGCGCACGGTCCCTGGTCGCGGTGGGAGTCGACGTGCACTGGCCGAAGGAACTGGCGCACGACCTCACGATGCATGCGACCGTCGGCCCGCCGGACGACGGCGCGGCCGGCCCGCGGGACGCGGCGGCGCCCGCGTCTCTGCTCTCGCCGGACGCCGAGGTCTCCTTCAGCCGGTGGTTCGCGCTGGGCGGACGGGAGCTGTCCCGGGAGGAGCTGGACCGGCTCGCGGAGGCCAAGCGCCCCCTGGTGCGGCTGCACGACGGGTGGGTCCTGGTCGACCCGCAACAGGCACACCGTGCCCGGACCCGGAAGGACCACGTCCTCGCCCCCGTCGAGGCGCTGGCCGCCGCCCTGACGGGCTCGGTGGAGGTCGACGGCCACCCGGTGGACGTGCGGTCCTCCGGATGGCTGGACCGGCTCCGGGAACGGCTCACGGACACCGGTACGGCACGTACTGTCGGGCAGCCGCCCGGACTGGCCGCCACCCTGCGCGACTATCAACTCCGCGGACTCGACTGGCTCGCCGGCATGACGTCCCTGGGCCTGGGCGGCTGTCTGGCCGACGACATGGGCCTCGGCAAGACCGTCACGCTGATCGCGCTGCATCTGCACCGGCAGACGGACGCCTCGACCGCCGGTCCCACGCTCGTCGTCTGCCCGGCCTCCCTGCTCGGCAACTGGCAGCGCGAGATCGAGCGGTTCGCTCCCGGTGTGCCGGTGCGCAGGTTCCACGGTCCCGGACGCGCTCTCGCTGCCGTCGCGGACGGGGAGTTCGTCCTGACGACGTACGGCACGATGCGCCTGGACGCCGAGCGGCTCGCCGCGCTGCCCTGGGGCATGGTGGTGGCAGACGAGGCGCAGCACGTGAAGAACCCCTACTCGGCCACCGCGCGGGCGCTGCGTTCCATCGGGGCACACGCGCGCGTGGCGCTCACCGGCACCCCGGTGGAGAACAACCTCACCGAACTGTGGGCCATCCTGGACTGGACGACTCCCGGCCTGCTCGGCCGCCTGGGCACGTTCCGCGCGCGCTATGCGCAGCCGGTCGAGGGCGGACTCGACCCGGCCGCCGCACAGCGGCTCGCGAGGCTCGTCCGTCCGTTCCTGCTGCGCAGGCGCAAGTCGGACCCCGGTATCGCCCCGGAGCTTCCGCCCAAGACCGAGAGCGATCACCCGGTGGCCCTCACCGCTGAACAGGCAGGGCTGTACGAGGCGTTGGTCCGCGAGACGCTCGACCGGATCGCGGCGGCCGACGCCATGGCCCGCCGCGGCCTCATCGTGCAGTTGCTGACCGGCCTGAAGCAGATCTGCAATCACCCCGCGCAGTTCCTCAAGGAGGACGAACCCCGGCTCGCGGGGCGCTCGGGGAAGCTGGAGCTGCTCGACGAACTTCTCGGCACCATGCTCGCGGAGGGTTCGGGTGTGCTCGTCTTCACCCAGTACGTCCGTATGGCCCGGCTGCTCGAACGGCACCTGACGGCCCGTGGGGTGCCGTCGCTGCTCCTGCACGGCGGCACTCCGGTCACCGCGCGCGAGGAGCTGGTACGGCGTTTCCAGGACGGCGAGGTACCGGTGTTCCTGCTGTCCTTGAAGGCCGCCGGGACGGGCCTGAACCTCACCCGCGCCGAGCATGTCGTGCACTACGACCGCTGGTGGAATCCGGCGGTCGAGGCCCAGGCCACGGACCGCGCGTACCGCATCGGGCAGACCCGCCCGGTGCAGGTCCACCGGCTGATCGCCGAGGGAACCCTGGAGGACCGCATCGCGGATCTGCTCGGGCGCAAGCGGGAGTTGGCGGACGCGGTGCTCGGAACCGGCGAGACAGCGCTGACGGAACTGGGTGACGCGGAACTGGCCGCACTGGTGGAACTGCGCGGGGAGGCACGATGAGCCGCTACGACGAGCACGGGCAAGACAATGAGGCGGGGCGCACGTTCGCCGCACTGCCGCCCGCACGCGGGCGCTGGTTCGCGCAGAGCTGGTGGGGCCGCGCATGGCTGCGGGCCCTGGAGGACACCGCCCTGGACGCGGCGGCGGTCAAGGCCGGCCGCCGGCTCGCCCGGGCGGGCGGAGTGGGCGCGGTGACCGTGCGGCCGGGCCGGGTCACCGCCGTCGTATGCGACCGCGGAGGCGCGGCCCACCGGGCCGACGTCCTGGTGCCGGAACTGTCCGAGGAGGAGTGGGGACGGTTCCTGGACATGGCCGTGGAGCAGGCCGGGCACATGGCCGCGCTCCTCGACGGCGAGCTGCCGCCGCATCTGATCGAGGACGCCGCGGTCGGCGGAATCGAGCTTCTGCCGGGCCTGGGCGATCTGGAGCCCGCGTGCGACTGCGGGACATGGGACCACTGCGGGCACACCGCCGCGCTGTGTCACCAGGTGGCGCGGCTGCTGGACGAGGATCCGTTTCTGCTTCTGCTGCTGCGCGGACGCGCGAAGGCGGCGTTCCTGACGGAGCTGCATGTGCGCAGTACGGCGCCCCGCTCGGAACCCTCCACGTCCGCCGTCGGCGGCGTGGACGCGGCGGAGGCGTGGGCGGCCGGGGACATCCTTCCTCCGCTGCCCGAACTGCCGGGTCTCCCGCGGACGCCGGGCACGCCGCCGTCCCTCGCCGCCGGGACGGCACCGGCGCCCGGTATCGACCCGTTGGCGCTGGAGCACCTCGCGGGCCGCACCGCGGCGGAGGCGTACCGGCTCCTTGCGGAGATGCTCCGCTCGGAGCCTTGGGATGGCACTGCTCTGACGTCCGCTCAGGACGCCCTGCGGCTCGCGTGCGGAGCGCCCTCCGGCGCTGTCACCGAGCGGCTCGCGCAGCGGTCGGGCCGTGGTCGCGAGGGGCTGGCCACGGCTGTCCGCGCCTGGCGTGCCGGGGGCGTGACGGCGCTGACGGTGCTCGACGAGGAGTGGCAGGTGGAGGGCGTGCCGCTCGCACGCGCGCGTGCGGCACTCGAAGCGGCCTGGGAGCAGGACGAGCGGCCGCCGTTCGACACAAGCGGCAATCGGTGGACGGTCCCGGGCGAGGGAATCCAGCTGCGCCTCGGCCGGGACGGCCGCTGGTGGCCGTATCGCGACGAAGCCGGTCGGTGGGTTCCTGCGGGCGGCCCGGACCGTGAGCCGGAGACGGCACTCGCGACGGCACGGCTCGGCACCGAGGCGGAGGACCGACACGGTTTCTGAGGACTCGTCATCACGGAAACCGCCGCGATCCGATGAACGGCCGATGCCGGCTGTTCACGCCGCGGTTGTACAGCGTTCCTCACGGGGCCCAAATCTGGCCGCTGTCAACGAACTTGTCCTTTTCAGGAGGCCCGATGTCCCCGCACGATGCCGGCCGGCGCCGCGTCCAACGTTCCGTCACCACGCGCCTGCCCCTGGCCCTGGCGGCCGCTCTCGTGGCCGCGGGAACGGCCACGGCGGCGCCGTCCCGGGACGCCCGCGTCATCCGCACGGCGACGCTCGGCGAGATCCCGCTCGGCACGTTCAGCAACGCGCTGCTGCCCGGCAGCGTCGACGACGACCACGGGGTGCAGCTCGGCGGCATCGGCAGTGACATCTACCCGGCGGGCCGCAAGGGCGAGTACTGGACGGTGACCGACCGCGGCCCCAACGGGCAGATCAAGGTGGACGGCAAGAAGCGCCGCACCTTCCCGGTGCCGGGATTCGACCCCGCGATCGTGAAGATCCGGGTCTGCGGAGACGAAGTCCAGGTCATCGACGCGATCCCGCTCACCACCTCCTCCGGGAAGGCCGTCACCGGGCTGCCCGACCAGCAGAGCCGCGACGAGGCGCCGTACACCTATGACGCGAAGACGCCGCTCTCGTACGACCCGAACGGCCTCGACACCGAGGGCATCGTGCGCGCCGCCGACGGTACGTTCTGGCTCGTCGACGAGTACGGCCCCTCGCTGATCCACGTCTCCGCGCACGGGAAGGTGCTCACCCGGTACGTGCCCAAGGGGCTCGGCCTGACGGGCGCGAACTACCCGGTGGTCGAGGCGCTGCCGTCGATCTTCCTGCACCGCAAGATCAACCGGGGTTTCGAGGGGCTGGCGCAGCTTCCCGACGGTGACCTGGTGATGGCCCTGCAGAGCCCGCTGTCGCTGCCGGACGCGGACGCCGGGGATGCCTCGCTCACCACCCGGCTGCTGCGCTTCTCGCCGCGCGAGAAGGCCGTCACCGCCGAATACGCCTACCGGTTCGACCCGGTGAACGTGGTCGACCCGAGCGAGGACGACACGTCCGAACTGAAGATCTCCTCGGTGGTGGCCGTGGGCGGCGACCGGCTGCTCGTCGAGGAGCGCACGGACAAGGCGGCCCGGCTGCAACTGGTCCAGCTGGGGCGCAAGTCGAGCATTCTGGGCGGCCCGTGGGACGACGACACGACCTCGCCGTCGCTGGAGCAGCTGGACGATCCGGCGACCGCCGGCGTGCCAGTGCTGGCCAAGCGGCTCGTGGTCGACCTGAACAAGGTCGACGGCGTGCAGCAGAAGATCGAGGGCATCGCGCGCGTGGACCGCGACACGCTCGCCTTGATCAACGACAACGACTTCGGGATGACCGACGGTGCGGGCGCGTTCGACGCACAGGGCCGGCTGGTCGACAGCGGGATCAAGACGACCGTCGTGTACGTCCGGCTGCCCGAGGGACTGTGACGTTCCTCAACCGGACAGTCCGGAAAGTGGACTGTGACGGAGGGCCGGGATCGCGCGTGCCGCGCCCCGGCCCTCCGTGCGTTCAGCCGCGCGCGCCCAGCAGGTGGTCCATGGCGAGCTGGTCGAGACGCTCGAACGCCATGCCACGCGCGGCCACGGCCGCGACATCGAACTCCTCGAAGGCCGAACTGTCCGCGAGCAGCGCCTGCAGGCCGTCCGCCGCGGTCGGCTGGGTCAGCTGGTCCAGGCGCGAGGCACGCAGCGCCTCCTGCACCTCCGGATCGGCGCGGAAGGCCGCGGCGCGCTCCTTGAGGATGAGGTAGTTGCGCATGCAGCCGGCCGCCGAGGCCCACACGCCGTCGAGGTCCTCGGTCCGCGGCGGCTTGAAGTCGAAGTGGCGCGGGCCGTCGTAGCCGGCGATCTCCAGCAGGTCGACCAGCCAGAACGCCGCCCGCAGGTCACCAGCGCCGAACCGCAGGTCCTGGTCGTACTTGATGCCGGACTGGCCGTTGAGGTCGATGTGGAACAGCTTGCCCGCCCACAGGGCCTGCGCGATGCCGTGCGGGAAGTTCAGGCCGGCCATCTGCTCGTGGCCCACCTCGGGGTTGACGCCGTAGAGCTCGGGGCGCTCCAGGCGCTCGATGAAGGCCAGCGCGTGGCCGACGGTGGGCAGCAGGATGTCGCCGCGCGGCTCGTTCGGCTTGGGCTCGATGGCGAAGCGGAGGTCGTAGCCCTGGGTGGTGACGTACTCCCCGAGCAGGTCGAAGGCCTCCTTCATGCGGTCCAGGGCGGCGCGTACGTCCTTGGCGGCGCCGGACTCCGCTCCCTCGCGGCCGCCCCAGGCGACGTATGTCTTCGCGCCCAGCTCGACGGCGAGGTCGATGTTGCGGATGGTCTTGCGGAGCGCGTAGCGGCGCACGTCGCGGTCGTTGGCGGTGAAGGCGCCGTCCTTGAAGACCGGGTGGGTGAACAGGTTGGTGGTGGCCATCGGCACGGTCATGCCGGTGGCGTCCAGGGCCTGGCGGAACCGCTTGATGTGCGACTCGCGCTCGGTCTCCGACGACCCGAACGGGATCAGGTCGTCATCGTGGAAGGTCACGCCGTGGGCGCCGAGCTCGGCCAGGCGCTGCACCGTCTCGACCGGGTCGAGGGCACGGCGGGTGGCGTCGCCGAACGGGTCCCTTCCCTGCCAGCCGACGGTCCACAGGCCGAACGTGAACCTGTCCTCGGGGGTGGGCTGGTAGTTCATGCCGCGGCTCCTTGCTGCGTTGCGACTATTTCGTCATGGCCGTTTACAAATTAGTATGCGCTCGCGCCTCTGGGAAGAGACAAGATGTCTTTGTCCCGCAGAGTCGCCGAAAGTCACGGAAATCGCGGAACGTCGCGGAAAAGGGAGAGCCCGATGTCAGCAGCCGAGGGTCCGCTCGTCGTCGGCGTGGACACATCCACCCAGTCCACGAAGGCACTGGTCGTCGACGCGGCCACCGGCCAGGTGGTGGCGAGCGGCCAGGCGCCGCACACCGTGTCCGCCGGCGCGGGCCGCGAGAGTGACCCGCGTCAGTGGTGGGACGCGGTGTGCGAGGCGCTCAGCCAGTGCGGTGACGCGGCCCACGAGGCGGCCGCGGTGTCGATCGGCGGCCAGCAGCACGGCCTGGTCACCCTGGACGAGCGGGGCGAGCCGGTGCGTCCTGCGCTGCTGTGGAACGACGTACGCTCGGCGCCGCAGGCCCGCCGGCTGGTGGAGGAACTGGGCGGGCCGAAGGCCTGGGCGGAGCGCACGGGCAGCGTACCCGGCGCGTCCTTCACGGTCACGAAGTGGGCATGGCTGGCCGAGCACGAGCCGGAGTCGGTCCGTGCGACCAAGGCGGTACGGCTCCCCCACGACTACCTCACCGAGCGCCTGACCGGGCAGGGCACCACCGACCGCGGCGACGCGTCCGGCACCGGCTGGTGGGCGTCCGGCACGGAGACGTACGACGCGGAGACCCTGGCGCACGTAGGTCTCGACCCGGCGCTGCTGCCCCGGGTGGTGCGGCCGGGAGAGGTGGCCGGCACCGTGCGCGACAGCCACGACCTGCCGTTCTCCAAGGGCACGCTGGTCGCCCCCGGCACCGGCGACAACGCGGCGGCGGCACTCGGTCTCGGCCTGCGGCCCGGCACCCCGGTGCTCAGCCTCGGCACCTCCGGCACGGTGTACGCCGTCTCCAGACACCGCCCGGCCGATCCCACCGGCACGGTGGCGGGGTTCGCCGACGCGCACGGGGACTGGCTTCCCCTGGCCTGCACCCTGAACTGCACGCTCGCAGTGGACCGCGTCGCGGCGCTGGTGGGCCTGGACCGCGATGCGGTGGAGCGCGGCGGCGCCGTGACCCTGCTGCCGTACCTGGACGGCGAGCGCACCCCGAACCTGCCGAACGCCTCCGGGCTGCTGCACGGCCTGCGCCACGACACGACCGCCGGGCAGCTGCTGCAGGCCGCGTACGACGGCGCCGTGCACGCGCTGCTGGGCGCGCTCGACCTGGTCCTGGACGAGGACGCGGACCGCAGCACCCCGCTGCTGCTGATCGGCGGCGGGGCCCGGGGGACGGCCTGGCAGCAGACGGTACGGCGGCTGTCCGGGCGGCCGGTCCAGGTCCCCGAGGCCCGGGAACTGGTCGCCCTCGGAGCCGCGGCACAGGCCGCGGGCCTGCTGACCGGCGAGGACCCGGCCGCGGTGGCCCGCCGCTGGAACACGGCCGCGGGGCCGGTGCTGGACGCCGTGGAGCGGGACCAGGAGACGCTGGAACGGATCACCGGGGTACTCTCCGACGCGGCCCCCCTGCTGGAGCGGGGGACGCAGACCACGCCGCGCGCATGAGCCGGGCGACAGACACCGAGGACTGACTTCAGGCATGACCGCACCCCTGCACGAGGCCCGTCCGCCGGGCGCCGGCCGCGTCCTGCCGGACACCCAGCGGGGCATGCGCCGGCGCAACCTGGCCCGCGTGCTGTACGCCGTCAGCGCGGAGGGTTCGCTGTCGCGGGCGGCGGTCGCCTCGCGCATCGGGCTGACGCGGGCGGCCGTGTCGACGCTGGTGGACGAGCTCATCCGGTGGGGTTTGCTGGAGGAACTGGGGCCGGAGCGGCCGGGCCGGGTGGGCCGGCCCGGGTCTGCGCTCGCGGTGAGCGGCCGCGGACCGGCCGGGATCGGGGCGGAGATCGGCGTCGACCACCTCGCGGTGTGCGCGGTCGATCTGCGCGGCGTGGTCCGGGCCCGGGCGGTGCGGCACGGAGCGAACCGGGGCCGGGCACCCGGACCGGTGGTGGAGGAACTGACCGAGCTGGTCCGCCGGGTCGTCGCGGAGGCGGAGCGCGAGGCGCTGTGGCCCGCGGGGCTCGCGGTCGCCGTGCCCGGACTCGTGGCCCGGGACGGCCGTACCGTCGTACGCGCCCCGAACCTCGACTGGCAGGACACCGACCTCGGCGCACTGCTGCCCGGCGACTGGCAGCTGACCGTGGACAACGAGGCCAACTTCGGCGCGCTCGCCGAGTTGTGGCTCGGTGACGGCACCCCGCGTGACTTCCTGCACGTGTCGGCCGAGATCGGCATCGGCGCCGCGGTCGTCGTGGACGGCGGACTGCTGCGCGGAACCCGCGGCTTCGCGGGCGAGCTGGGCCACGTACCGGTGCGGCCGGACGGACCCCCCTGTCCGTGCGGCGGCCGGGGCTGCCTGGAGCAGTACGCGGGCGAGGAAGCGGTGCTGCGTGCGGCGGGTCTGGAGCCGGGCGAGGACCTGGTGGGCCTGCTCGCGGGGCGCGCCGAGCAGGGCGACGAAGGCGTACGGGCAGCCCTGCGGGACGCCGGTACGGCGCTCGGCATCGCCCTCACCGGGGCGGTGAACCTCCTCGATCCCGAGACGGTGGTCCTGGGCGGCGCCCTGGCCGGCCTCTCCCCATGGCTGCTGCCGTCACTGGAGATGGAGCTGACGAGCCGCACGGCAGGCCCGCCCTGCCCGGTGAGAGTATCCCGGCTGGGCCCCGAGGGCCCCTTGCTGGGCGCGGCGCACTCGGTCGTCCGGGGCGTGCTGGACGATCCGGCGGTGGTGGCGGAACGTTCCTGACGTCCCGGATCGAGCCGTCAGGGACTCCCGCGCCGCCCGGAATCAGGGCGTCGCGGCTGCCGGTGTTCGTCCGATCGGGTGGCCCGGTTTTCCACAAGTGGAGGCTTCTCCACGGATGCGGTGTGCGGTCTTCTGCCCAACCCGCCCGCGCCGTACCGTGATTCACGCGAGGCACAGCCGACGGGTCGTCAAGGCTGTCGGGGTGCCGAACGGTTCACGGTGTTTCACACGCGTTCGGGTGGCAGTGGGCTGACATGCATCGGGGGACACACATGCACGAGGAGAGGACCGGGGCGCTGCGGCGCGACGCCGTCGGGCTGCGCGAGGTGTTGTTCCAGAGCGTCACGGCGATGGCGCCGGCGGCCGCCGTGGCCGCGTCGATCCCGGCCGGTGCCGCCTTCGCGGGCGGCAGCCTGCCGCTGGCGGTGCTGATCGCCCTGGTGGCCTGTCTGTTCACCGCGTCCTGCGTGGCCGAGCTGGCCCGGGAGCTTCCCGCCGCGGGCTCGGTGGCCACGTATGCGGCGCGGGGGCTGCACCCCGCCGTCGGGTTCCTCGTCGGCTGGGGTTACGTCTTCGTGGAGATGCTGGTCCCACCGCTGCTGCTTCTGCAGTTGGGCTTCACGGCGGCGGGCACGCTGCACGAGGAGTGGTCCTCGTATCCGGCGGACCTGTGGTGGCCGTGGTCCCTGGCGGGCGCCGCCGTCATCGCCGTCACCGGTTACCTGGGGGTCCGCGCCTCGGCCCGCTTCGGCACCGTCCTCGGCGTCTTCGAGATCCTGGTCTTCCTGGTGTTCGCGGTCCTACTCATCTGCAAGGCGGGCGACGCCAACACCCTGTCGGTGTTCGGCACTTCGCACACCGCCGAGGGTTACGCCGGGATCAGCGGTGTGTTCGCCGGGTCCGTGTACACGGTGCTGGCGTTCGCGGGGTTCGAGGCCGCGGCGCCGCTCGCCGAGGAGACACGCGACCCCCGGCGGACGATGCACCGCGCGGTCCTCGGCGCGGCCCTGGGCATCGGCCTGTTCTATGTGATCACGACGTATGCGATGACCGTCTACTTCGGCCCGGACCGCTTCGCGAAGTTCGGTGCCTCGGGCGCGGCCTCCTGGGACGGCGTCGCCCGGGCCTCCTTCGGCCTCTTCTGGGTGCTGGTCTTCCTGGCGGTGATCAACTCCACGATCGCCAACGCCAACGCGTGCGCCAACGTCTCGACCCGTACGGCCTTCGCCCTGGCCCGTATCCGGGTCCTACCCCGCATGCTCGCCACGCTCCACCCGCGGCACCGCTCCCCCGTGGCCGGTATCGCACTGCAGACCCTCGTGGCGGTCGGGGCGGTCCTGGGACTCGGTTTCGGCTACGACCCCGTGACCGCGTTCCTGCTGCTCGCCACAGTGATCGTGACGGTCGTCGTCGGGGTCTACATCGTCGTGAACCTCGCCTGCGCCGGCTACTTCCTGCGGGCCGGCCGGGCCGCCGTCAAGCCGGTACGGCATCTGCTGTTCCCGGTCCTCGGCATCGCGGCCTTCGTCCCCGCCCTGCTGACGGCCGCCGGCCTCCCAGTCTTCGACTTCGTCACCGAACTGACGGCCCCGGTGTCCTACGCCGGTCCGATCGTCGGCGTCTGGATGGCGGCCGGTGTGGCGGTGCTGCTCCTGCTGATACGGCGGCACCCCGAGCGCATAGCCGAGACCGCTCGGGTGCACCTCGACGCATACGCCCCGGCCGCTCCCCGGCAGGACGGGACCGTGCCCCGCTGACCCGCCGACGCCGGGCGGACAGCCACTGCGCCGACCTGCGCAAGCCCCCTTCCCACGACCGCTCCCGTCAGAAGGGACCACCTCCACGATGACCGACCCCCGGATCCTCACCGTGCGCCCGGAACCGGACGCCTACGCCTGGACGTTCGGCGGCGCACCGCCCGTGGCGCGGATCGCGCCCGGCACGGTTCTCGATCTGTACACCGAGGACTGCTTCGCCGGGCGGGTGCGCTCCGAGAAGGACCTCGTCTCCGAGGTCTGCGAGTTCCCGTTCCTGAATCCGCAGACCGGCCCCTTCCACATCGAGGGCGCCGAGCCGGGCGACACCGTGGCCGTGCACTTCGTGTCGGTCGAACCCGCCCGCGACTGGGCGGCGTCGACGACGGTCCCGCTCTTCGGCGCGCTCACCTCCACGCACACCACGGCCACCCTGCAGCCCCCGCTGCCGGAACGCGTCTGGATCTGGCAGCTGGATCGCGCGCGGCGCACCGCCCTCTTCCAGGCGCGGGACAGCGACATCGAGGTGGAGCTGCCCATGGACCCCATGCACGGCACGGTGGGCGTGGCCCCCGCCAATCTCGAAGTGCGCTCGGCCCTGGTGCCGGACGCGCACGGCGGGAACATGGACACACCCGAGATGCGGGCCGGCGTCACCTGCTATCTGGGCGTCAACGTCGAGGGCGCCCTGCTCAGCCTCGGCGACGGGCACGCCCGGCAGGGCGAGGGCGAGACCTGCGGCGTGGCCGTGGAGTGCGCGATGAACACCGTGGTGGTCGTGGAACTCCTCAAAGACGTCGCCACGCCGTGGCCCCGGCTGGAGTCGGACACCCACATCATCTCGACCGGCTCGGCCCGCCCGCTGGAGGACGCGTTCCGGATATCCCAGCTGGACCTGGTGCAGTGGCTGGCGCGCGACTACGGGTTCAGTGAGCCGGACGCGTACCAATTCGCAACCCAGGCGGTCGAATCCCCGTTGGCCAACGTGTGCGACACGAACTACACGTGCGTGGCCAAGCTCCGCAAGGAGTGGCTGCCGTCACGCGAGACATACCGGGGTGTGCACGCGCGGCTGCGGGAAACCGCGCGGTCTTTGCGGGGCTGACAGCGGCCACGTCCCCATGGACGGACCCCCGACTCGTGACGCCCCCGCACCTCCACAACTCCTGAGACCCGCCACGTCCCCACAACTCCTGACCCCCGCCTTGCCCCCACAACTCCTGACGCCCCCCACACCCCGAAAGGCACCCGCCGATGAACATGGACATCGACATGGACCCGGCCGGACCCGCACGGCGAAGAGAGCCGGTACAGCCGGCGAGCCAGGGCGAGCCGAGCCTGAGCAGACGACGCCTGCTGAAGGGTGCGGCGCTCGCCGCCGTCCCCTACGCGCTGCTCCCCGACCCACGCGCCGCCGCGCAGTCCGGGAGCGTCGACTACCCGCCCGCCGAGTGGCAGTCGGCGAGCCCCTCCAACTACACCGCGTCCGACCGACCCGGCGGCTACCTCATCGACCGTGTGATCGTCCACGTCACACAGGAGACGTACGCCAACACGCTGGCGATCTTCGGCAACCCGCAGAAGAAAGTGTCCGCCCACTATCTGGTCCGCTCGGCGGACGGGCACGTCGCCCAGTGCGTGCACGAGACCGACATCGCCTGGCACGCGGGCAACTGGGACTACAACACCCGCAGCATCGGCATCGAGCACGAAGGATGGGTGGACCAGCCGTCCTACTTCACCAACGCCCTCTACGAGCAGTCGGCGCAGCTCACTGCGGCGATCTGCGACAAGTACGGCATCCCGAAGGACAGGGAGCACATCATCGGCCACTACCAGGTGCCCGGCACCGACCACACCGATCCCGGCCCGAACTGGAACTGGGTCCGCTACATGAGGCTGGTCAACTTCGCCTAGCCGGAAGACGATGGTCACGGGACCGAAGTCACTGTTTCACCGTCCGGGGAGGCCGATTTGACCGATCCGTGGGTGGCCCTGGAGCCGGGGGCCGACCCCGCCGAACGGGTCCGTGTGCTGCGCCGGGCGCACGAGACGTTCACCACGGCGGGCACGGTGCCGCGCCCGGTGCGGTCGGTGGTGGCGGAGTCGTGGCGGCGCAGCGCGCGGGCCGGTGTCGGGCCGGACGGCACGGCCAGCGTGGAGCTGACCGACGGCGACCTCGGCGCGTACCGAGCCGAGCACCCGCTGGCGAGGGTGATGCCGCTGTTCCGGGAGCTCCTCGGCACGTTCGCCGCCGACGGCGAGCATCTGCTGGCGGTGTGCGACGCGCACGGCAGGCTGCTGTGGGTCGAGGGACACCCGGCGACCCGGCGCCGTGCGGACGGGATGAACTTCGTACCCGGAGCGCGCTGGTCGGAGAGCGCGGTCGGCACCAACGCGCCGGGCACCGCGGTCGCTGTGGACCGGCCGGTGCAGGTGTTCGCCGCGGAGCACTTCATACGCCGGGTCCAGCCGTGGACGTGTGCGGCGGCACCGGTGCACGATCCGCGCACCGGTCAGGTCCTGGGCGCCGTGGACATCACCGGCGGGGACGGGCTGGCGCATCCGCACAGCCTCGGGTTCGTGCAGGCGGTGGCGCGGGCCGCCGAGGCGCAGCTCGCGCTACTCGATCCACCGGGGAGCGCGGTGGACACACCGCTGCTCGGTGCGCTGGGCCGGGACGAGGCCGAGTTCGCACTCGACGGCAGCCGGATCCGGCTCAGCCGTCGGCACAGCGAGATCCTCGTGCTGCTGGCCCGGCATCCCGAGGGGCTGAGCGGTGACGAGCTGCAGTGCGCGCTGTATGCGGACGAGTCGGTGACACCGGTGACCCTGCGCGCCGAACTGGCCCGGCTGCGCAGGCTGTTGGGTCCCGGCCTGCTCGCCTCGCGGCCGTACCGGCTGACGGCCGCGGTCGAGTCGGACGTCACCGTGGTGGAGCGGCGGCTCAGGGCGGGCGCGGTCACGGCGGCGGTGGAGGCGTACAGCGGTCCGCTGCTGCCCGGTTCGCAGGCGCCGGCGATCGTACGGCTGCGGGACCGTCTCGCCGCCGAACTGCGGACAGCACTCGTCGCGCACCGCGACCCGGACCTGCTGGCGGACTGGGCGCACGCGCCGTGGGGCGAGGACGACCTCGAGGTGTGGCGGGCGCTGGCCGCGGTGCGGCCGACGGCGCCGGTGCGGTCGCGGCTCGCCACGCTGGAGGCAGAGCTGAGGGCACCGGTCGGCCGGACGGCGGGGCGGGTCCGTGGCGCAACGTGGTTGCAACGTCCGCCCGCCTAGCCTCGCGCCCGAGAGCTGCCCAACGGCGGGCAGCGCTGCACCGGGAGGCAGACCAGCATGACTCGTTACGCGGCGCCGGGCACCGAAGGCGCGATCGTCTCCTACCAGGCGCGCTACGACCACTTCATCGGCGGGGAATACGTGCCGCCGCTGCGCGGGCAGTACTTCGAGAATCCGTCGCCGGTCAACGGACAGCCGTTCACCGAGATCGCGCGCGGGACCGCGGAGGACGTCGAGCGGGCGCTGGACGCGGCGCACGAGGCCGCGCCGGCGTGGGGCCGTACGCCGGTGGCGGAGCGCAGCGACATCCTGCTGAAGATCGCCGACCGCATGGCGGCCAACCTCGAAGCCCTCGCGGTGGCGGAGAGCTGGGAGAACGGCAAGCCGGTCCGCGAGACGCTGGCGGCCGACATCCCGCTGGCGATCGACCACTTCCGTTACTTCGCGGGCGCGATCCGGGCGCAGGAGGGGTCGCTCGGCGAGATCGACGACGACACGGTGGCGTACCACTTCCACGAGCCGCTCGGGGTCGTCGCGCAGATCATCCCGTGGAACTTCCCGATCCTCATGGCGACGTGGAAGCTCGCGCCGGCGCTCGCCGCGGGCAACGCGGTCGTCCTGAAGCCGGCCGAGCAGACCCCGGCCTCCATCCACTACTGGGTCGGCCTGATCGCGGACCTGCTGCCGCCCGGGGTGCTGAACATCGTCAACGGCTTCGGCGTGGAGGCGGGCAAGCCGCTGGCGTCCAGTCCGCGCGTGGCGAAGGTGGCGTTCACCGGGGAGACCACGACCGGGCGGCTGATCATGCAGTACGCCTCCGAGAACATCAAGCCCGTCACCCTGGAGCTCGGCGGCAAGTCGCCCAACATCTTCTTCGACGACGTGTGGGCGCACGACGACGACTTCCGCGACAAGGCGCTCGAGGGCTTCACCATGTTCGCGCTCAACCAGGGCGAGGTGTGCACCTGCCCGTCCCGGGCGCTGATCCAGCGCGGCCACTACGCGGAGTTCCTGCAGGCGGCCGTGGAACGCACCCGGCAGATCAAGCCGGGCCACCCGCTCGACACCGACACGATGATCGGCGCCCAGGCCTCCAACGACCAGCTGGAGAAGATCCTCTCCTACCTGGACATCGGCCGGCAGGAGGGCGCGAAGGTCCTCACCGGCGGTGAGCGCATCGAGTACGACGGCGAGCTGAAGGGCGGCTACTACGTCCAGCCGACCATCTTCGAGGGCGACAACCGCATGCGGATCTTCCAGGAGGAGATCTTCGGCCCGGTCGTCTCGGTGGCCTCCTTCGACGACTTCGACGACGCCATCAAGATCGCCAACGACACTCTGTACGGCCTCGGCGCGGGCGTGTGGACCCGGGACGCCAACACCGCCTACCGCGCGGGCCGTGCGATCCAGGCCGGCCGGGTGTGGACCAACTGCTACCACGCCTACCCCGCGCACGCTGCGTTCGGCGGCTACAAGCAGTCCGGTATCGGCCGCGAGACGCACAAGATGATGCTGGAGCACTACCAGCAGACGAAGAACCTTCTGGTGTCGTACTCGCCGAAGAAGCTGGGCTTCTTCTAGACATCGGTAAAGGGCTCCTGACCAGGGAAGCTACCGGTCAGGAGCCCTTCTTGGCGCGCGCACTCCGCGAGGTCGACGCCGAAGGCCGACCAGAATGCGATGCCGGCGAGGCGGGCGTCTCGCTCTCCTGGCAGTGCGCTGCTGACAATGCGCTCTCGTTGTTCCTCTACGTCTGAAGGCGGCCGCCGGTGAGACGTCTGGGGAACGCTTCGGAGCGGAGCGACAGGAAAGGGAGCAGGCCCAGGGGCGTGGACCGCGCCCGGCGCCGCCTATGGTCGCCGTAAGGGGCGTCTGGCAGGGGCCGCGAGCAACTGCCAGGGCGCATGTCAAAACGATTATTCGAGCATGCGCACACCCGGATCGCACAACGATGCCGCGCCGACAACCACCAAAACGAGCGGGGCGCACAACCCCAGTGATTCGGAGTTTGCATATTATCCGAGCTTCGCAAAGGCTCTTGCCCGGATCTCACGCTTTGCAGCTAGCTATTGCTGCGCCTGCTTCCTGGCCCGGGTTCCCGATGTGCCCGGGGCCGACCGACAGCACCTCGGCAAGTCCCTGCGCCGTCGGTCACGGAGGCGGTCGGGAAACGCGCATGTGATGTGAGGGGTTGTCATGAAGAAGGCATACGAGGCACCTACGCTCGTCCGGCTCGGCACCTTCCGGAAGGAGACGGGGCTCCTGCAGCCCCACGGTCACGACCGGCTGATCCTGAGCAAGAACTGACGACCGACGGTCCTTGACCCGACGTCATGACTGAACTGCACGAAAGTGCGGGGCCGGGCCCCGGCGAGGCGGTCTTCCCGGACCGTGCAGCCGCGGCCGCCGTGGCCCGCTCCTTCGCCCGCCCCGGAAGCCGGACCCTCGCACATACGTCGGGCCGGCCCTGGCTGGTCGGCCGCTGGCACGACCAGGAGGTCCTCACGGCTGACACCGGCAGCGCCCGCGTCGCCGTCGTCGGCTGCTGCCCGATCGAAGCCGACGACCTGCGCCGCCGGCTCGTGCCACGATGACGGCGACCAGAAGCAGCAGCAGGAGGTCGAGCCACGCCAGATCACCGCCGTTCCCCCCGCAGGACGCCGTGGTCGTCGCCGCGGACGGCCGCAGCGGACGGCACACCCGGTGGTGGACACCGCCGGAGCCGGTACGGCCGCTCGCCGAGGCGGCGCGACGGCACCCTGCACGACAACATCGCCTACGCCTTGCCCGACGCCACGGAAGGGGAGATCCGGCGCGTCATCGAACTGGCCCGCCTCGAAGAAGTTGTTGACCGGCTGCCCGGCGGCCTGGCCGCTGTCATCGGCGAACGCGGCAGCACCCTCTCCGGCGGCGAACGCCAGCGCGTCGCCCTCGCCCGCGCGTTGCTGGCCCGCCCCTCGCTGCTCCTCTTGGACGAGCCCACCTCCCACCTGGACGCGATCAATGAGTCGGCGCTCACCACCGCTATGAAGGACATCTCCCAAGAGTGCGCCCTGCTGGTCATCGCCCACCGCCTGTCCACCGTGCAGCACGCGGACCACATCGCGGTGCTGCAGGACGGCCGCACCGCCGCCGGCGGACGCCACGAGGAGTTGCTCGCCGGCAGTGCCCTCTATCGCGAGCTGGCTGCGAGCCAGATGCTCCGGCCGGGCGGTGCGCTCGGAGGCGACAGTCGGGGGCGGACGGACGGTTGAAGCGTGCCGTCCTGGCGGCCCCGCAGCAAGGGATCCGGACCATGCGCAGGCCATCGGCCGGGCAGTCGCGGCCACGAGCCACGTTCGCGCTGGTCAACGGCGGTGCGACAGCTGTACCACCGGACAGTTCGCGTGGTGACGTGGCTCGGCGAGGAACTTGGCGTATCAACGGAAGAGCACCTGGATGCTCTGCCCCGCTCGGCGCGCGCACTCGGCTGGACCGCCGCCGACGGCCAGCCAGAAGGAGATGCCCGCATGGCGCAACTCGTACGGCGCTGCGCCAGTTCGAGGGCCAGCTCCTCCAGAGTCAGCGCCGCCTCATGTCCTCGGCGCCACGTTATGCCGTACGCCGAGGCGTCGATGTAGCTTTCGGCCGCGTTACGAAACACGCGCCCGTCCGACGCCACACCGAAGTGCTCGATGTGTTCCCGCAGCATGCGGACCAGCACAGGTGGGACAGGAACGGGTCGCGCCATCACGACGCCGCCCTTCAGGTTCAGACGGCCCCAGCCAGTGGCAGGGAGTCAGCCGGGCCTCCGGTCTCCCACAGAGTGAAATCGACCTTGCTCCGTTCACCGTCGCAGAGTGGGCAGAACGAGAGGCCGCGGATGCCCGTTTCACGCGCCCCGTCCGGCAATGGGCCGGGGCGGTTCACAGCCAGGCGTCAGACGCCGAAGACCTGGAACTCCGAGGCCTGCCCGGCCGGCCAGCCGGTGTTTGCGGTGAAGGTGAGTCGTACGTAGCGGGTGGCGACGGTGGAGGGAAGCGTGAGGGTCGCGGTGTTGCCGGTCGCCGGGTCGAAGGTGTAGCCGGCCGAGGCGAGAAGCTGGGCGAAGGTGCCGCCGTCCGTGCTGCCCTGGACGGAGATGGTCTGGGTGCGGGTGGCCCAGGCGGTCGCCGGGGGAAGCTTGAGGACGATCCTCTTGACGCCGGTGGTGGCGCCCAGATCGACCTGGAGCCACTGCGGAAGGGCGTTGTTGGCGGACTCCCAATAGGTGTTGGCGTCGCCGTCGGTCGCGTTGCCCGAGGCGTATGTCTGGGTGTGGCTGCTCTCCGAGGTGGGGCGGTGGAGGGCGAGGTTCGTGGTGCTGGAGGGGGGGTCAGTGGTGACGGTGACCTGGTTGGAGGGCTGCGAGACGTTTCCCGCCGCGTCGAGGGCGACGACGTCGAAGGTGTACGCGGTGGACGCGCTGAGTCCGGCGACAGTGAACGAGGTGGCGCTGGTGGTGCCCACCTGTGTGCTGGTCGAGCCGGACACCTGCAAGACCCGGTAGCCGGTGACGCCGACGGAGTCGGTCGAAGCGCTCCAGGCCAGCGAGACGGAGTTGCTGGTGTGCCCGGTGGCGTTCAGGGCACTCGGCGCGGTGGGCGGTGTGGTGTCGCCGCCGGTGGAGACGATCGGCTGGGTCGGGCGAGTGGCGGTCAGCGCTATCTGGCCTTTGAGCATGCGGCCGCCGTCTCCGGTCAGGCGAAGGTAGTAGTCGGAGGAGCAGGCGGTGCCGTCTTCGTCGAGGGCGAGGAAGCCGGAGTTGGTGGGCACCCATGCCTGTGTCTCGGCGGTCTTGGCGATCTGGTTGCCCTCGTTGTACTCGTCGAACATCGAGATGTAGATGCCCTGCACCCCGGCCCGCACCATGTTGTAGAACTGCCGCCACATGAAGTCGCCGTGCGCTCGCTGCCGGGCGGAAACGTCGCCAGGCAGGACACAGGGCTGATAGTCAATACCGTTGGCGTTGCAGTCGGCCTGGTCGCCGACGGTGTAGGTGTTGTAGGCGTTGTCGGCGTCCGACACATTGCCGATGGCGCCGACCATCCACGGTGAGATCATGTTGAAGGCGTGGTAGACGCCGAGATAGCCGGCCCGTGAGCCCCCGGTGCCCGTCCGCCATTCGCGCGGGACGCCACCGATGACGTAACAACCCTGGCTCTTGAACCAGTTGATGACGTCAAGGCAGGCGTCGGCGGTGAAGGGGTGATTGCTGTCGTTGAAGCCGAAGCCCCAGATGCAGACGACCGGCTTGCCGTTCTGCTTCGCGTACGCCGAGGAAGCGGTGTGCGCGGACATCTTGTTCGTCCAGTCCGTCTTGATCTCGGACTGCATGCTCGACCAGCCGGTCACGTCGTACATGATGTAGAACTTCCGCCCGTACGACTCGGCGGCGCTGCGCACCTTGGTCGCCATGGCGTCGCGGGTGGGGCCCTCGCCGCCGGTGGGGTTGAAGCGCTGCAGTGCCGCGGTGTCGATGCTGTTCTGCTGCATCCACAAGAAGTGGGTGTTCACCGTCTGCTGGTCGTACGAGGAGAACAGCGTGGCGGGCCGGCCGTTGCCGAGGTTGGCGTACGAGGTCTGGTAGGTCTTGGTGTAGTCGCGCACGTCGGGCCAGCATTTGATGCCGGTGTTCGACGGGGACGGCGGCTGGCCCCAGTTCTGGGTCCAGTGCCACCAGCCGTTGATGGGCGCGCCGTCGCCGATGCAGGCGAACCAGCCCTGGTAGCCGACGCTGATCTTGCCGACCACGTCGCCCGCCTGGCTGGCCGCTGACGCGGGTTCGGCGAGTACGGTCTCGGCGGCTACCACGGTTCCCACCGCGGTGGCCGCGATCGCGGCCTGCAAGAAGACCCTGCGCGTGACACCCATCTGGACTCCCCTGGTCGGCTGTCGACTTCCCGTCGACTACAAGCGGGTGGACTTCGGTGGCCGGTGCCGCCCATGACCCCGTGGGGGCCGGGCCTGTGGGATCGAGATGGTGCCGCCGAGCGGCTTGCGCTCGGCGGCACCATCAGGTCGTATCAGGTGTTCCAGACCTGGAATTCCGAGATCTGACCGGCCGACCAGCCGGTGTTCGCCGTGATGTTCACCCGGACGTATCGCTGGGTGGTCGCGGCGAACGTGATGGTGACCGTGTTGTTGGTGGTGGGGTCGAAGGTGTACGTGGCCGACGACTTGATGGTGGTGAAGGAGGAGCCGTCGGTGCTGCCCGACAGGGACAGCGTCTGGTTACGGGCGCCCCAGGTCGCGGGGAGCTGGAGGACGACGCGGCTGGCACTCTGCGCGGAACCGAGGTCCACCTGGACCCACTGGGGAAAGGCGTTGTTGGCACTCTCCCAGTAGGTGCCCTGGTTGCCGTCCGTCACGTTCGACGACGGGTACACGTCGGTGTGGCTGGACTCGGTGGTGGCCGCGCCGGCTGCCAGGTTCTTGCTCACCGTGCCGGCGCCGGTGCCGGTCAGCGCGACCGTGGTCGTGCCGTTCGACGCGTTGCTGGCGATGCTGAGGTCGCCGGTGCGGGTGCCGGACGCGGTGGGCTTGAACGTGACGTTCACCGTGCAGGAGGCGTTCGCCGCGATCGACGTCCCGCAGTTGTTGGTCTGCGAGAAGTCACCCGTGACGGTGATACCGGAGACCGTCGCGGACGCCGTACCGGTGTTGGTCACCGTGACCGTCTGCGCACTGCTGGCGGTGTTGAGTGCCTGGGTGGGATACGACAGCGACGTCGGGCTGGCCGACAAGGTCGCGTTCGAGGAGCCGCCGTCACTGGGGAACACCTCGAAGTCCGACAACTGGGCTGCGTTCCACCCCGTGTTGGCGGTGATGTTCACCCGCACATATCTCGCCGTGGCGGCGTTGAACGTGATGGTCGCCGTGTTGTTGTTGGCGTTCGGGTCGAAGGTGTACCCGGCCGATGCCTTGATCGTCGAGAAGCTGGAGCCGTCCGTGGATCCCTGCACCGACAGCGTCTGCGTGCGGGCCGACCACGCCGTCGCCGGCGGGAGCTTGAGCACGACCTTGCCGACGCTGTAGTTCTGGCCGAGGTCGACCTGCGCCCACTGCGGGAACGAACCGTTCGCGCTCTCCCAGTACGTCGAGGCGTCCGAGTCGGTGACGTTCGAGGCGACGTACGGACTGGTGCTCGAACTCGCCGACGCCGGGCGCCCCGCGGCGACGTTGGTGGTGCTGTCGATGCCGCTGCCGGTCAGGGAGACCACGGTCGGGCTGTTGTTGGCGTTGCTGGTGACGGTCAGCTTGCCGGTGCGCGATCCGCCCGTGGTGGGCTTGAACTCGACGCTCACCGTGCAGGACGCACCGACCGCGAGGGTGGAGCAGTTGTTGGTCTGACTGAAGTCACCTGTCACCGAGACGCCCGAGACGGTCGCCGATGTGGTGCCCGAGTTCGTCACCTTCACCGTCTGCGCGGTGGCCGACGAGCCGACCACCGTACTGTCGAAGGACAGGCTCGCCGGGTCGGTGTTCAGAACCGGGCCCGGCGCGGTGCCGGTACCGGAGAGGCTGACATTGTTGGTGATCCCGCCCGCGTTCACGGTCAGAGTGCCGCTACGGCTGCCGGTCGCCGTCGGTGCGAACTTCACACTGACGGTGCACGAGCCGTTCGCCGCGATCGACGAACCGCACGTGTTGGTCTGGGAGTAGTCGCCGCTGGTGGAGATCGACGAGACGGACGCGGCGGTGTTGGTCGGGTTGGAGACCGTCACGGTCTGTGCGTCGCTGGTCGAACCGTTCGGGACCGAACCGAAGTTCAGCGCGCCGGGGGTGGCCGTCACGCCCTCGGCCGGGTAGGGCGGGTAGACCGGAGCCGGCCACCCTCCGCAGTACGGCGTACCGCTGATGCCGGAGTTGCCGCCGCCGTCGGTCACCGTGAAGCTCCCGACCGAGCAGTTGTACACCGGAGAGGAGTAGCCGACACCGGTCGCCGTGACGTTGGTGAACTTGGCCGCGCCGCCGGTCTGCTCCTGGAGGGCGAAGGTTCCGGTGCCGGCGATGGTCACGTTGTTGAGGTTGACCCCGCTGATGGTGCCCTCGACCCACTGGACGGCCTCGTACGGACTCTGCTGGATCAGCGCGTTGGTCACGTTGATCGGGCCGGTGATCGCGCCCTGGCTGCCGTCGAACCACAGTGCGCCCACGCCGAACTGCCAGTTCGGGTCGAGGCTGCCGTCCCGGATCATGGTGTTGTCGGAGATCGTGGTGGTGCCGACCGGCGTCGACGAGAAGCGCTGCCCCACGTGGATGCCGCCGCCCTGGGTGAGGCCGGTGTCCACCACCCGGTTGCCGCTGACGGTGTTGTCGTGACCACCGTAGATCGCGATGCCGTTGGCGAGGATCTGCAGTGACACGGTGTTGTTGGAGATCGTGTCGTTGGCGTCGGCACCGATACCGGAGTCCGCCCAGGTGGCGATGCCGTCGTCGCCGGTGTTGCGGATGTCGCTGTTGGTCACCTTCGAGTTGGTGACGCCGCCGTGGAAGTTGATGCCGTCCGCGGTGGTGTCACGGATGCGCAGGCCGCTGAACGTCAGCCCGTCCATCGGCCCGTCCATCCAGGCACCGACCTTCATGTGGTCGATCCACACACTGGAGACGGTCGAGTTGCTCATCGCGCCGCCGATGCCGTTGACCTGGGCACTGTCGTTGCGCTCCTGCACGTTGCCGAATATCGCGAAGTTCTGCAGGTGCACGTCGGTGCTCGGCGAGGGTGCGGAGTTGCCGTAGAAGCCTGGTGCCGTCCCGGTGACGGTCGAGTACCACATGCCGGCGCCGGCGATCGTGACGTTGTTGACACTGATGTGGCCGGGGATGTTGTAGGTGCCCGGCGGGATCCACACGGTGCCGCCGGGACCGGCCGCGCTGATCGCGGCGTTGAACGCGCTGGTCGCGTCGTTCACACCGGTTGCGTCGGCGCCCTTGCTGGTCACCGACACCGACCCCGAGGGTGCGGTCAGGGCGGAGCCGACCTGCTCGAAGTCGGCGAAGTCGATCGTGTACGAGGAGGCGGTGTCCCCCGAATCCACCTGCAGCTTGAAGGTCGTTCCCGCCGGATAGGTGGTGGAGAACAGGCGGTGGGCCTCGTCGTAGAAGTGGTGCGGGTTGCTGCCCGGCGTGTTGGTGAAGGGGTAGCTGCCGTAGTACCAGCTGTAGGCGTTGGTCAGGGTGAAGTCGGGCTGCTTGACGCCGTTGATGTACAGAGACAGTGCGGCGGTGTAGACCGAGCCGCTTGAGGTGTCGGGGATGCTGTACCGGAAGTTGATCGAGTTGGTCGCCACCGGCGTGGTGAACGTGACGTACTGGCCGGTGCCCTGCAGCGTCGTCGCCTTGCGGTACGACGCCTCGTCAGCCAACTGGCCCTGGGTGTAACTCGGGCCGATGGGCGTGCCGTTGGTGGCGGAGTTCTCAGCCTGCACCTCCACGTAGGGCAGGCTCGCGCCGCTGCCGCCAGTGGCAGCAGCGGCCGCCCAAGCCGGTTGGCCAGCCAGAGCGAGGACGCCGAAGGCAGCCAGCATCGCGGCGCTGACTGCCCAGACGAGGGCTCGCCTCAGATTTCGGATGGAATGGAACACTTATCACTCTTTTCATCACGAAATGCCGGATCTATGCCGCTGGCGCCGCCAGAGAGGGAAGGACAGGGAACAAGCGAGAACCCAAGCGATCGACGCAGTCCAGCGCACAGCAAGACACCTCGCCGACCGATGGACCGTGGTCGGCAAAGCGGCTCAATGGGAGACGGGGGGAGACGGGGGGAGGTGGGGGGAGTGGAGGGAGGTGCGGGTGGTTACGACGCAAGGGGACCGTAATATCCTTGACTCATGCGCGCAATAACTGGATAGAACTTTGCAGAATCAAAATGCTGCCTGCAAGATCTCATGTGACGCCCCGAGGTCGGCATCCAGCACCGGGCCGGCCAGGGTGGTTCGGGCACCACTTGCCACCAACCGTGAACCCGTGTGTCCGGACAGCGGGTACCTGCGTTCGACGCCCGGCGACACCCCTTCAGAACCGAGGCGACGGAACAGGCGCGCTCCATGGGCCGCTCGAGACGAGCCGTGCGGGGCAACCCGGTTTCGTTCGGCTCGTTCCAGCAGATCGGCGCCTCCTGGCGGCTGCCCTTGCTGAAAACCTCATCCGCCCGGGTGGGAGCCGGTGTGCGGGATGTGCAGGGTCTCGCGTCCGGACGCGATCGGTACTCTCGCGCGGCTGGCGATCACCCCGGCATGTTGGGCGGTCGTACTGCTCCAACTTGCTCACCTGACCGTGACGAACGCGTCCGCCGTGCTGGGCCTGCCGCCCATCAGCGACCGGGACGAGGACACGGAGATCTCACCCTGCGTCACCAGATCAGTCTCCCACCCGGCCACCTACGGCTGGCCTCACCACCCACCCCACCGCCGTCCGGGCCACCCGACAGGCCCGGCACACGCTCTGGCAGATCGGCGACCGCGCCGCCGACTTCACCCACCTGAGATCCGCGACTGGGACGCGAAGTTCACCGCCGCCTTCGATGCCGTCTTCGCCGGCGAGGGCGTCACGGTCGCCAAGACTCCTCCGCGCAGCCCCAAATGCTGCCCGCACCCGACCCGGTGACACCGCCGGACACCGAATCCGGGATGCCGGCGCGGACGTTGATGAAGGAGATCGGCTGCCCGGTAGTGTTCGTCCACTGCACCGAGCGGCCCGTGCCGCCCGGTGCCGACGTTCACTTGTGAGTGCACCACCCGGTACACGCGAACGTGCACAATGCGCCGTACTCCAGAGCGCCGGGGCCACCCGATAGCCAGCCGTCTCCGGGACAGGGGCCGCGGTCAAGGGTGGGGCGAAGCCCCATCGCATGGCGACGCCCGTAGGGCGCCCTTGACGGCGATTCCTGTCCCGCATCCTGACGAAGCGGGTGGCCACGGCGCCCCCACCGGCTCGAAGCTCTGAGAAAGTGGTGCGCCTTGGGCTGTACCGACCGGTGCACGTTCGGGTGTACGCCGACACCCGGGTGGACATAGACATGGCCCGAAGCCTCCAAGGCGGCGCCTGAGTACCGTGTCGTCGGCGCCGAGGTCAGCGACCGGACGGCGGCACCCCCGCCGGGCGTTCCCACCTCGGCCTCGTAGACCGAGAACGGCGTCGTCGCACCCACCGCCGCGCTCGCTGCCGCCTGCGCCTGCCGGGGAGCGGGGGCCGTCGGGCCGGCCCGGGCGCCTCGGACGGCGGCGCCTCCTGAGCGGCGGCGGCCCGGTAAGACGGACACGCACGTCGCGCCGACCGCGGCCACCGCCAGTCGGCGTCCGGCGCGGCGGATGCCGCGCCGGGGTCTGGGGATCGTCAGCATGTGATGGGAATAAATCACGCAAGTCCTTGCAACTTCTAGCCTGAACTCTGCAATTTCCTTGGTGGTATGGTCTGCGGCCCTTACGGGCGCCGAAAAACCCATCCAAGGTCTGCGACCTGCAGAAGGTCGCGAACGGCGAGTGATCGTGGGGTGGGCGTGCCAGGCTGGTGGATCGTGCTGTTGCGACCGCCCCACCTCGCCGTGTCGAGCGTGTTCGCCTTCATACGGCCGCTGCCGATGTTGCCGGTGCCCGGCGCGGCGCCAGGGCATCGGGCCGGCCACTGAAGCGATGTCAGCGGGGGAACCGGTTGCGGCCCCACCGTCGTTGACTGGTGGAACAGAAAGCAACAGGCTTCCGGCGTCAAGCGGCATGCAGCGCTGCGTGCCTCCGCAGCCCAACGGGGCGGTTTCCCATGGACCTGCATCTGACCGGACGACACGCCATCGTCACCGGTGGCAGGCGCGGCATCGGACTGGCGTGCGCCCAGGCGCTCCCGCCGAGGGCGCGGGCGTGGCCTTGGTCGCCCGCGACAAGGGCGTCTTGGCCAAGGCCGCGGATTGCCTCGCGGCCGCGACCGGGCGCCCGGTGATCGGTGTCGCCGCCGGCAATCGCCCGCCTGGTCACCGCCGAGGAGATGGCGTGTGTGGTGGCCCAGGCGCATCCCAGATGCGGCGCCCATCGATCGGGAGGAGGAAACTGACGGGGCCGCCGGCGTCGCAGCAACCACAGCATGAACGGTAGGCAGGAAGCAGGCACCGCGATCGTGACGGGCGCTGCCAGCGGCATTGGCG
>NZ_JBFAWG010000047.1:0-60179 GCF_040680215.1 Streptomyces sp. NPDC052107
GCGAGCAGGAGGTGGCGGGCGCCGTGGCGGGCGACCAGGTGGCGGGCGAGGAGGGCGCCGAGGCCGCCGGTGCCGCCGGTGATCAGGACGGTGCCCTCCGGATCCAGCTCACGCACCTGCGACACGGGTTCGGTGACCGGAAGCAGGCGGGGTACGGAGCAGTGCCCGCGGCGGACGCGTACCTCGAACTCGCCGCAGGCCGCCGCGGCGGGGATCGCGGCGTGTGAGGCGGGGTCGGTGTCCACGTCGACGAGGCCGAAACGCCCCGGGTGCTCGGCTTCCGCGGACCGCACCAGGCCGGCGACCGCCGCCGAGGCGAGTCCGCTGGTGACGGCGACCAGGCGGCTGTCGGCGAATGCGGGGTCGGCGAGGAACTGCTGGACGGCGTCGAGGACTCGGGCGGTCACGGCGTGCACCGCGTCCGGCAGACCCGCGTCGCCCGTGTCCGGCGTCCCGGCTCCGTCTCCGTCCGTTAGACCGGTTCCGTGCGCCGGGCAGCTCAGCAGCACCAGAGCGGGCGGGGTTCCGGGTGCGCCGGCGAGTGACGCCACGTCGGCGGCGACGGGCGTGGTGAACCCGAATCCGGCCTCGGGCGGGCCGACCAGGGCCCAGCCGTCCGCGTCGGCGGGGACCTCCAGCGGCTTCCAGTCGACGCGGTGGAGGGGGCTGCGCCGGGCCTCGGCGAGCTGCTGTTCGCTGACCGGGCGGCCGCGCACGCTGCGTACCTCGGCGACGGGTTCGCCGTCGGCGTCGTGGAGGGTGAGGGAGCTGTGTTCCGCGCCGGCGGCGCGGTGCAGGTGGACGCGGACCGCGGCGGCGCCCGGGCGGTGCACGCGGACGCCCTCCCACGCGAAGGGGATGAGTGTCTCGCCGGGTTCGGTGCCGCCGAGTGATTCGACGTGCAGGGCGGCGTCGAGCAGGGCCGGGTGCAGCCGGTAGTGTCCGGCGTCACCGGCGGACTCCGGCAGCGCCACGTCCGCGTACAGGTTCTCGCCGTCCGTCCAGGCGGCGCGCAGCCCCTGGAACAGCGGGCCGTAGTCGTAGCCCTGTTCGGTGAGCCGGGCGTAGGCGTCGGTGACGTCGAGGGCGGCCGCGCCGGGCGGCGGCCAGGCGGCCGGGCGCGCGGCGGGTGGCTGCGGTGCCGCGCTCAGCGAGCCCGTGGCGTGCCGGGTCCAGGTGGCCGAGCCGTCGGTGCGTGAGTGCACGGTGACGGGGCGGACTCCGTCGCCGTCGGGTTCACCGACGGTGACGTGGATCGTGACCGAGCCGTCGGCGGGCACGATCAGCGGCGCCTCCAGGGTGAGTTCCTCGACGGTGGGCGTGTCGGTCTCCCGGCCGGCGGCGAGGGCGAGTTCGACGAACCCGGTGCCGGGCAGCAAGGTGACGCCGTGGACGGCGTGGTCCGTGAGCCAGGGGTGGCGTCCGGTGCCGAGGCGGCCGGTCAGGACGGTGGAGCCGGTGTCGGGCACGGGCACCGCGGCGGTGAGCAGGGGGTGTGTGACCGTGTCCAGGCCGGCGCCGCCGACGTCGCCCGTGGCGCTGCCGGCGTCGATCCAGAACCGGCGGCGCTGGAAGGCGTAGCTGGGCAGGACGAGTTCGGGGTCGTCCGGCGCGTCCTTCAGGACCGCGGCCCAGTCGGGTTCGATGCCCGCGGTGAACGCGGCGGCGAGGGCGGTCTGGAGCTCGGTGGCCTCGTCGCGGCGGGCGCGCTGGACGGGGATGAAGACGGTGCCGTCGGTGTGGGCGACTGTCTCCCGGGCCAGTGCGGTGAGCGTGGCGTCCGGGCCCACCTCGACGAAGCGCGTGATGCCCGCCTCGTGCAGGGCGGTGACGCCGTCGGCGAAGCGCACGGCGCGGCGTACGTGCTCCACCCAGTGGTCCGGGTCGGTGAGTTCGCCGGGGCCGGCCGGGCGCCCGGTGACGTCGGAGACGAAGGTCAGTTCCGGTTCGCGGTAGTCGAGGCCGGCGGCGACCTCGGCGAAGTCGGCGAGCATCGGCTCCGTCATCCGCGAGTGGAAGGCGTGTGAGACGGTCAGCCGCTTGTGCCGCACGCCCTGTGCCTCGGCCCGCTCGGCGGCTTCGGTCAGGGCGGGCACGGGCCCGGACACCACCACGGAGGTGGGCGAGTTGACCGCGGCGACGTCCAGGCCGAGGTCCGCGATCAGCCGCTCGGCGTGTTCCTCACCGGTGTTGAGGGCGAGCATGCCCCCGGGGGGCAGGGCCTGCATGAGGCGGGCTCGTGCGGCCACCAGGCGGGCGGCCGGGTCCAGGTCCAGCACCCCGGCGACGTGCGCGGCGGCCAGGGCTCCGATGGAGTGGCCGAGTACGGCGTCGGGGCGCAGACCCCAGTGGCCGAGCGCTCTGGCCAGGCCGACCTGGAAGGCGAACAGCGCGGGCTGTGTCCACTCCGTGCGGTCGAGGGCGCCGCTGTTGCTGTCGTCCCACAGGATGTCGCGCAGCGGTGTGTCCAGGTGCCGGTCCAGTGCGGCGCAGGCCTCGTCGAAGGCCTGGCGGAAGGGCGCGCAGTGGGCGTGCAGGCCGCGGCCCATTCCGGCCCACTGCGCGCCCTGCCCGGTGAACAGCCACGCGGTGCGGCCGGGGCCGGCCTTGCCGGTGAGCGCGGCGCGGCCGTCGGCGATCTCCCGCAGGGCCGCCAGCAGTTCGGCGGGGTCGGTGCCGACGGCGGCTGCCCGGTAGGGGTGGGCGGTGCGGCCGAGGGCGAGCTTGCGGGCGACGGCGGCCGGTACGACGGTGTCGTCGCCGTCGAGCGCGGCGTGCAGCCGGGCCGCCTGCTCGCGCAGGGCCTGCTCGGTGTGTCCGGACAGCGGCCAGCAGACGGGACCGGAGACGGTCTGGTCCACGGGCCTGGCCGGGGCCGGGTCCACGGCTTCGAGGATGACGTGGGCGTTGGTGCCGCTGACACCGAAGGAGGAGACGGCGGCGCGGCGGGGGCGCCCGGTGCGCGGCCAGGGGCGCGGCCCGGTCAGCAGCTCCACCCGGCCCGCGCTCCAGTCGACCTGGGTGGAGGGGGCGTCGACGTGGAGGGTGGCGGGCAGCAGTCCGGCGCGCAGGGCGAGGACCATCTTCATCACGCCGGCGACACCGGCGGCGGCCTGGGCGTGCCCGATGTTGGACTTGATGGAGCCCAGGTAGAGGGGCTCGCCGGGGCGGTCCTGGCCGTAGGTGGCGAGCAGGGCCTGTGCCTCGATGGGGTCGCCGAGGCGGGTGCCGGTGCCGTGCCCCTCGACGGCGTCGACGTCGGCGGGGGTGAGCCCGGCCGAGGCCAGGGCCTGCTGGATGACGCGCTGCTGGGACGGCCCGTTGGGCGCGGTCAGGCCGTTGGAGGCGCCGTCCTGGTTGACGGCGGAACCGCGGACCACGGCGAGCACCGGATGGTTGTTGCGGCGGGCGTCGGAGAGCCGCTCCAGCAGCAGCGTGCCGGCGCCCTCGCCCCAGCCGGTGCCGTCGGCGGCGTCGGCGTAGGACTTGCAGCGGCCGTCGGCGGCCAGGCCGCGCTGCAGGCTGAAGTCGGTGAAGGTCTCCGGCGTCGCCATCACGGTGACGCCGCCGGCCAGGGCGAGGGTGCACTCGCCGCGGCGCAGCGCCTGCATCGCCCAGTGCAGGGCGACCAGCGAGGAGGAGCAGGCGGTGTCGACGGAGACGGCGGGGCCCTCCAGACCGAGGAGGTAGGCGACCCGGCCGGAGGCGACGCTGGCGGAGCTGCCGTTGGTGAGGTAGGGCAGCAGGTCGTCGGGGACGTCCCGCAGACGGCTCGCCCAGTCGTGGTACATGACGCCGGCGAAGACGCCGGTGCGGCTGCCGTGCAGCGTGCCGGGGTCGATGCCGGCCCGTTCGATCGCTTCCCAGGACGTCTCCAGCAGCAGCCGCTGCTGCGGGTCGACGGCGACGGCCTCACGGGGGCTGATCCCGAAGAACTCGGCGTCGAAGTCGGCCGCGTCGTGCAGGAAGCCGCCCTCGCGGACGTAGGTCTTGCCGGTGCGGCCCACCTCCGGGTCGTACAGCTCGGCCGTGTCCCAGCCGCGGTTCACCGGGAACGGCGAGATGCCGTCGACGCCGTGGGCGACGAGGTGCCACAGCTCCTCGGGAGTGGTGACTCCGCCGGGGTAGCGGCAGGCCATGCCGACGATGGCGATCGGGTCGTCGTCGGTGAGCGGGCCGGACCCGGACTGCGGTGAGTTAGCCGGGGCCGCCGGGGCGAGCAGGGCCAGTATGTGGTCGGCGAGAGCCGTCGGCGTCGGGTAGTCGAAGATCAGGGAGGACGGCAGGCGCAGTCCGGTCGCCGTGCCGAGCGCGTTGCGCAGTTCGATGGCGCCGAGCGAGTCGAAGCCGGTCTCGCTGAACGGGCGGCGCGGGTCGACGGCGCTGCTGTGCTCGTGCCCGAGGACGGCGGCCGCGTGCCCGGTGACCAGGTCGAGGACCTGGCCGCGGCGGTCCCGCTCGGGCAGCGCGGCCAGGCGGCGGGCCAGTTCGCCGCCCGCGGCGGCGCTGCCCGGCGCGCTGGTCCGCCGTCGCCTGGGCACCAGGGAGCCGAGCACGGAAGGCAGCGGGCCGGTGCGGGCCCGCAGGGCGGGCAGGTCCAGGTCGATGGGCAGCACGACCGGCGTGTCGCGGGTGAGGGCCTCGTCGAACAGGGCGAGGCTCTGCTCGGGGGTCAGCGCCCGCACCCCGGAGCGCTGCGAGCGGCGCAGGGTGACCTCGTCGAGGCGGCCGCCCATGCCCTCCTGGCCGGCCCACAGCGCCCAGGCCAGGGAGGTGGCGGGCAGGCCGAGGGCGTGGCGGTGTTCGGCCAGGCGGTCCAGGAAGGCGTTGGCGGCGGCGTAGTTGGACTGGCCGCCGGCGTCCATGGTGGCGGCGGCGGAGGAGAACAGCACGAAGGCGCTCAGACCGGCGTCGCGGGTCAGCTCGTGCAGGTGCCAGGCGCCGTCGGCCTTGGCGGCGAACACGGTGTCCATGTCGTCCGCGGTCAGGGTGGTGACCGCTCCGTCGGCCACGACACCGGCCGTGTGGACGACGCCGGTCAGCGGTGTGCCGGGGTCGATTCCGTCGAGCAGCCGGGCCACGGCCTCGCGGTCGGCGACGTCGCAGGCCTCGATGCGCACCTGCGCGCCGGCCGCCCGCAGCTCGTCGGCGAACTCGGCCGCTCCGGGCGCGCGTTCCCCGGACCGGCTGGTCAGCAGCAGCGAGCGCACCGCGTGCCGGGTCACCAGGTGGCGGGCCACGCGGCGGCCCAGGCCGCCGGTGCCGCCGGTGATGAGCACAGTCCCCGCGGTCCAGGGCGCCCGGGGTTCGGCGTCGGCCTCGGGGTCGGCTTCCGTCAGCCGCGCGAGCCGGGCCGCCGTGAGCTCGCCGTCGCGGACGGCCAGCTGGTCCTCGCCCCGCTCGGGGTCGGTGGCGAGGGCCAGCGCGGCCAGCAACCGCTCGGCGGTGGTGCCGGGTTCGGTGTCGACGAGGGCGAACCGTCCCGGGTGTTCGGCCTGCGCGGCGCGCACCAGGCCCCACACGGGTGCGGCGGCCAGCCCGGCCGGGTCGCCGGCCCCGGAGGCGACGGCCCGTTCGGTCACGAACACCCAGCGCAGGGTGGACGATTCGGTGACGAGGGCCTGCTGCAGCAGGCCGAGGACACGGGTGGCCGCGGCCCGGGCGGCCGCCGCCGTGCCGCTCGTGTCGGCGGTGACGTGGACGACGACGGCGTCCGGGGCGGCGGCGCCCGCGGCGAGCGCGGCCCGCAGTGCGGCGAGGTCCGGGTGGTGGTCGCCGGGCAGCGGCAGGGCGGGGCTGTCCAGCAGGGCCAGTCGCGGTCTGCCGGCCGCCGCCTCGGTGACCGGCTCCCAGCGGACCTGGTGGAGCGGGCGGGTGGGGCGCGCGGTGTGCAGGGGCCGTTCGACGACGGTCTCGACGGTGGCGACGGGGCTCCCGGTGCCGTCGGTGAGTTCGGCGTGCAGCCCGGCCGCGTCGCGCTCCAGCCGGACGCGCAGCGCGGTGGCGCCCGGTGCGTGCACGGTGACGCCGTCGAGGGAGAAGGGGATGCGGGTGCCGCCCTCGTCGGGCCGGGGCAGGAAGTCGGCGGCGTGGAACGCGGAGTCCAGAAGGGCGGGGTGGACGAGGAAGGCGTCGGCGCCGGAACGTGCCGTGTCGTCGAGCGCCACCTCGGCGAGGACCGTCTCGCCCAGCCGCCAGGCCGCGCGCAGATTGCGGAAGGCGGGCCCGAAACCGTATCCGGCCGCGGCGCGGTCTTCGTAGAAGGAGTCGAGGCCGATGGGCTGGGCGCCGGGCGGCGGCCAGGCCTCCGCATGCGTGGGCGGGTCGGCGGGTGCGGCGGACACCGTGGCGCGGGCGTGCGTGACCCAGGTCTCGGTGGCGGCGTCGAGGCAGGCCACGCGCACCTCGCGCCGCCCGTCCGGGCCGGGCGGGGCGAGCCGGACCTGCACCGGGACGGTCGCGTCGGCGGGCAGTGGCAGCGGTGCCTGGACCAGTAGTTCGTCCACCCGGGGGCAGTCGACGGCCCGTCCGGCCCGCAGGACGATCTCCAGCCACCCGGTGCTGGGCAGGATCGGGTCCCCGGCGATGACGTGGTCGGTGAGCCAGCGCTGCGTCCGGGTCGACAGCACCCCGGTGAGCAGGGTGCCCTCGCCGTCGGCCAGCGAGATCTGGGCGGTGAGCAGCGGGTGGGTCAGCGGGGTGAGCCCGGCGCCCGCGACGTCGGGCGCGGCCTGGGTGGTGAGCCAGTAGCGGCGGCGCTGGAAGGCGTAGGTGGGCAGGGGCACCGCCCGGGCGCCGGGGAACAGGCCGGCGCCGCTCACCGCGGCACCGCGCACCCAGGCCGCGCCGAACGCGCCGAGCAGTTCGCTCTCCTCGTCGCGCCCGGCGTGCAGGGTGGCCAGGGCGACGACGTCCGCCGCGTCCTCGGGCAGGCAGGCCGGGGTCAGTGCGGTGAGGACGCCGTCGGGGCCGACCTCCAGGTACGTGGTGACGCCCTCGGCGTGCAGGTGGCGTACGGCGTCGGCGAAGCGGACCGTGCGGCGCACGTGCTCCACCCAGTAGTCGGCGTCCGGGACCACCCGCTCGCCGGTCATCGTGGAGACGAGGGGTATCTCGGGCTCGGCGTACGTCACGGCCTCGGCGACGCGCCGGAACTCCTCCAGCATCGGTTCCATCAGCGGCGAGTGGAACGCGTGCGACACCCGCAGGCGCCGGGTCCGGCGGCCCTGCTCGGCGAAGTGCCGTTCGATCCGGGCGACTTCGTCCTCGGCTCCGGAGACCACCAGCGACGCCGGGCCGTTGACGGCGGCGAGGGACACCGTGGCGCCGAGCAGCGGCAGTACCTCCTCCTCGGTCGCGGCCACGGCGGCCATGGCGCCGCCCGGCGGGAGTTCCTGCATCAGCCGGCCGCGGGCGACGGTCAGCATGACCGCGTCGGGCAGGGAGAGCGCGCCGCAGACGTGCGCGGCGGCGAGTTCGCCGACGGAGTGCCCGGCGAGGAAGTCGGGGCGTATCCCCCACGATTCGAGGAGCCGGTAGAGGGCGACCTCCAGGGCGAACAGCGCGGGCTGCGCGTATTCGGTGGTGTCCAGCAGCCGCGCCGCCTCGGAGCCCTCCGCCGCGAACACCACGTCGGTGAGCGGCCGGTCGAGCAGGAGGTCGACGTGGTCGGCGACGACGTCGAAGTGGTGCGCGAAGAGCGGGAAACGGCGGTGGAGTTGGCGGCCCATGTCCAGCCGCTGGGAGCCCTGGCCGGTGAACAGCACGGCGAGCGGACCGTCGGCGACGCGGCCGGTGGGTGCCTGGCCCGCGGCGAGCTCGGCCAGGCGGGCGCGGGCCTGGTCGGTGTCGCCGGCGAGGACCGCCGCGCGGTGGTCGAGGGCGGCGCGGGTGGTGACGAGGGAGAAGCCCACGTCGGCGAGGCCGGTCTGGTCGGCGGGCCGCTCGGCCAGCCAGTCGGCCAGCCGGGCCGCCTGGGCTCGCAGTGCCGCCTCGCTCCTGCCGCTCAGCAGCAGCGGCACCGAACCGGCGGCCGGCGGGCGCGGCGGCTCGGCGGGCAGCGCGGGCGGCTCCTCCAGGATGACGTGGGCGTTGGTGCCGCTGGCGCCGAAGGAGGACACTCCGGCCCGGCGCGGCCGGTCCTCGCGCTGCTCCCACGGCCCGGGCCGGGTGGCCAGCCGCACCGCGCCGGACGACCAGTCCACGTGCGGTGTCGGGTTGTCGGCGTGCAGGGTGGCGGGCAGGACGCCGTGCCGCATGGCCATCGCCATCTTGACCACGCCCGCGACGCCCGCCGCGGCGCCGGTGTGCCCGATGTTGGACTTGACCGAGCCCAGCCACAGCGGGTCCTCGGCCGAGTGGTCCCGGCCGTAGGTCTCGAGGATCGCCCGGGCCTCGATCGGGTCGCCGAGCCGGGTGCCGGTGCCGTGCGCCTCGACGGCGTCGACCTGGGCGCCGGTGAGCCCGGCATCGGCCAGGGCCTGCCGGATGACCTTCTTCTGGGCCTGTCCACTGGGTGCGGTGAGTCCGTTGCTGGCACCGTCCTGGTTGATGGCGGAGCCGCGTACGACGGCGACGACCGGGTGTCCCGCCTTCAGCGCGTCGTCGAGCCGTTCGAGTACGAGCATGCCGGCGCCCTCGGCGAACGCGGTGCCGTCGGCCTCGGCCGCGAACGCCTTGCAGCGGCCGTCGGCGGCGAGGCCCCGCTGCCGGCTGAACGTGGTGAACGTCCCCGGGCTGGAGATGACGGCGACGCCGCCGGCCAGCGCCAGTGCGCACTCTCCGCGGCGCAGCGACTGCACGGCCAGGTGCAGCGCGGTCAGCGATCCGGAGCAGGCGGTGTCGACGGTCAGGGTCGGCCCTTCCAGGCCGAGGGTGTAGGCGACGCGTCCGGAGACGACGCTGGGCAGGTTGCCGAGCAGCAGGTGTGCGTCGACCCCGTCGGGCGCCTCGTGGGTGCGCGGCCCGTACTCGTGCGGTTCGACGCCGATGAACACGCCGGAGCGGCTGCCGTGCAGGGTGCTCGGGTCGACGCCGGCCCGCTCCAGCGCTTCCCAGGCGGTCTCCAGCACCAGGCGCTGCTGCGGGTCCATGGCCACGGCTTCCTTCGGGCCGATGCCGAAGAACTCCGCGTCGAAGTGGCCCGCGTCGGACAGGAATCCGCCGTGCCGGACGTAGCTGGTGCGGGGCGCGTCCGGGTCGGGGTCGAACAGGCCGTCCAGGTCCCAGCCGCGGTCGTCGGGGAACTCCGCCAGGACGTGTTCGCCGGCGGAGACCACGCGCCACAGGTCCTCGGGCGAGCCGATGCCGCCGGGGTAGCGGCAGCCGATGCCGACGACGGCGATCGGCTCGTCGTCGAAGGACGCGGCCGGCTCCGGTTCCGGGGCCTCCTCGGGCGTCCCGAGGAGCCGCGCCTTCAGATAGCGCGCCAGCAGGGCGGGTCGCGGGTACTCGAAGCCGACAGTGACGGGCAGGTCGAGCCCGGTCTGCGCGACGAGCCGCGCGTGGAGTTCGACCAGCCCCAGGGAGTCGAGCCCGAGGTCGCGGAAGGGCCGCTCCAGGTCGATCTCGCCGTCGGCGTCCGGGTCCGTCCGGAGCCGGATGTCGTGGAGCTGCTCGCGCAGCAGCCGGGTCAGCGAGCGGGTGAGTTCCGCACTCGTCGGCAAGGTCGGCTGCTCTTCGGCGGCACCGCGCTCGGCGTCGGTACCGGCGTCGTCGGCGGGGATCACTGGGCTATCACCTGGTCACCTCGGAGTTCCTACGGGAAGACAGGTGCGTCTCGGCCATCGACGGTAGCTTTCGGCGGGTATCCGCCCCACCCCTGCGAATGGGGCGACGCCCCCTATGGACCGAGTCGCGGACGGGGCTACGACATGAGCCGACCTGGCGGCCGACGGCCCCACCTCAGGGACCTGCGGCCGGCGCGGACCTGGGGGTCCGGCCGCCGTAACGGCGGGGAGAAGACGGGGGTTTCAGCCGACTGGTGGCTACGGTCCTGCGGGCCCCAGACCATACGGACGGGCCCCACGATCCGGAAGGCCGCCGGCAACTCCGGCAGACAGCCTCGCAGATCCAGCGGACCGGTCCCGCAGCCCCGGAGCGCGGCGGGTCCGCAGATCCACGGGTCCCGCGCCTCCGCGAGTCCCGCCGCCCCGCCCCCAGGGCGCGGCGGCCGACTCCCCCCCGGCGTCACCCCCCGGCCTCACCCCCTGACACGCGCCAGCAAAGCGCGCCGGTCGGCCTTGCCGTTGGTGGTGAGGGGGATGTCGTCGACGAAGTGGATCTGATGCGGAAGCATGTACGCGGGCAGCGTCTCGGCGCAGAAGGCGCGTACGGCGGCCGCGGTCGCGCTCTCGCTGGCGGCTCCGTGCCTGCGGACGAGGAAAGCCGTCAGTACCGGTTCGGGCCCGGAGTCCCGGTCCAGGGCGACCACCGCCGAAGCGACGCCGTCATGTCGCTGCATCCGTCGTTCGATCTCGCCGAGTTCCACCCGGTTGCCCCGCACCTGGACCTGGGAGTCGGCGCGGCCGCAGAAGTACAGTTCGCCCTCCGGGCCGCGGTAGGCGAGGTCCCCGGTGCGGAAGACGAGCTGCCCGGAGGAGGGGTCGAAGGGGTCGGGGACGAGTGCGGCGGCCGTCGCCTCGGGGTCGTTCCAGTAGCCGCTGAACAGCGCCGGGCTGCGCAGGTGGATCTCCCCCGTCACCCCGGGTTCGGTGACCGGACGGCCGGCCTCGTCGATCAGGGTCATCTCCGCACCGGGGTGGGCCCAGCCGATGGACGGCCGCTGAAGGGTGTCGGGAATCGGGTTGGGCAACGCGGTGAGGGAGGCGGCCATCGACTCGGTCGCGCCGTATCCGTTGACGATCTGGGCCTTGGGCAGCAGTTCGGACAGCCGGCGCAGCTCCGGCAGGGGGAAGTCCTCACCGGAGTAGACGACGCGCCGCAGTGTGTCCATGGCGGCCAGTTCGTCGGCCGCGGTGCGCAGCACGGGCCGCCAGATGGACGGGACGCCGTGCACCTGGCTGACCTCGGCCTCGGACAGGAACTCCAGGAAGCGGCGGGGCCAGGCGAGTTCGTCCCGCGGCACCGGTACGAGCGTCGCGCCGCAGCCCAGGGCCATGCCGGTGTCGACGAGGGAGAAGTCGAACTGCAGGGGGGAGGTGGTGGCGACCCGGTCGCCGGGCGCGACGAAGCCGAGCCGCCGTACGCCGCGCAGGAACGACACGACACCCCGGTGGGTCATCACCACGCCCTTGGGGCGGCCGGTCGTTCCGGACGTGAAGATGATGTAGACGGGGTCGGTGGGGGTCACTCCGGCGCGGACGCGGGGCCGGGTGTGCGGCGCCCGCTCGACGCGCAGCCCGTCGTCGCCGAACCGGCCGGTGCCGGTTGTGCCGGGCAGGTGGTCGCGGGTGCCGTCGCCGTACTGGAGGAACAGTGCCGGCCGTGCGCTGTCGAGGATCAGGGCCAGGCGCTCGTCCGGCATGTCCGGGGCCACGGGGATGAACGGCAGCCCGAGAGTCGCGCAGGCCAGCAGCACGGCGAGGGCCGACGAGCAGTGGTGGGACTGCACGACGACCCGCTCGCCGACGTCGAGGCCGAGCCCGTCCAGGGTGTCGACGTACCCGTCCACGAGGTCTTCGAGTGCGGCGTAGCTCCAGGTGCGCAGGCCGCCGTCGGGCGCGCGTTCGACCAGCGCCGGGGCGTCGGGGGTGGTGGCGGCAGCGGCCAGCAGGTAGCCGCGCAGATTGTCGTTCTCGTCGGTCGCACAGGCGAAGCGGACCGATCGCGGAGGCTGGAGCGTCACGGGTTCTCCTGTCGGCGGACTGCATTGCGGTGTCCGCAGGGAATTTCCACGGCACCGTTCCGGCGCCCGACGCTAATCAATCCCGGCCACCGACACAGTACCTTCACGCCCGTTTCCCAGCGGGCCTGGGGGGCTTAGGGGACGCTAGGGGTTCTGCGCCCGAACGCCCGACAGGAGACTCGGCAGGACCACACCTGCGAGCAGCTGCAAGGACGTGCACACGCTGCGAATCGGCCACTTCGGAGGGCGCATGGAAATCAGCGAAACGAGCAGCACCGCGATTGTCTTTCCCGGAATCAGCGCCACCCCATATGCCGATCTGGCCAAATTCCTGATGCTCAGTAAATCGGCCAGGGCGCTGGTCGCGGAAGCGAGTGACATACTCGGTTATCACCTGCTCGACCGGTACAAGGAGGAGGACGGGCGGTTCACCGCGAGTTCCCGGGTGTCCTTCCTCGTGGGCTGTCTGGCGCTGGCCCGGGACGCCGAACTGCGGTCCGAGCTGCGGCCCGACGTCGTGGTGGGGCCGAGCTTCGGCGGCATGCCGGCCGCGGCCTACGCGGGCGCGGTCGGCTTCGCCGACGCGGTGCGGATGACCGCCGGCTGGGGCGACCGCGTCGACCGTTACTTCGCCGAGCACTACAGCGACACGGTCTCGCAGTCGTGCGCCCGGCTGCCGGAGGAGGAGCTGGCCGAGGTGCTGGCGCAGCTGCGCGCGGACGGCGAGTGGCACGACGTTGCCTGCTACGTCGACACCGACTTCGCGATCGTCTCGGTGCGCGAGCGCCGCCTGCCGTGGCTGGTGGAGCAGATGCGGGCGCGCGGCGGGCTGCCGCTGGCCACCATGCGCCCGCCCATGCACTCACCGTCCTTCGCCGCGCTGCGCGAGGAGGTGGCCGCGGAGGTGTTCGCGCGGCTGGAGTTCTCCGACCCGGTGCTGCCCATGGTCGACGACCACGACGGCGGCGCGGTGCACACGGCCGGGCAGGTGCGGGAGATGGTCCTGGACGGGATCACCGCGCCGGTGCGCTGGCCGAGCGTGGTGGCCACGCTGCGGGAGCGCGGTGTGCGCGAGCTGGTCGTCGCCGGCCAGGACAGCCTGTGGGGGCGGGTGCGGTGCAGCACCGACAACTTCGTGGTGACGACGCTGACACCCCGGCGCGCCCTGGTTCCGCCGGCCCGGAGGCTGCCGGCGGGCACCGGATGAAGGCGCCGGCCGCGACGGCGGGCGCCCCCGCGCGGGGCCTACTGCGACGCCCGCACCTCGGTGAGGGTCTGCCAGAGCAGTGCCGGTGTGGAGAAGCGCTCCATGCTCATGGCGTCGTTGCTGAACCGCACCCCGTAGGCGGATTCGAGGGCGGCCAGCAGCTCGACGGTGGCCATGGAGTCCAGTCCCAGGTCCTTCAGCGAAACGTCTTCGGTGAGCGGCTCGTCCGGCCCCATGAACGGGGTGTGCCGGCGCAGCAGCTGCTCGAACTCGGAATCCCACACGGTCGGGCCCTTCCTGCTCGGCGAACTCGGCGTCAACCTAAGGGCGCCCCGCGCATGACAACAACCCCTAACCCTGGCAGGAGGCCACGATGACGGAGCCGGTGTCGGACGTCGGGGTGCACCACCGATTCCTGGAGGGACTGCGCGCCGCCCACGACCAGCCCGCCCTCTGCCTGGGCGCCGAGGAGCGGTACACGTACGGCGAACTCCACGACACCGCGTTGCGCTGGGCGGGCACGCTCACCCGGCGCCTGGCCGGCCGCCCGCGCCGTGTCGCCGTGCTCGCCGGGAAGAACCTCACCGGTTACGCCGGGCTGCTCGCGGCGCTCTACACGGGCGCCGCCGCGGTGCCGCTGCACGTGGGGTGGCCGGCCGAGCAGATCGGGCAGATGCTGCGGGCGGCGCGGGTGGACGCGGTGATCGCCGATCCGGACGGCCTGCTCACGGTGGCCGAGACGGGACTCGGCCTGCCGGTGCTGTGTCCGGACCGGCCGGGATCCGGCGCGGACGACGGACCGTTCGGCGGGCTGCTGCCGCTGGAGCCGGCGGACGCCCTCGTGGAACCCGCCAGGGTCGCTCCCGACGACGTGGCCTATGTGCTGTTCACGTCGGGCTCCACGGGACGGCCGAAGGGGGTGCCGCTGACCCACGCCAATCTCCTGCACTATTTCGCGGTGGTGGACGCGCGCTACGACTTCGGGGTGGGCGACGGCTTCGCGCAGACCGTCGAGCTGAACTTCGACTGCACCGCCTTCGACCTGTTCTGCGCCTGGGGGGCGGGCGCCTGTGTGCACCCGGTGCCGCCGACCGCCTATCTGGATCTGCCGGCGTTCGTGCGCGAGCGGAGGATCACCGTGTGGTTCTCTACGCCGAGCGCCATATCCCTGGTGCGGCGCACCGGCAGGCTGACGCCCGGCTCCCTGTCGGGCCTGCGCTGGAGCTTCTTCGCCGGCGAGGCGCTCAAGTGCGGGGATGTCGAGGACTGGCACCGGGCGGCGGACCACAGCATCATCGAGAACCTCTACGGCCCCACCGAGCTGACCATCACGATCAGTGCGCACCGGTGGTCGGCGCAGATCTCCGGTGAACTCGCGGTCAACGGGGTCGTCCCGATCGGCGCCGTCCACGAGGGGCATCTGGCCCGGCTGCTGGACGACGACGGCCAGGAGAGCCGGCACAGCGGTGAACTGTGCGTGAGCGGCCCGCAGTTGACCCCCGGGTATCTGGATCCGGCGGACGGCGAGGGGCGGTTCTTCGTCGAGGACGGACGCACCTGGTACCGGACCGGCGACCGGGTCGTGCGCACCGCCGACCAGTACAGCTATGTGGGCCGGCTGGACTCGCAGGTGCAGCTCAAGGGGCTGCGCGTCGAGCTGGCGGAGGTCGACAACGCGGCGCGCTCCTGTCCGGGGGTGACCGACGCGGTGGCGGTGGCGCGGCCGGCCGACACCTCGTTGGAGCTGGTGGTCTTCTACACCGGGGAGCGCGTTCCCGCGGCGAGCCTGCTGAAGCATCTGCGGAGCCTGCTGCCGAGCGGCGCGCTGCCGCGCGAGTTCCGGCACGTCGAGTCGTTCCCGCTCAACTCGAACCGGAAGACCGACCGCAGGGAACTGGCCCGGCGGGCCCAACTGCCGCCCGGAGCGGAGGAGTCGGGCCCGTAGCCGGTTTCCGGGACTCAGGAGTGGGGGGCCGCGGGACGCTCGCGGTCCCTCATCGCCTGGCGTTCGGCGATGCGGACGCCGATGCCGTCGAGGACGACGCGCAGGCCGAAGGCCGGGCCGTTGTCGTCAGCGGGGTCGAAGGCGCCCGAGGACATGGCATCGAGCAGCGCCGGGTAGCGGTCGCCGTGCTTGCGGACCAGTTCGGCGATGGCGCTGCCCCACTGTTCGTTGGACAGGCTGGAGGTGTGGCCGGAGGGGGCGTTTCCGGCGTACTGGACCCAGCTGCGCACGTGTCCGTTGACGGCCACGACGGCGTCGGTCTTCTCGCTGCCGCTCAGGGCCGTGTCGCGCAGGGCGGACACCGCGGATTCCAGCCAACCGAGTTCGTTCGGGCCCATGGCCCGGCCGAACGTTGCCGCCAGGACGGCCCACGGGTGGTCGTTGAGGACCATCAGATAGCAGTGTGCCCAGACCTCGAGCTTGGCGCGCCAGTCGCCGACGGAGTCCTCGAGCACCGGCGGGTCGCCGAGGGCGGCGTCGATCATGAGGCTGACCAGCTCGTTCTTCCCGGGCAGGTAGCGGTACAGCGACATCGTGCTGAAGCCGAGCTCACCGGCCACGCGTTGCATCGAGACCGCCGAGAAGCCCTCGCGGTCGGCGATGTCGATCGCGCATTCCACGATGCGCTCGACGGAGAGCGCCGGCTTCGGCCCGCGAGCCGAGCGCTCCTGTCCGCCCCAGAGGAGCTCCAACGTCCTCGAGAAGTCATCGGCTCTGTCCTGTTTCGACACAGACACTCCAGTCGTCGAGCACGGAGCGATTGACCACCCCGCCGTTCTGCGTATAGCTTACACAAGTGAGTACGGCATACACAGTTACCGTCCTCGTCCGACCACGCGTTGAACCGGAGACACTCTGATGGTTACCTCCCCCACCGCGCCCCGCCTAGACGCTCCCCCGCAACTGGGGGGCCGCCGTTGGGTGGCACTCGTGGTGATCTGCATGGCCGCCTTGCTGCTGAGCGTCGACCTTACCGTCCTGCAACTCGCCATCCCCTCGCTCATCAAGGACCTCAAACCCACCTCCAGCCAGATCCTGTGGATCGCGGACATCTACGGTCTGGCGCTCTCCGGTCTGCTGGTCACCATGGGCAACATCGGCGACCGGATCGGCCGCAAGAAGCTGCTGCTGGCAGGGTCGTTCTCGTTCGCTGCCGCCTCGGTGCTGTGCGCCTACGCGGACTCGCCCAGCTGGCTCATCTTCGGGCGGGCGCTGCTCGGTGTCGCCGGTGCGACGGTCTACCCGACCACGCTCTCCATCATCCGCAACATCTTCACCGACCCCAAGGAGCGCACCACCGCCGTCGGCATCTGGGCCGCCATGATCAGCGGCGGTATGGCCATCGGGCCCATCGTCGCCGGACCGCTGCTCAACAGCTTCTGGTGGGGCTCGGTCTTCTTGATCAATGTCCCCATCATGGTACTGCTGTTCTCGGTGGCGGTCTTCGTGGTCCCCGAGTCCCGCAGCCCGCTGCCGGGCCGTATCGACCCCGTCAGCGTCGTGCTGTCGGTCATCGGTGTCGTCGGCATCGTCTACGCCATCCAGGAGTCGGTGCACGACGGCTTCACGGACACCCGGGTGCTGACCGCCACGGCCATCGGCGTCGTCGCACTGGTGCTGTTCGCGCTGAAGCAGGTCCGCATGGCGCACCCGCTGATCGACGTCAAGCTCTTCACCAACACGGCGTTCTCCGGGGCCGTGGCGTCCAACACCTTCGCCCTGTTCGCCTTCATCGGTACGACGCTGCTGCTCAGCCAGTACTTCCAGCTGGTGCACCAGTGGTCGCCGCTGAAGTCGGGCCTGGCCATGCTGCCCCCGGCCGGCGTGGCGATCGTGGTGGCCCCGATGATCGGCATGCTGGTGCCGAAGATCGGCCGGGCCAAGCTGTGCTGCTTCGGACTCGGCGTGGGCGCCGTCGCCATGGCCTTCTACAGCACCCTGAAGGCCGACACCAGCTACGGCATCGTGATCATCCCCATCATCCTGCAGGCGATCGGCGCCGTGTCGACGTTCACCGTCACCTCCGACACCATCGTCAACAGCGCGCCCAAGGAGCGCTCAGGCGCCGCGTCCGCGCTCGCCACCACCGCGGCCGAGCTGGGCGGCGCGCTGGGCATGGCGGTGCTCGGCACCATCCTCAACAACCGCTACACCCACACGCTGGAGCTGCCCCAGGGCACCCCGGCGCAGGTGGCCAGCGCGGCCCGCGACTCCCTCGGCGGGGCCCTCCAGGCCGCCGCCGCACTTCCCGCCAAGACGGCCTCCGCCCTCCTCGACGCGGCCGACGCCGCGTTCATGCGGGGCCTGCACTCCGCCGTCATGGTCAACGTGGTGCTGCTCGCCGTGGTCGCGATCACGGCGCTGATCACGCTGCGCCACGCGCCGGCCACCTATCCCGAGGACTACGAGGAGGAGTTCCCCGGTCTGAGCGAGTACCTGGCGCACCACCCGGAGGAAGCGGCGGCCGGGCTCGGCGGCGCCGCACCGGGTGCGGCCGGCACCGCGACCACGTCCGGCGCCGCCCGGCAGGGCGACGTTCCCCCGAACGCCGACCTGCGGCCGGGGACCTGACCAGGGGCGCTCAGGCGCGACGTCCCTGTCGGTCCCCATAGACACGGCGACCACGACACCGACGACACAGAAAGCGCGGAACCCCCCATGCCTGTAGGTCGAGTAGTGAGCTTCGACAGCGTTCACGGCTACGGCTTTGTCAGCCACCCCTCAGGCGAGGACGCCTTCATGCACGCCAACGACATCCTCCGCGACCGGCACCTCATCGCTCCAGGGGTGCAGGTCGAGTTCGAGGAGACCGAGAGCGAGCGGGGTCTGCGGGCCGTCAACGTGCGGCCGCTGACCCGGGTGCCGGCCACCCAGGCCGACGGCCCGTGCCAGGACGGCCCGCGGACGGCGTCCCATTCCGCGGCCGGGACGATGACGTCGGCCGAACTCCTGCAGGAGTTCACCGACGTCATCATCTCGGGCGCCCCGTCGGTGACGGCGGCCCAGATCTCCCGGCTGCGGGAGCGACTGCTGACCGTGGCCCGCAGCCACGGCTGGGTGCACGACTGACCCGGCCGTGGCCCGGGGCGAGGACACCCCCTAGGTCTGCACCGACCGTGAATCTAGGGGTCGTACGCCTTCCGGGGCCGTGGCTATATAGAAGCCCCAGGCGGCCGGCACCCGGTGCGGCCACGCCGTGGCGGACGCGCAGGGCCCGCAGCCCGCGCACACGCAATCCTTCCAAGTGCCTACGGAGGCGAATCATGGGCCGCGTCGAGGGCAAGGTCGTCGCAATCACCGGAGCCGCCCGCGGACAGGGCCGCAGCCACGCGCTGCGACTGGCCGAGGAGGGCGCGGACATCATCGCGCTCGACATCTGCCAGGAGATCCCCGTCGCCGACTACGGCATGTCGACCTCCACGGACCTGGAGGAGACCGCGGAACTGGTCCGCAAGCTCGGACGGCGGGCGGTGACCCGCGAGCTCGACATCCGCGACCGGCCCGCGCTCGACCGGGCGTTCGCCGAAGCGGTCGAGGAACTCGGCCGGCTCGACGTGGTCGTGGCCAACGCGGGCATCAGCCCGGTCGGCATGGACCGGCCGCTGTCCGCCTTCACCGAGACGATCGACGTCAACCTGCTCGGCTCGATCTCCACCGTCCACGCCGCCCTGCCCCACCTCGTCGACGGCGGCTCCGTCATCGTGATGGGCTCGGTCGCCGGCCTCGCCCCGGAGCTCGCCGGCAACGCGGTCGCCGGACCCGGCGGCTACGGCTACAGCTTCTCCAAGAAGACGCTCGTCGACTACGTCGACTGGCTCGCCGTGCAGCTGGCCCCCAAGGGCACCCGCGTCAACGCGGTCCATCCGGGCAACGTGGCCACCCGGATGGTCCAGAACGAGTCCACCTACCGCACCTACCGTCCCGACCTGGAGCACCCCACCGAGGCGGACGCCGAGGTGCTCTTCAGGAACTTCCACGCCATGGGCGTTCCGCTGCTGGATCCGATCGACATCTCGCACGCCGTGGTCTACCTGGCCTCGGACGAATCGCGGTACCTCACCGGCGTACAGCTGAAGATCGACGCCGGGGCCCTGGCGCAGCGGGCGATCCAGCGCTGAGCCGCCCGGGCGGGTCCGCAAGCCCCACCCGGCCTATCCAGGCCACCGACCAACCTACGGAGAATCAATGAGCGCCTTCGACGGCACGTGGTCCATCACCATCGCCTCTCCCATCGGCCCGCAGCACGGCACCGTGGACGTCAAGCAGAACGGGGCCGCGCTCAGCGGCACCGCCACCGCCATGGGCAGCACGGTCGACATCGAGAACGGCCGCCTGGAGGGCGACCGTGCGCAGTTCACCATCAACATGGTGCGCCCGATGCCCATGAAGATGGACTTCGACCTCATCATCGACGGTGACGCGCTGACCGGCGGGACCGTCGCGGGCAACTTCGGCCGGATGGCCGTCACCGGCCAGCGCGCCTGACGGACACGGCCACCCCGAAGGCGGCCTCACGACGCGCGGAAACCGTGTGGGCGGCCCTCTGATCCCCCGCAGAGGGCGGGCGCCGCACGGTTTCCGCGCCCCGCCTTCGCCGGCCGTGTCCTTCCCACGCCGCGTTTCCGCGCCGCGGGGTTTCCACGCCGAGCCTTTCCACGCCGCGCCGTTGCGCGCACCCCGTCCGAAGGAGGCCGCGTGCACGATCTCGTCTGCTGGGAGGAGCTGCACCGCGGGCACTCCCATGAACTGGTCCTCGCGGTGGGCCGCCCCCTGCTCGGCCCGACGGGCACCGACCTGCGGGACGCGGCGCCGCTGCTGGAGACCGAGCACACCGTGTGGCAGGCCCTGCCGGGCCCCGCCGGGCACCGGCCCTCGGGGCTTGACCTCGACGCGTACCTAGTGCCGTGGACCGACGACGTGCGAGCCCGCGGCCTGCGGGTACGGGCCGTCCTGGGACTGGGTCCCGGCGGTCTTTTCGCGGGCGTCATCGCCGCTGCCGTCGCCCGGCTGCAGGGACGGCCCCCCGCGGTGCTGCTGCCCGACACCACCCTCGGCGAACCTGTCACCGAGCAGTTCCGCCGTCTGGTCGCGAGCGTCTCCCGGCAGCGCCGGCGCACCGATCCCGGCGCCCTCGACTCGGCCGCCGGCCTCACCCAGGCGGTCCTCGACCTGACCGCCGTGAGCCTCTCCGCCCATGCCGCGACCCGCCCCCGGAACCGTACGCCGGCCTGGCGCCTCAGCCCCCTCCCCCAGCCGGTACCCACCGAGCACCGGTGACCGCCGTACGCCCGCCGGATGCCAGGCGGCCACGCGACTGTTTCGAGCAGCCACCCGAAGCGAAGGCCAGGAGGTTAGCCCGCGGGAATGATTCACCGGCGCCGCAGGGTGAACCGTGCGCGGTGGATCCGCGTCAACGGCAGGCGCCGGTGCTCGGCCGTTAGCGTCGGCTCCTGTGCCGTTGAGCTATGCATTTGTGAACCTCAAACCCGGAGTGGGCAAGACGACCAGCGCGGTCTGGTTGGCCCACGCGCTGCACGCATCGGGCCTGTCACCGTTGCTCGTGGACAGCGACCCCGCCTCGTCCGCGCTGCGCTGGAGCGAACTGGCGGGCGGTTTTCCGTTCCCCGTGCTCGCCCTTCCCGTGGGCGACGTACACCGGCGGGTGAACGACTTTCTCGACAACCGACGGGCCGTGGTGTTCGACGCCCCCCAACTGGAGGACCACGCCCCCATCGCCCGGGGGGTCATGCGGTACGCGAGCGAGTGGATCGTGCCCGTGACCCCGGCCCCCATCGAGTTGGACCGCATGGCGCCCATCGACCGCGAAATGGATGACATGCAGTCCCTGCGTTCCCACCCGGCCCGCGCCGTCGTCCTGCTGAACCGCACGAATCGCCCCGACGCCACGCGCACCGGTCCCGACGCCGACGCCCGCGAAGCCCTCACGGAGCGGGGCTTCGACGTGTTGTCCACGCACATCCCACGACTCGACCTGTACTCCCAGTCCTTCGGCAGCCCCGTCGAGGTGAAGGGCACGGCCTACATGGATCTCGCCGAGGAGCTCATCAACCGTCAGGACGGCGTATGAACCAGCGCAAGGACACCTATCGAGCCGCACTGCAGCGTCGACCGGACACGACGGCCCCCGCTTCGGCTCCCACCAAGGTCACCCGGCTGGACACCCGCTACGTCAAGGTGACCATCGAAGTGGACCTCGCCTTTGCGCGTGACCTCACCGCCTGGGCAGGACAACCGCTGTCCGCACTCGTGCGCGCCGGCGAGGCAGTCCTACGACCGCTGCGACAGGAGCAGTAGGCCGGCCTCGACCACGCATCGTCGATCGCATGGCAGTTCATACCGTGAGCCGGCAACGCAACCGCTCCGAACCGGCATTTCCTGACCCCCAGGATCCCTTGATCAAAACGGACGGCCGGGACTCTGGACGTCCGGCCGCGCAGCTCGTGACCGGCGCTCCCCTACACCCGGCGGAGTAGTCACGATGCGTCCCCCCGCAGGATGACCGCGGGTGCGCCATGGGCGATGCTGTGGGCTGTGACAGCTGATCTTCGCCGAGCCGCAGCCGGAGATGGAGACGGGGACGGGGACGGGGACGGGGGCGCCCGTCCGGAATCCGCTCCGCCGTCGCTCTCTGCCGAGCGCGCGCACCGGCCACGCCGCTCCCGGCTGCGGCGGTGGCTTCGGCGCACCGCGCTGGGCTGTGCCGTCGTGCTGGTGGTCGTCACAGTGGCCTCGTTCGTCTACAACGGCGTCACCGCCGGGCGCGCCGCGCCGCCGCGGGGGCTCAGGTACGTGCAGGCCGCCGACATCCGCACGCGTTACCAGACCTGGGGTACGGCGGGCCCACCGGTCGTCCTGGTGCACGGCGCCTTCGAGTCCGTGGACACCTTCTCGCGCCTTGCCCCGCTGCTCGCCCGCGACCACCGGGTGTACGCGCTCGACCTGACCGGCGACGGATACAGCGAGCGCCACGGCCCGTACACCGTCGACCATTTCACCCGGCAGCTCCTGGGCTTCCTGGACGCCATGCACCTCGGTGGTGCGGGCGAGCGCCCACTGCTGGTGGGGCACTCCAGCGGAGCCGCCGTGGTCACCGAGGCGGCGTTGCGGGCCCCTGGCCGGCTGGGAGGTGTGATGCTCCTCGACGGCGACGCCCTCGACACGGGCGCCGGGCCGCCGCCGGCCCTCAATCACGTGCTGATCGACCCGTACCGCACCAGCCTGCTGCGGATCGGGCTCGGCATCGACGCGCTGATCCGCAGCGTGTACGACGCACAGTGCGGGCCTGCCTGTCCGCGCCTGGACGCCGCCGGTCTGGATCAGTGGCGACGCCCGCTCCGGGTGCCGGGCGCGGAGAACGCGCTCTGGAGCATGCTGGCCGCGGGTGTGCCGGGTCTGCCGGCGGACCAGGTGGCGCGGCTCGCCGGGGTGCGCCTGCCCAAGTCGGTGGTGTTCGGTGCCCAGGACGACGTGTTCACCCGGCAGACTCCGCAGGAGACCGCCCGGCGCATAGGCGCACCACCTGCGACGCTCATCCCGGGCGCCCGGCACCTGACGATGATCTCCAGCCCCGAGGCGGTCGCGACGGCCGTGGACAGACTCACGGCGGCATCGATCGCGGCATCCCGGTGAGTCCGCGGCTGCCCCGGTTCCCTGGTCGGCCACGACGTCAGCGCACGTGGCCCGGCCCACCCCTCGCATCAGGGCTACAGGTCGCCGTGCCGCGCCTGCTGCCCATGAGCGCCAACTCCGTGGTGACAGGGTCCGGTTCTCCCCGAGTGATCGCGCATTCCTGCTGCGCCGGCACCGCGGTCCGATCGCAGGCCGACGCCCTGCCGGCATGCGGCTTCCTCGAAACGGTCACCATGTCGGAGGCGATCTCGGCCTTGGATTCCAGTGTGAACGAGCGGCGAGGAAGCGGCTTCCTCAAGGCGAACCGAGCCCGGAAGGCAACGCGTGGGCTGGGCTCGGGGTGGTCGCCGACGGGTTGGTGGCGGACGTGGGCGAGGTGGGTGGCTCCGGGGGCTCGGTGAGGTGCCGGGTGCCGCCGGGGTCGGTGCAGGCGTGCACCCCGGAGGTGAGCAGAACGCAGGCCCTGGCCGCTGAGGGGCTGGGGGCGGCGACCATCGCGCTGAACGTGTCGGTGTCGTAGTGGACCTTGTTCTGGTAGGTCCGGCCCCCCGCGCCCACGACCTGAGCGATGTCGCCGGGGCGTCCCCAGCTGATACGGGACCAGGCAGCCCTGCAGGCGTCGCTGTAGCGCAGTTCCACGTAGACCCCGGCGACCCTGTACAGGGCGGCGGTCCACGCATCGCCACCGCAGCCGGCCTGTGCGGGGTCCTTGCCGGCGCAGCTGTCAGCGAAGCAGTTGACATCGAGTTGCCTGGTCGGTGTGTCCGTCCCCGCAGCGCCGTCCCGGCCGGTGTGTGCGTCTGAATGCCGGCCGAACGCACCGTACAGGAAGATGGACGAGGCCACGACAGCGACCAGGGTGACCACAACCCAAACCAGCGACCGCCTGCCGGGGCGACGGTCTGCGGATTCCCCTGCCTGCGCGGCTGGAGAGCGCTCCGGTACAGGAGCGGGTGCCCCCGGCCGTCGGTCGTCGACGTCGTGGGCGTGCCAAGCGGTGTTCGCGAGTTCCCACAGCGCCACGAGCCGGGCAGGCTCGGCGTCGGCCAGCTTGCCGAGGGAAGCCACCGCGTGCTGCGACGGCAGCGCCTTGCCGTTGAGATAGCGTTCCCAGGAGGACTTGCTGTGCGGGGTGTGCCTGGCGAGGGTGGCCAGACTCAGTCCGGAGCGGTCCTTCAAGGCCCTCAGTTCGACGACCAGATGCCGGACGTCCGAGGCGAGACCGTCGGGTAACGGCTTCCAGTCAGTCACGCACATCCTCCGAAGCCCAGTACATCTTGTTCATCACTTTCTTCCCCACCGTGCTCGTCATGGGTGAACCCGGAACGATGGTTTCGCACAACCAGGCACATCTGCAGCGCAGTTGACGTTATGACGGTGTCATGAACGGAGGAAATTCGGCGCGCGGGGCACTGTGCGTACTGGTTCTGGCACTGGTGTGCGCGGGGTCCGGGAGCCCCCGGGACCACCGGTCCGGCGACCGTGGTGACGGCGCACTCATCGCCGGCGGGCTGCCTGCCGCGCAACAGCTGGCGGTCGGAGACACCCGGGGCAGTGATCTGATCGGCCTGTGGCAGAGCATGCTGTGGGCCGACGGATACTCTGCCCGCTCCGGGGTCACCTGCACGTACAACGAGGCGACCGCCGACGCCACCCGCGTCTGGCAGAGCAACCACCACCTGTCCGCGGACGGGATCGTAGGGCCGGCCACTTGGGGCATGGCGGCACAGCGTATCGTCCGCGAGGGCCAGTGGATGGTCTACCAGGGCGAACGCCACGGCCTTCCGCTGCGCCTGGACCGAGACGGCGTGTACGAGGTCTACGACACCGGGCGGTTCCACCCGCTGCGTACCGACGCCGTCACCCTGACGCGCTGCCGGTGATGGCGTCGACCCAGCTGTCGTACCGCGCGACGCCGAGTTGATGGCCGTCGACGACGACCGTGGCACGCACCGCGTCCGGCCCGCTTCCCACCATCGCCGTGTACGCCCCGCCGGTGGCGACCACTTGCTGGTCGCCACCGGTCGTGGCGATCCGTAACTCGGCCGTCGCCGCCGGAGTCTCGACCTCCGCCCAGCTCGCCAGGCATGCCGGGCTGTACTGAAGCGTCAGGACGTGGCCGAACGCGCGCAGCCGGTGGACGGCGACGCTGTCGTGATCGCACCTCTCGCGGTAAGGGTCCAGGCCCCGGCAGCCGGTCGACCGGCAAGCGGCTGCCGCCCGGTCCACCGTGCTGTGCAACGGCCATGGCCAGGCCGGTGCTCCAGGGGGAGCACCGGCCGGCGGGCGGTCAGCCTCCGTGCCGGTGTCCCATGGCCGGGCGAGCAGGACGGCCGCCAGCAGCGAGCAGGCCGCGGCGACAGCGGCCTTGGTGCCCGTGCGCGGCACCCGGGACTTGCGCGGGGACGGCCGGTTCGCTGCCGGTAACCGGCCGGTGGCCGGGGCGTCCGGGTCCTTCGCCGGTCCCGCGGGACGCCGCGGGGCGGGCGACGGGCCGGTGTCCCCAGCCGGGCTCTCCGGCTTCCAGGCGTGGGCTGCCGATTCCCACAGCACGCGCAGTTGCTCGGCGTCGGCCTGCGCCAGCCGTCCCAGTCCCGCGACCGCCGGCCAGGGAGGCAGTCTCCGCCCGTTGAGATAGCGCAGCCAGGAACTGCGGCTGTAGCCGGTCTTCGCGGCGACGGTCGCGGTGTTCATCTCGCACCGGTCCACGTACTGGCGCAGTTCTCGCACCAGCCGGAGCACCTCGGCCGGAACGTCACCCCGCGGCGGCTGCCAGCGCCCCACGACCGCATCCCCCCTCTCCCGCACGGACCAATATCTCATGGCCGTCCCGCTCCGCCGCCCGGCCGCCGGGTATCTTCGCAGATCAGAGGCAATGTCGTCCCAGGATTGACGCACCTGGCGGGCAGCGCTGGCTGCTGCCGTCCGCCCGACCCAGACTCGGGGTCAGCACCTGTGGGGGCCCGGACCGGCCGTCGTACGGACCGTCCCGCAGAGGGGAGCCGGTCAGCAGGACGGAACACCTTGCGCACGAAAGCCTCCCCCTGCTCCACGGCGCGGGCTTTGGGCCCGGCCGCCGGTCGCGGCGCCGCAGGTTCGCACGGCACTTCACGCATACTGCAGGGGAATCCGAACATGACGGCTTACGGCAGCTCGTCCGGCCCGGACGAGCGCGAGACCGCGAACATTGCGGCGGCCACCACCGGCAGGCGCCGCCGGCAGCCCGCCACCAGAGGGCCGGGCACGCGTGCGGGTCGGCGGTCCCGTGCTGCCGCCGACCACCCGGCAGCTCCGGAAACCCCGCTGACCGGCGTTGTTCCGGTGCGGACCCGGACGGTGGCGGCCGGGGGGACGGACCATCGCCACGTCGACCTGGGGCCGGTGCGGCTGTCGCTGCTGAGCCCACTCGTGCCACCGGCCGGGGTGGAGATGGAGAACCGGCACGCCGACGGCCTTCCGCGGACCTGGCACCTGGTCTTCGCGGCCCGTGGGCCACTGATCCTCGGCCACGATCAGCAGCTTGTCCGGATGGAGCCCGGCAGCGTGTTGCTCTGGGAGCCTTCCGAGTGCTTCCGGCTCTCCGCTGTCACGGCCGGCCCCCCGGTCCGGGCGCTGGTGCTGCACCTGCCCGAAGCCGTCTTACCGCTGCCCGGTGAAGTGCTGCACGACGTGTCCGGACGTCCCGCACCAACCCGGTCGGGACCGGCGGCCCTCCTCGCGTCCTTCGTGTACGGGCTCGCCGCGCACTCACCGTCCGCCGCCGAGGCCCGGCACACCGCGTGGTTGGGCACCGCCGCGGTCAACCTCGCGACGGTCTTCCTCGACAGCGAGGCCGCGTTCGTTCACGACGGGACGGGTCCGCGCCCGACCGAACCGGTGCCCGCCGCGCCACAACCCGCCCCGTCAGGGACCGACTTGCTGCTGCGCGGCGTCAAGGCGTACATAGAGCACCACTTGTGTGACGCCGACCTGTCGCCGACCTCGATCGCCGCCGCCAACCACATCTCGCTGCGCTACCTGCACCACCTCTTCCAGCGGGACGGGCTCACCGTCGGTACGTTCCTGCGCGAACGCCGCCTGGAACAGTGCAGGGCGGACCTGTCCGACCCGGCCCACGCGCACCGCAGCGTGCGCGAGATCGCGAGGCGCAGGGGCTTCCGCGATCCCGCGGTCTTCAACCGCACCTTCAAGGCCGCCTACGGCGTGACCCCGGGCACGTACCGCAGGCGCCAGGTGCCGTCCTCACTCGCCGAGGAGCTTGTTCAGGGGTGACCCGGGACGCAGGTCCTGCGACCGCGCCCGGAAGTCGTTGAGGATCTGGTCGAGTCGCTCCCTGCCGACCGTGTACTTCTTCTGTGCGTCCGGGGTGGCCAGTTCGGCCGCCTTGGCGGCCGGGTCGTGGCCGAAGTGCACGGGTTTGCCGTTCGCGTCGAGCACCCGCCCCTGCGCCAGCAGGGTGGAGATGATCGAGATCTCGCCGGCCTTGGTGGCCAGGTTGTTCAATGCGAGCACGTCCCGGTCGGGATGGGTGTCCTTCAGGAGCTTGCCCAGCCCCAGCGTGTCGGTGTCGTCCTGGGAACCGACCCAGCTCTGCAGCGCGCCCATGGTCGCGTTGTAGGCGATGTCGGCCGCCCCTGCGAGCTCCACACCGAGGGGCATGAACGCGACGTTGAGGTAAGCGCCTTGGATCAGGCTCCTGATCAGCGCGTTCTTGTCATTGGTGCTGAGGTCGGCCGCTTTGATGGCCTTGAGGTAGGGCAGCATCTCGGTCAGCGCGATCTGCCCGTACCGCTCTGCCCAGTCGATGTCCTTCTCGTGCGGATTGTGGGAGGGAATGGAGTGCGCCGTGCCGGCGGCCATCAGGGCACCGAGCTGGGGCGTCAGCCGTTTCAGGTCGCCGGAGCTGAAGTCCTTGGGAATCGCCTCGCCGATGCTCTGCGTGAGCCGCGCCACGGCGGCCGGGTCGTGCAGTTCGGGGATCACCGCGGTGACGACCGGCAGGACCTTCGCCCAGATTTCGGGCTTGGGCATGTAGGGCAGATGCCAGTGCAGCGCCTCGGGTACCACCGTGGCCAGGGAGGGCGCCAGTTCGGCCGCGATCTGGGGGTCGGCCAAGCCGTTGCGGAGGATTTTCGTGACGAGGTCGGTCGCCAGGGTGCCGTCCTTGAGGTTGCCCTGGAACTGGTTGTCCTCGAGCGAGAGCAGGAGTTTCTGCACCCCCTGCGGTCCGCCGGCCTGCAGCAGCCCCCGACAGAACTCCGGGTTGTCCGCGTTCTGGGCGAGGAGCGCGTAGACGCTGTTGTAGAAGTCCCGGGGGGACGACGTCCCGTCGTCGCCGGCCGGGGGCCACGGCAGCCGGGCCGCGGCAGCTGCGCCGGCCTCGTACTGTGCGGTCAGGCCCGCGATCTTGTCGTTGCTGCTGTGCACGACCGTCTTCAGCGGCGGTGAGAGGGCGCCACCGCCGCCGGCGAGCTGGAAGGCCAGACCCACGGTCCGTACGTCGCGATCGGTGCGGTACGCCTCGGTGATGTGCCGGGGCAATTCGTCCTCGACGGCGGAGACCCGGCTCAGCACGGCGCCGATGTCGACATTGACGCCTTCCCCCCGCGCCGCCGCGCCGCTGATGTAGGCGTGCAGCGCGGGGATGAGGGTGCCGCGCAGGAAGTCCTGGAGTTCCTGGGCGGCATGGGTGCACCGGTCGGAGTAGCTGTAGAGATGGGCCGGTACGGCGGACACGTCGCTCTTGCCGCTCATGCCGTCCTCCTTCCTGCGCTTGTCGGCGGCTAGTGGGTGCGGGCGTTGACCGCGTGGGCGTCATCGGTGGCGTTGGCGACCGCCGAGACGAGCCGTGCGAGGTTGTCGGACATCCTGTCGAGCGCGTCCTTCTGGGGCCCGAACGCGGTGTCGTAGACGTTGCGCTTGGCGCCCCTCCAGTTCGGTCCGGGGGACTCGCCCAGCAGGTGCGAGCGCTGCTTCACCCGCAGGCCCGCGAACGCGTGCAGCTTCTTCACGGCCTGGGCCAGCGCCTGGCTCAGCTCCGCTGCCGCGCCGAAGTCGTAGTTCACGTGCTCGTACGGTGGGGCCATCGTGTTCCCTGTCGTCTTTCGGATGCGCTGTCGCGAGGGTGCTCACGCCCGCAGGGCGGCCCAGGTCTTGACGCCGACCTCGCCGTCGACCTGGAGGTGGTGGTTGCTCTGGAACTTCTTGACCTCGGTGAGCGTGTCGGCGCCGAAGATGCCGTCCACGCCGCTGGGGCCGATGTTGTAGCCGCGGGCCTTGAGGATGCACTGCACCTCCTGCACCGCCGGCCCGTGGTCGCCGTACCGGGTGAGATCGGTGCCGGAGTAGTACGTGCAGGACTTCCAGGGCTTGGCAGGGGTGGTCGGCGGTGCGGGCTTCTCGGCCGCGGAAGTGGTGGGCGGTGCGGCCGACGGGGGATCGTACGGCCGCTGCGGCGGGACAGAGACCGTGGCGCCGTCGGGCGGCGCATTCCCCGGCGGGGGTGGAGCCGTGACAGTGACGGCGGCCGCCCCCTTCGTGTGCCGGGCCCGCGGGCGCGGAGAGGCCGGCGTGGTGTGCGGCGACATCGTGGCGGTGGCGGAGGAGTGTGATCCGGCGAGCGGAGTCGATGCCTCCTGGCGGGCGGTGCCTCCTCCGGAAAACGCCAGGGCGCCGGCCGCTGCCGCGACCGCGACCGCTGCCGCCGCGCCCACGGCCAGTGGCCACCGGCGCCGGCGGGCCGCCTCCTCTCGCGGCTCCTCGGGCTTGGTGCGGCGCAGGACCGTCAGCTGATCCATGGGCTGCACCGCCACCGCTGTCCCGCACCAGCCGACCCGTTCCCCGACGGTCTCGGCGACCGCATCCGGCCACTCCCCGCCGACGACGTGCCCCCGCGTGGCCTCGACGACGTCCTGCGGGCTCGGGCGCCGCCGCGGGTCCTTGTCCAGGCACCGGCCGATCAGTTCGGCAAGGACGGGATCGCGCCGGGCGACCTCGGCGAGCACCTGCTCGCTCGGCGGCGAGTGGATGATCCGGTGGATGACGTCACCGGTGGTTCCCTCGCCGAAGGGGGCCGCACCCGTGACCGCCACGGCGAGGACCGAGCCGAGGGAGAACACGTCCGAGGCCGTGCCCACCTCGCGGCCGTCCGCCTGTTCCGGGGACATGAAGGCCGGTGTCCCCAGGTGCTGACCGGTCATGGTGAGCGAACTGGCGTCCGCGGTGTGCGCGACCCCGAAGTCGATGACGCGCGCTCCGTCCGGCCCCAGCAGGACGTTGGACGGTTTGAGGTCGCGGTGGACGATGCCCACGGCGGCGATCGCGGTGAGCGCCTGCCCGATCTCGTACGCCAGCCGCCACACGACCGGCGCGGGCAGGGGCCCGCACCGCTCGATGGCGTCGCCCAGGCTGAGCCCGGGCACGTAGGCGGTCGCCATCCACAACCGTTCGTCGCCGTCGTAGCCGGAGTCGAGCAGTTCGGCGGTGTACGTGCCGTGCACCCGGCGCACGGCCTCGACCTCGCGCTCGAAGCGGCGGCGGAACCGCTCGTCCTCCGCGTACTCCGAGCGGATCACCTTCACCGCGACGAGCGACCGCGCCCCGTACGCCCCCTCGGTCTCCGCCTTTCGGCCGAGGTACAGCCGGCCCATCCCCCCGCCGCCCAGCCGCGCGAGCACCCGGTACGGGCCGATGTCCCGGGGGTCCGTCCTGCGCAGCGACTCCGCGCCGAGAAGGGCCGCATCACTCGCACTCAACTCCGTGGCACCGGACCGGCCCGGATCCGCAACGGACATCAGGAACCCTTCGAAACGCCGCGCCGACGATCACGCGCCGCCCGCGTGCGAGATGTTGGTGAGGATCTTCTGTACCTGCTGCTGCAGGTGCTCCAGCGACGCCTTCATCTTGTCCAGGTCGCCCTTGGCCTGCGGCCACACCTCGGCACGGAACCTCTGCGCGAGGGGACCGTCCCAGTGGTTGGGGTCGCTCAGCGTCTGCCCGTGGCTGTTCAACTGGCTGATGAGGCCCGGAAGCTGGTTGTTGATCAGGGCCATCATCTTGCCGGCTTCCTGGTGCGCCAGATCGCTGGAGGTTACCCTCGCCATTTCCTTCTCCTTACGCGGGCCACTGCCGTCACGAGGATTCTCCGAGGCCGCATCCGCCGTGTCATTGACACGCAGCGCAGACCCGTTGACCCTGCACGCAGCGAGTCTCAGCGGACCACCTGGACTCCGGCCGCGATGCCGTCGGTGACCAGGTAGCCGCGGCCCGGGAGGGGTGCGAGGCGGTCGTGGCGGGGAAAGGTGGTGGCGAGCAGGTCGCCGTCGAGGTCGTGGTCCGGGGCGAGCAGGATGCCGCAGCGGCTGTCGCGGGCCCGCTGCGTCCAGTGGCCGTAGGTGCGGCGCAGGGCGTCGGCGCGGCCGACGGCGACGAGGTGGTGTCCGGGCACGGCCGCGGACAGCCAGCGGTCCAGGACCCCCAGGTCGTCCTCCACCGTGTCCGCGTCGTCGACGAGGAGGAGGGTGGGGCCCGGGTGCCGGGCCAGGGCCGCTTCGAGGCCGCTGTACTCGGTGACGAGCACAGCCGGCCCGGACAGTTCGCGCAGCGGCGAGCGGCGCGGGGCGAACGCGACGACGGTCGGCGGGTCGGCCGCGGCGGTCACCTGGCGGGCGATCGTGCACAGGGCGGTGGAGCGGCCTGACCGCTGCGGCCCGGCGATCAGCGCGTGCTCCTGCTCGTACAGCCGCAGGCCCGTGCCGGCGAGGGTCTCAGCGTCCAGACCGATCGGGATGTGCCAGGGCTCGGCGGTCACGGCGGCCGGTGCCGCGAGGGCGCCGAGGGAGATCTCGGCGGGCAGCAGGCCGACGCGGGGCGCGGTGGTGACGGCGCCGGGCCAGCGGGCGGTGCAGGCGGCCACCGCGGCACCGAGGTCCTCGGCAAGCAGCCCGATCTGGATCACCTGGCGGGTCGCGGCCACCAGCGCGCGCCCGGGGACATAGGCGGGAACCGCGCCGCGCGGCACGTCGAAGTAGCCGTACTCGCCGGAGTCGGCCATGCGCATCAGCAGCTTCTGCTGGGTCAGCGCCGCCCAGGCAGACGGCACCACGCCGGACCGGTCCGCGGCGACGGCGAAGCGGATGCCGACGGCCGGCCCGTCCGCGTAGACCCGGGCCAGTTCGTCGATGAGGTTCATTCCGGCGATGTCCTTGTCGAAGTCCGACAGCAGCGCCCCCAGGTTGTCCAGGAGCACCAGCCAGTCCGGGTCCGGCTCCCGGTGGCCGGGCGCCGCGGCGCCACGTGCCTTGCGCTCGTCGAGTTCCCGGCGCAGCAGCCGGATGAGGCGGATCTGTCGCTCGCGTTCGGCCGGCCCGATGTGGGCCCCGGTGTGCGGCAGGCCGGTCAGCGGCGCCAGGTCGCCCGCGCCCATGTCGAGTGCGAAGATGTGGCACCGCTCGGGCTGCTGGGCGCCGGCGACGGCCAGGGCGAGGGCGGCCAGGGCGGTGGACGTCCCCGAGCCGCCGCTGCCGTAGATCAGGACGTTCCCCGCCGCGGGGTCCCAACCGACCGGGTACTGCCGCTGCCGCTCGGGGTCGTCGGCGAGGGCGTACGCGGGCAGGCCGGCGGTCTCCGTCTGCAGACCGCGCTCCGCGACGGGCGGCAGATCCGCGGTGCGTACGACGGCGGGCAGTGGGTCGGGCCAGGGCCGGCGCGGCTCGGCGAACCCGGCCAGCCCTGCCGCCTCCCTGGCCGCCGCGACCAGGCGCTGCAGATCGGTTTCTCCGCCGGGATCCGCCACGCCCGGCCCGGCATCGGGCAGGCCCAGCAGGAAGGGGACCGAGGTCACCGGTGCTGTCACGGCCGTTTCAGGGGTGACGCCGGTGGACAGGGCGGTCTGCACCGGCACGACTTCACGGGCGCTGAGCCGGTAGAAGGCGCGGCCCCACTGCCGGCTGCCGATCGCCGCGGCGGCCGGATCGTCGATGACGTCCTGCGAGTCGCCGGTCGACTCCAGCCGCAGCGCGATGCGGAGCTTGACGTTGTTCTTGATCGCGTCGTTGACGGAGCCGGCGGGCCGCTGGGTCGCCATGATCAGGTGGACGCCCAGACTGCGGCCGCGCTGCGCGATGCCGACGAGGGCGTCCACGAAGTCCGGAAGCGCCTTGACCAGCGTGGCGAACTCGTCGATGACCACGGCCAGCCGCGGCATGGGCTCCAGCTCGGTCCGCCCGTTGTCCCGCAGCCGCTGGTAGTCGCGTACGTGGCTCAGGCCCGTCTCACGCAACAGCCTTTCGCGGTGCCGCAGTTCGGCTTCCAGGCAGCGCAGGGCGCGTTCGCTGAGCTGCTCGTCGAGGTCGGTGACCAGGCCCACGGTGTGCGGCAGAGCGGCGCACTCGTCCAGCGCACCGCCGCCCTTGTAGTCGATCAGCGCGAAGGTGAGGTGCTCCGGGTCCGCGTCGACCGCCATGCTCGCGATGAGCGTGCGCAGCAGCTCGCTCTTGCCGGAACCGGTCGTCCCGGCGATGAGTGCGTGCGGGCCGTCGTCATCGAGGTCCACGGTGAACAGGTCCCGTTCGGTGACCCCCAGCACCGCCCGGATCCGGAGCTCGGGCACCCGCTTTTCCCAGCGGCCGGCCACCGCGGTGCCGTCCACCCTCTCCAGGTCCAACAGGGGAAGCAGCGAGATGCGGTCCGGCAGTCCGGCGCCCTCGATCCGCAGCTCGGGGTCCTCGAAGCGGGCCAGTGCCCGTGCGGTGTCCCGGGCTTCGGCCACCGGCATGCCGTCGAGCAGCACCCGCTCCACGGTGACGCCCAGGGCCACGTCACGAACCTGCCCGATCCCCTCGGGCGAGGCGGTGACCACGGAGGTGCACAGCGCGGGCAGCCGGGTGGTCAGCACCAGCGCCCCGCAGCGCACGGAGGTGCCGGCGATCAGGTCCCGCAGCCGGTTGGGACGGCCCTCCAGCAAGGTGGCGCCGTCCACCACCACGAGCAGCACCGGGCCGGCGGCCGGCCCACCGGCCGCGGCGTCTCGGGGCGACCCCGCGGCGAGCAGGTACTGAGCCAGCGTTTCGGCCTGCTCGGGGCCGACCGCCACCAGGCGTGTCGTCCCGGATCGTACGTCGGCTCCGTGCGGCAGCCACTTCGTCCAGTCCCAGTCGGCGAGCCGGTCGGCGTCGGTGAACACCGCCACCGTGACGTCCGCGGGCCCACTGCCCACCACGGCCTGGCACAGCAGGGAACGGGCGACGGCCAGGCACGCCTTCCGGTTGCCCTCGAAGCCCACGGCCTCACCCGCCGAGACCCCCACCACCACGGGCATCTGGGGCAGTACGGACCTGCGCGCGAGCACGGCCGCGGGATTCGGTGCCGGTTCGGTCGTACCCCGGTCCAGCGGCGGATCCCAGGGCAGGTCGGCCGTGCCGGCCACGAGCTGGAGGAAGTCTTCCGCGGCCGAACGTCTCTCCCACAGCGCGGTCCCGGGGGCCGTCGCCCGGTACAGCACCTCGGCCGGATCGGGGTGAGCGGCGCGGCGGGATCGGACCTCGTCGGTGTGCCTCCGCTCCACCGCCACCTCGAACTCCGCGAGCCGGGCGGCGTACTCGCGACTCCCCCGGCGCAGCGCGGACCTGCCGCGCAGGCGCTCCTCGGCGAAGTTGGCCAGGAACATCAGCGGGGTGAGCGCCGCGATGGCCGCGTAGCGCGGGTCGCCGGTCAGCAGAACGGTCGCGGCGGCCATGGCCAGCGGGCCGAGCAGGGCCGCGATGCTGAAGGGAGCCTTGTGTGTACGAGCCGGCGGCACAGGAACGGCGATCGGCCCCGTCCCGGCCGGACGTCCACCCCGTGGCGGGCGGTTGAACGGCAGCGTCCCACCGGGCCCGGCCTCGCGGACGGCGTTGATCCGCTGCACCGGGCCGAGCCGGTCCCCGGGCAGCACGCGGAGAAGAATTTCACCGCCGAGCGACACCAGGTCGTCGGCACGGATTGGGACCGCCTCGCGGATCCTGGCGCCGTTGACGTCCGTGCCGTTCGCCGAACCGAGGTCGCTGACGGCGACCCGGCCGTCGGGCAGGACATCGAATGCGGCATGGAGCCGTGACACGCCCGTGGCCACAAGACGGACGTCCGCGTCCGCTCCGCGCCCGACGACCGTGCGACCCGCCGCCAGCGGGATGCTGCGGCCCGCCTCCAGCCCTCCCACCAGCCGCAGGACGACCGCCGCCTTCCGTAGCCCGCCGACCACAGACCGCCCGGCCACAGGTCCACCGGCACCGGCCACCCGCGACCCGTGCACGAGGCCGGACTCGTGCACCACCGTCTCCGGGGGCATCACCCGGCCGTCGACAACAAGCACATGGCCTGGCATGCCCACGGCCGCGGCCAGATCGGCGAGAGAGGCGTCCGGCCGGCCGAATCGCACCTCCACGTCCCACTCGCGACCACCGTCGACACAGACGATCCGCACCGCGCGCCGCCTCCCCATCGCTCCAGATGACGGAGCGTCCAGTCTTCCGCGGCTCGCCGGGGAGGGCATCGGCACCGCGTGCAAACCGATTGACCGAGCACGCAACACGCATCCGTCGTATGCATCCCGTTCCACCACCCATCGGCGGCTCATTCGACGTCCATGACTTTGCGTTGTCCGTCAATGACACCCCCCCTGACGGAAGGGACGGTATTGAGCAGGCCACGGTCATCGACGACCGTCGGCAGGTCGGTGGTCACTCCGGGCAAGTACGGAAAGGAATCACGCATGTCACTGCGCACCAACGCAGCCGCATTGGCGTTGGCCGTCGCTGTCGTCGGTGGTATCACCGTCTCGACGACGCCGGCTTCGGCCGACACGAGCCTGGGCTACGTCTCGGGCAGCGGCGATTGGACTGACGACTGGTGGGACGAGGGCCCGATCTCGGCGTCGTCACACTCCTACAGCAACGCGGCCGCGATGTGGCAGACGATCCTCTGGGCGGACGGGTACCTCTCGTACTCCGGCATCGACTGCCGGTTCGGGTCCGGGACCACGTCCGCCACCAAGAGCTGGCAAAGCAAGCACGGGGTCACCGCCGACGGCATCGTCGGACCCAACACCCTGAAAAAGGCCAGCACATGGCTTTATCAGTCAGGTGCCAACTACATCTACCAGGGGGTCAACGGCCGATACATCACCTTCGACCGAGACGACTACAGCGGCGCTTGGTACATGTACATCGGCAGCGACAAGAAGGGGCTCTTCTACAACACCGCCACCTTCAGCGTGTGCTGAGCGCGGCACGGAGGCGTCGAGCCGTTGATCGTCGATCACGGTTGCGTGGTGGGGATTGCGACTCGTGCGGCGATCACCAGCGACCGGAGGATCACGGGCCTGTCGGCTGAGGTGATTACGAGCCGCGGCCCGAAGTCGATGGCGAACCGGTCGCTCGGTCGACCGGTGTCCGTCTCGTCTTCGAGACCGCACTCACGCCCGGCGCTCAGAACTCGGAGTCCCGGTCGCGCCCCTCGCTGTTCTTGCGGACCTCGGCGAGAAACCGGGCGGCGTACGCGCCGTCCACGGCTCGGTGGTCGAAGCTGAGGGTCACGTTGCCGACCGGCCGCACGGCTGCGGCGTATTCGCCGCCGCCATTGGTGGGCACCGCGACCGGGCGCGGTCGCACGTGGTCGGTCGCCAGGATCGCGACCTGGGGATGGTTGATGATGGGAACGGTGAGCAAGGTGCCGTAGGGGCCGGGGTTGGTGATGGTGAACGGCCCGCCCCCGAGATCGTCGGCGCGCAGTCGGCCGGCCCGCGCCCGTACGGCGTACTCGCTCACCTCCTGCGCGATCCGGCGCAGCCGCTTGCCGCCGGCCGACCGGATCACCGGCACCACCAGGCCTTCGGCGTCGAGGTCGACGGCGATGCCGAGGTGCACGTCGCGGTGGACGAGCAGCCCGTCGCCCCGCACAGACGCGTTGAGTGCCGCACGCACGACGCCGTCCCCAATGCTTCTTTGTCCCCACTCGCACGCTGGGGACGGGCACTTCGAATCGCAGTTGAGGACAACGGTTCGATTTCTGTACGCGCCAGGGGCTGACACCGAGGTCCTGGTGCGCGATAGCGTGCGCGCTCGACCCGATCATCGCACTGTCCCGGGACTGCCATGCCTGATCCTTCCATGCCGCCGGACGACCGGCCGACGTCGCCCGTGACCGCCCGTGTGACGGCCGAGTCGCGAGCCGGGTCCTTGAGGCGGCGTCTGGTGCTGTCGTCCGTGCTGCCGCCGGGCGTGGTCGCCGTGACCGGTGCCGTGGCCACCGCGCTGGTGCGCGATGGCCACCTGGACCGGGCGGACCAGGGCGCGTTGTTCGGCGGCGTGGTCCTCATCGGCACCATGGCGGCCGGGATCGCGGGCATACGGGCTTCGGCGGAGGCACGAGCAGTCACCAAGCACTGGGCGGAGCTGTCCCGCGCGGCCGACCGGAACCGTGCCGAGCTTGCCGAGCTGACCCGTACCACAGCCGAGGGCAGGACCGAACTGGAGTCGCTGTGCCGCCGGTTGCAGGCCGGGGAGCGGCCTGTGCGGCGCCGGCCGGAACTGCCGCCGCAGACCGGCCCGGACGAGCTCTCCCGCCTCGGATTCGAGATCGCTGCGGCCCGGCAAGAGGCGGAGGCAGCCCTGCTGGAGACCGCCGCGCGCGCGGTCGGCGCGGAACACAACTCCCGCCTGGAGCAGTTCGAGGTGTTCGCCAACCTGGCGCGCCGCCTGGAGTCCCTGGTGCACCGCGAGATCGGCCTCCTGGACACCCTGGAGAACGAGGTCGAGGACCCCGACCTGCTCAAGGGGCTGTTCCGGGTGGACCACCTGTCCACCCGAATCCGCCGCTACGCCGAGAACTTGGCCGTGCTCGGCGGCGCGAACACCCACCGCCAGTGGACCCGTCCCGTCGGCCTGACCGACGTGCTGCGTTCCGCCGTCGCCGAGATCGACCAGTCCGCCCGGGTCAAGCTGGTCCCACCCATCGATGGAACGGTCAGCGGCCACGCCGTGGTCGACGTCGTCCATCTGCTGGCCGAGCTGCTGGAGAACGCGACGGTCTTCTCACCGCCCCAGACCACCGTGCACGTGCGGGTGGAGACCGTCGCCGCGGGGGTGGCGATCGAGGTCGAGGACCGGGGCCTGGGCATGTCCCCGGGCGAGCGCAACCAGATGAACACCGTTTTGAGTGCACCCGACAAGGTCGCCCTCGGCGAGCTGCTGCAAGACGGCCGGATCGGCCTGTACGTGGTCTCCGTCCTGGCTCAGCGGCACGACGTCGCTGTGCGGTTGCAGAGCAACGTCTACGGCGGCACTCAGGCCGTCATGGTGCTGCCCAGCGCACTGCTCGGCCCGCAGCCGGCAGCTCCCGCGCACCACACCGTCCCGACCCCTGGCGCGGCGCCGCAGGACCCAGGGGAGCCCGAGGCGGCGGACCCCGGGGCGACAGTGATGACCGTCGCTGCGGATCCGCGCGTGTCCGATTCCGAAACCCAGCCCGCCCCGGCGCACTCCGACAGCGAGGGCGACCGTCCGCGGCTGCCTCAGCGCCGCCGCCAGGACCACGCCGCCGAACGGCCGCACCCGGTCCGCGGCGCCGGAGCTTCCGAGGACATCGCACACGACCCGGGCCTGATGGCCGCGTTCCAGACCGGCCTGCGCAGGGCGGAGGAAGCGGAGACGCCCTGATGGCCGACACCGCCCTGCAGGCCCGGGCCCCGTCCTGCAAGCCGTTTCCTTCCGTCGAAGAGGAGTACACGATCGTGGCGAGCGAAGACCTTTCCTGGCTGTTGACGGGCCTGGTGAACCGGGTGCCGCACACCCGAAGCGCCTTGTTGCTGTCCTCGGACGGGCTGGTGAAGGCAGTGGAGGGGCTCGACGAGGACGCCGCGGACCAGTTGGCCGCGCTCGCCAGTGGGCTGTACTCGCTGGCGCGCAGCGCGGGCCGGCACTTCGACGACGGCGGTGACGTGCGACAGATCGTGACGGAGCTCAGCAGCTCGCTGCTGTTCGTCTCGGCCGCCGGGCACGGCGCGGTGCTGGCGGTGCTGGCCGGACGCGAGGCGGACGCAGCGGTGCTGGGCTACGAGATGGGGATGATGGTGAAGAGCGTGCGCCCCCACCTGGCTACGCCGCCCCGGCACCCGGTGGGATGACCGATGACGCCGGTCCTCCCGGACGGACCGCTGGTCGACGAAGCGGCCGGGCGGCTGGTCCGTCCCTACACGGTGAGCGACGGCCGGACCAGGGCCACGTCCCCCTTCACGCTGGTGACCATGGTGCGGGCCACCGGCGCCCAGACGCAGGGCGCCTTCGGCCTGGACCATGCGCAGGTGCTGGCGCTGTGCCAGCGGCCTGTGAGCGTCGCCGAGGTCGCGGCCCGGATGCAGGTGCCCGCCGCCGTGGTCAAGGTGCTGCTGTCCGATCTGGCCGAGGGAGGCGCGGTGGTCGCAGGCGATGCGCCGCCGGCGCCCCCGGGCAGCCACTGCGCACGACCTGACCGAGACCTCCTGGAAGCGGTACGCGATGGCCTCCTCAAACGACTGTGACCTGCTGACCGCCGACGTCCTGCCGGTGGGAATCAAGGTGCTGATCGCCGGTGGGTTCGGCGTGGGAAAGACCACCTTCGTCAACGCGCTCAGCGAGATCGAGCCGCTGAGCACCGAGGAGATACTGACCGCCGTCAGCGCGGCCACGGACCGGCTGGACGGAGTGGAGAACAAGGCCACGACCACGGTGGCGCTGGACTTCGGCCGGATCACGCTCAGTCCGTCCCATGTCCTGTACCTGTTCGGCACGCCCGGACAGGAGCGCTTCTGGTTCATGTGGGACGAACTCTCCGAGGGAGCGCTCGGGGCGGTGGTTCTCGCCGACACCCGCAGACTGGACCACTCCTTCGCGGCGGTGGACTTCTTCGAGCGGCGCGGCGTGCCCTTCGTCGTCGCCGTCAACCAGTTCGACGGGGCCCACCGCTACCGCGGGGAGGAGGTGCGGGCCGCGCTCGACCTCAGTCAGGAGGTGCCGGTGGTGCTGTGCGACGCCCGCGTCCAGAGCTCGGGCATCCGTGTGCTGCTCGAACTGATTCAGCATCTGCTCACGACAAGGAGTTCCCATGGCAGCGACACCGACCAACCCCTCCTCCGGGCCTGAGTCCGGGATCGCCTTGCGCCACCTGCTCCTCCCCCCGGAGGACCCACAGGTACGTGCCCGCTCCGAGCGGCTGCGCGAGCTGGGCATCGATGCGCGTCCGGATGCTGAACTCGACGCCTTCGCACGGGAACTGGCACACCGTACCGGCGGCTGCTACGCCGGGGTCAACTTCTTCCTCGACGCCGACCGTCAGTACTTCGCAGGCTTGTACAGCGCCGCGCAGGACACCACGGTCCACGTGGGGCCGCCGTTGCTGGAGGACCCGGTGCCCGGCCGCGTCATGCCCCGCGACATCGACATGGGCATCTGCCCGCACGTGGTCAAGCGCCGCCGGGCGCTGGTGCTGGAGGACATCCGGGACTTCCCGCGGTTCGCCGGTAACCCGGTGGTCGACGCGATCGGCGTCCACTCCTACCTGGGCGCACCGCTGATAGACAGCACCGGCGTGGTGCTCGGCACGATCTGCGTGGTCGACCAGGACCCACAGCCATGGGGGCGCAAGGGGCTGGAAACCATCAAGGCCATGGCTGCCGAACTGGTCGAGCGGCTGGAGGAGTCGGCGCACCGTCGCAGCTGACGGGCACTGCCGGACTCGCACGCGGCCGCCCCGCAGCGGCCACACCGTCTCGGGGCGCACAAGCCACCGCCAGCAGCACGATCGATCATGCTCTCGCAGTTCTCGGCATTCACGGCAGCCCCCCAGCGACCACACCAAGATCCCCTGCACCGCGCACACCGCCCCCCATCAGCACGGATGAGGTTTTCGACAAGGGCAGGGGCGACAGGAGGATGCCTGACCCCGTGGCTTCACGGGGCGGGCCAGGTCTCCGGGAGATGGTGACCGCCGTCCGCCACCAGGACCGTGCCGGTGACGAAGGAAGCCGATTCGTGCGCCAGGAACAGCACGCACGCCGCGATCTCCTCCGCCGTACCGCTGCGCCCGAACGGCCCCGCCACGGCGGCCGCGGCCTCGAACTCCAGCTGTGAACCGGTCGCCACATACCCGGGAGCCACGACGTTCACCGTCACGCCATCCCTGACGACCTCGAGGGCGAGCGCCTGGGACAGCCCCACCAGCCCGGCCTTCGCCGCTGTATAGGTGGCCTGGCCCGGCATCGCAGTGACCGTTCCCGTGGTGGAGCCGACCGAGACGATCCGGCCGTATCCAGCCGCCCTCATGGCGGGCACCACGGCGCGGCACATCAAGAAGGCCGTCGTGAGATTACGGGCCAGAGCCGCGTTCCAGTCCGCCAGTGACAGGGCGACGACATCCCCATCGGCGTCCCAGCCCGAGGTCACCGAGGTCATGCCCGCGTTGTTCACCAGCACATCGACCCGGCCCCACCGCTCGAACGCGGCGTGCAGCACGGCATCCGCGCTTCCTTCGAGGGTCAGGTCGGCGACCACACCCACAGCAGCCTCGCCCAATTCCGCGGCGCGCTCGTGGATCCGCTCGGAGGTCGCGCACAACACGACGCGGCCGCCCTCCGCGACGAGTCCCCGCGCCACCGCGGCACCGATCCCGTCCGGAGCTCCAGCGCCCGTGACGATGGCCACCCGGTCCTGAAAACGAGCCATGTGATCCAGCCACTGTGTGTGATTCGGATGTGCGGAGGAAGTGGACTGCCCTGTCGAGCCGGAGCAGGCGGGGCGTGCTGTGGTGACGCTTCACGGAAGTCGGCTTGGACGCCTGAACGGTCGCGACTTCCGATCACCGTAATGGCGTCGATGGCTCAGGGGCGGCGCTGCGGCACATTGTCGTGGACCCTCTTGGGGTCGGTGACTGCAACCGGCTCCAGGACCTCCTCGATGCGGTCCATGAGGTCAGCCTCCAGCACGACACCGGACGCCTTGGCATTCTCCTCGACCTGCTCCGGACGCGAGGCACCGATGATGGCGGCCGAGACGTTGGAGTTCTGCAGCACCCAGGCCACCGCCAGTTGCGCGAGCGACAGCCCGGCCTCGACGGCCAGCGGCTTGAGCCGGTGAACGGCCTCCAGCACCTCTTCGCGCATCCACCGCGCGATCATGTCGGCCCCGCCCTTGTCATCGGTGGCCCGCGAGCCCTGCGGAGGCCGGCGACCGGGCTCGTACTTGCCCGTCAGCACACCCTGCGCGATGGGAGAGAACACCACCTGACCCATGCCCAGTTCCTCGCAGGTGGGCACGACCTCCCCCTCGATGACCCGCCACAAGGCGTTGTACTGCGGCTGATTGGACACCAGAGGGATGTGCCGTTCCCGCGCCAGCGCGTGAGCACGCCGGATCTGCTCCGCGGGCCACTCGGAAACACCGATGTAGTGGGCCTTGCCGGAGTGGACGATGTCGGCGAACGCCTCCATCGTCTCCTCCAGCGGCGTGGCCACGTCGTACCGGTGCGCCTGGTACAGGTCCACGTAGTCGGTCCGCAGGCGTCGCAGCGACCCTTCGATCGACTCCATGATGTGCTTGCGTGAGAGCCCTCGATCGTTGCGACCCGGTCCGGTCGGCCAGTACACCTTGGTGAAGATCTCCAGTCCCTCGCGGCGCTCGCCCTTCAGCGCGTCGCCCAGGACCGACTCGGCACGCGTCGCCGCATAGACATCGGCCGTGTCGAAGGTGGTGATGCCGAGGTCCAGCGCCGCGCGCACGCACGCGGTGGCCGCCTCCGCCTCCACCTGCGAGCCGTGGGTCAGCCAGTTCCCGTAGGCGATCTCGCTGATGACCAGGCCACTGCGGCCGAGATGACGGTATTCCATAGGTGGCAGTCCTTTGTCGGCATGTGCGAGGCGGTCGACACGGCCCGGTGCGAGCGCACCATGGTCTGCCGCCGGCTCGGCACCCGGGCGGTTGCTGGAGCGACGCTTGGCAGGGCTTTCATCAGATCATTTCGTGCCTCCCGGCAACAGCACTTGCCTGCTCCTGCTGAACGTACTCAGGACAGGGTTACCCAGCCGCCGGCCGGCCTCGTGCCCCGGCGACGCACATGGTGCCGGTGAGTGACATGTTCCGGCCCAGAAGAATGCGGCAGCCGCGTTCCCCTGCTCCTCCGCGACTCCGTCAGCCCTGGACGGCCATTTCCCCGAGCAGGGACCAGTCATCCTGTTCCAGGACCGCGTTGACGATGCGCGGCGTCTCGACCAGGTGGGGTGGCAGGGTCTGCTGTGCCGACTTGAAGTGGCCGGACTGGACATGCGCGGCACCGGCGTCACCGTCCCGGAACGCCTCGACGAGCACATACTCGGTCGGATCGTCGACGCTGCGCGACCAGTCGAACCACAGACAGCCGGGCTCACTGCGGGTGGCCTCCGTGAACTCGCGCGAGATCTCGGGCCACCTCTCCGCGTACTCCGGCTTGATCCGGAACTTGGCCGTGATAAAGATCATTTCACGCTCCCTGATCGCAGGTGATCTTCACCCATCGTAGGACGACGGGCCGCCACCGCGCGGACGGCCGCGTCGCTTGGGCACGCAAGTCCCAGCATGGCGCCGTTTGAGCATCACGGTGCCAGCGTAGGAGCGTCTCAGGGCGTACCAGGAGGAGCAGGCGCTGCGGGTTACTCCTCGGGAGGTGGTGGAACAGTGGAACAGGCATCGAGAGCAGGGCCCCGACCTGGATGGATGAATCATCGGCACCCGCAGTGTCAGGTGTCGGCGCCGGCGTCGCCGTGGCGTCGGCCGGAGCCGCTGTGCCAGTCCAGGACCATGGTGGTGGCGTCGTCCCGCAGAGAGCCGCCGCACGCGTCGTGGACCGCACCAGTCAGGGCGCGGACCACTTCGCGGGGGTGTTCGTCGCGGGTGTCATGGATGAGGGCGGGCAGGTCGACGAACAGGAACGACACCTCTGTCGCCGAGAACCGTTTCCCCAGGTTCCGGGCGACCACGTCCACCGACTCCACCGGCGCGGCGTCCTCCGCCGCCCGCAGCACCTCGTCCAGGCCCAAACCCTCACCAGCCACCAAGCCACCTCCCTGATCCATCCGGCCCGAGTTACGCCAGCCTGGCTTCGCACGCGCGATCAGAGACCGGACGCGCCGGGGCCCTGGAACCTGACAACGCTTGGACGGGGGCATATGCGGTGTGACATCGGGAAACTCGGGGGCTGGCACCCCTTGTGGACGTCGGAGGGAGCAGGACATGAGCCAGGTCAGGACAAATTCATCGGATCTTCCGCAACCGTTTCGGGCGGTCGGTTCCCGGCTGAGCCGCCTGCCTGGAGCCGAGCAGGTGGGCAAGGTCGCCGACAGCGCGCTGGACTGGATCGGAGCGATCTCTCCACGCGGTCGGCGGATGGCGGTCTACACCGGAGCCGGGGTGCTCGGCGTCGCCGGGGTGGTGGAATGGCCCGTGGCTTTCGCCGGCGCGGCTGTGGCGTGGCTGACCCAGGCGGGCCCCCGACGAGGCGCGCGGGAGGAGGCGGCCCGGGCCGACAGGGCCGGAAGCGCTGAGAATGACACGAGGGACGGCAGGCGGCCCGCTGCGGCAGCCCCCGCCCGCGCCCCCGCGACATCCTCCGACACCTTGTCGCAGCGCTACGGTCCGGGCGACAGGCTGGCGCCTTCCCACTTCCACCACGAGAGCCACCCGCACGAGCAACCCGCCCGGGTCGGTGATTCTGCCACGGCGTCTGCTCTCAAGCAGGTCGCGGAAGCCTCCGCACACCACCGGGGCCGGGGATCAGGCCCGTCCAGCGGGCATCCCTCAGAAGACCAAGCCCTCTAGCGGGCCGAGGCGGCGGTTGACGGTCGGCCGTGGCGGCTGCCTGGCAGGCGCGGACAGCGTACGGAGCGGAGCGGGCACCGAACGAGCGCGTCCGTGCCGCCGCGCCCAGCTCGTACGGGTCGTCGTGGATGACGGTGGCGGCTCCGGGCGGGGTGATGGTGGCGGCCATCGCCGCGGTCGATCGCGTCGGTGCAACGGCCGCGCTGGACTGGACGCTGTGCAACGCCAGGAGGCGCAGGCGGATCACGTCCAACGCCCCTGGCGTCTCGGTTGAAGTAGGCGAGGGCGTCGACGACGGTGGTGCGGCGCTCGTAGCAGCGGGCGAGCCGGTGGAAGGCGTTCTGCCCGGCGTGGGTACGTTCGATGTGCTGGCGCTGACTGGCCTGGATGGACGCCTTCTCCCCTTTGTGCGCGATGCGGCCGTGCAGACCGCGTTCGTCGAGCAGAGTGCGGATCTTGTCCGAGTCGTAGCCGGCGTCCAGGTGCACGGTGACGTCGTCGGGCAGCGGTCCCCGGCGTCCAGGCGGTCCAGGCCCTCGCAGTCGGCCTCCCTGAGCCTGGGGGCCCGGGGAGGTGACCGTCACAGGGGATCCTCTGGACTCCTAGGGCCAGGGGCTGGGTGCGGGTGGGGGCATCACCGCCGGCCGGTCGTCGCAGGTGATGGTGTTGGGGAGTTCCCACGGCGCGAGCCAGGACCCGTTGCCGCCGCGGTCGGAGACGGAGAACTCCGAACCGGCGGGAGTGAAGTGGAAGGACCCGCAGTTGTTGATGCTCACCGCACCGACGTTGCGGGCCTGCACGTCCTCGAAACTCGCCGACCCCGCGGCGCGTGCGCTGACCACGGACGTGCCGGTACCGTCGACCTTGATGTCCTTGAAGTGCACGTTCGTGATCGAGTACTTGTCCTTGACCGGCCAGTCGGCGACGAACATCACCGCGTTGTAGGTGTTGTCGAGGAAGGAGTCGCCCACCACCTCGACGTCCGCGCCGATGTCCTTCTCCAGGGCGTAGAACCAGATCGCCCCCAGCCCGATGTTCCAGTTGAGCTCGTAGGTACCGGCACGCACCGTGGTGTTGTCGGTGATCCACAGGTGGCCGGTGAAGGCTTCGGCGCCGAAACGGGAGCCGACCTGGATACCGCTGCCCTCCCGGACGGGGTCCGCGACGAGGTTGCCGGAGACGGTGTTGTCCGTTCCGCCGTACAGCGCGATGCCGTTGGCCAGCACGGGGGTCTGCACGGTGTTGTGGTCGAAGACGTCGCCCGCGTCCTCCGCCTTCTCCGACCACATGGCCAGCCCGTCGTCGCCGGTGTTCCGGATGAAGTTGTTGGAGACGAGTGAGTCGGTCACCCCGGTGTGGAAGTTGATGCCGTCGGCGATCTGGTCCGCGATCTGGTTGCCGGTGATCCGCAGGTTGCTCATGGGCCCGTCGAACCACATGCCCACCTTGGTGTGGTGGATGTACAGCCCCTCGACGGTCGAGTCGCTCAGTGCCCCGCCGATGCCGTTCACCTGATCGGTGTCGATCCGTTCGCGCACGTCGCCCTCGATGGCGAAGCCCGACAGGTGCACGTGGTGGCTGCCGCCCGCCGAGGCGTCCTTGCCGTAGAAACCGACGCCGGTGTGGACCGAGCCGTCCGGGGCCGGTGCCGCGAGGGTGACCTGGTGTCCCTTGATGATCGTGTACCAGCTGCCGGCGCCCTCGATCGTGATGTCGTCGACGATGATGTGGCGGCTGACCTGGTACGTCCCCGGAGGGATGTAGACCTTCCGGTGTGCTCGTCCGGCGAACGCGATGGCCTTGTCGACAGCGTCGGCGGAGTCGCGCCGTCCGCTGGGGTCCGCTCCGAAGGCCAGCACGTCGACCGCGGACGGGTCCGTCTTCGGCGGAGCGACGAGTTGGGAGTCCATCAGGTCGATCACGGTGGTCGCGGCCTCGCTGCGCTGCGGCACGCGCAGCCGGATGTGTGCACCGGCCGGATAGGTACGGCCGAGCAGCAGCCGCTGCTCGTCGTAGAAGTGGTTGGGCCGGAACGGCTTGGGAATCGCCGGGGCCGGGGTGGTGGCGCCTGGGACACAGCCGCACTCGGTGATCCACCAGTCGGGGTGCAGCACGTCGGCGGTGGGGTCGTTGGTGAAGGGATACTGGTTGTACAGCCAGGCGTACCGCGAGGTCAGCGTCATGGTGCTGCGGTGGCGCCCGTTCACGCCGACGTCGAGCGGGGCGTCGATCCCGCCGCCGGTCGGAGCGTCCGGGATGCTGTAGCGCACGGTGATGGCGTTGGCGGCCCGCGGCAGCGTGAACTCGACGTACTGGCCGGGCGCGAGACTGACCGCACTGCGGCCTGAAGCCTCGGCGGCGAGCGTGTACGCGGCGCGACCCGGGCCGATGACGGTGCCGTCGGTCGGGGCGCGCTCCGCCTCCTGCTCCAGGAAGCCGAGATCGGCTCCGCGACCGGCGACCAGGGCGGGGTCGAGCCCGGCGCGGGTCACCGGCGTGGCCTGGGTCTCCCCGGCCACGCCGGCCGGTGCCGCCGCGACAACGCCGGCCGGTACGGCGGTGAGGCCTACCGTCGCTGTCACGACCGCCAGTGCTGCGGCGGCTCTTCGCCTCGCACCGGTTCGTCTGCTTGTGCGGTTCACTGCGCCTCGATTCTGTGGTGGAAGGCGATGGATCCTCGCGGGAGCTGTGGAAAGGGGCGGGCCGCGCCGCTCACTTCGATGAGCGGCACGGCCCGGGTGCGGTCGGTGCCGCGTCCGGGTCAGGGCAGGCGCAGCCAGACCGCGGTATCGGTGGGCAGCTTCCCGTCCGTCAGCGGGGCGCTGCTCAGCAGGACCTGTCGGTGCGGAGGCAGCGGTGCCGGCTCCGAGCCCAGGTTGACGACGCAGCCGAAGCCGGGGTCGCGGGTGAAGGAGAGGACCTGGGGGCCGCTGGGAAGCCAGGTCATCTGCCCGTCGCCGAGTGCGGTCTCGCTCCGGCGCAGGCGCAGCGCCGTGCGGTACAGGCTCAGCATGCTGTCCCGGTCCGCCACCTGCTGCTCCGCCGTCATCGCCGACCAGTGGCGAGGCTGGGGCAGCCAGGGCCGAGTGCCCTCGGGGCCGAAGCCGAACGGCGGGGCGTCGCCGCTCCACGGCAGCGGCACGCGGCAGCCGTCCCGGCCGGGGTCGGCTCCTCCGGTGCGGTGGAACATCGGGTCTTCGATGACCGAGTGCGGCAGGTCCTCGACCTCGGGCAGGCCGAGCTCCTCGCCCTGGTAGAGGTAGACGGAGCCGGGCAGGGCCAGGCTCAGCAGCGCTGCCGCCCGGGCGCGCCGGGTGCCCAGTGCGAGGTCGGTGGGGGTGCCGTGGGCCTTGGCCGCGAAGTCGAAGCCGGTGTCGGCACGGCCGTAGCGGGTGACGGTCCGGGTCACGTCGTGGTTGGCCAGCACCCAGGTGGCGGGCGCGCCGACGGGCGTGTGCACGGCCAGCGTGGTCGTGATCGCCTCGCGCAGCCGCACGGCGTCCCAAGGGCAGGTGAGGAAGCCGAAGTTGAAGGCGGTGTGGAGTTCGTCGGGGCGCAGGTAGCGGGCGAAGCGTTCGGGGTCGGGCAGCCAGACCTCGCCGATCAGAGCGCGCGGCGGGGTGTAGGAGTCGGCGACCTTGCGCCAGTCCCGGTACACGTCGTGGATCTCGTCGCGGTCCAGGTAGGGGTGCGGGTCCGCGCCGTCCACCAGGTCGGGAAGCGCCGGGTCCTTGATGACCTCGGCGGCGGAGTCGATGCGGACCCCGGCCGCGCCCCGGTCGAACCAGAAGCGCAGCACCTCCTCGTGCTCCCGGCGCACCTCGGGGTGCTGCCAGTTCAGGTCGGGCTGGGCGGAGGCGAAGCGGTGCAGGTACCACTGGCCGTCCGGGACGCGGGTCCAGGCGCTCCCACCGAACTGGGACATCCAGTTGTTGGGAGGAAGTTCGCCGTTCGCGCCTCGGCCCTCACGGAACCAGAACCGATCGCGCTCGGGTGAGCCGGGGCCTGCGGCGAGCGCCTCCTGGAACCAGCGGTGCCGGTCGGAGACGTGGTTGGGCACGATGTCGACGATGGTGCGGATACCCGACGCCAGTGCCTCGGAGATCAGCTTCTCGGCCTCCCCCAGACTGCCGAAGGCCGGGTGGATGGCACGGTAGTCGGCCACGTCGTAGCCGCCGTCGGCCATCGGTGAGGCGTACCAGGGGGTGAACCAGAGCGCGTCGACACCGAGTTCGGCGAGATACGGCAGCCGGGACCGGACGCCCGCCAGGTCGCCCACCCCGTCGCCGTCCGCGTCGGCGAAGCTGCGCACGTAGATCTGGTAGATCGCGGCGCCACGCCACCACTCGTGGGGTTGGTGCACGGTAGAAGTCTCCTCGGGAGATGGTGTCAGCCCTTGAGGCTGCCGGCGGTGAGCCCGGACATGATGTTGCGTTGGAAGATCAGGAAGAAGACCACCGTCGGCACGGCGGAGATGGCCGAGGCGGCGATCAGCACGTTCTCCGGCACGCCCAGGGAGAGCGAGTAGATGCCGGCGTTGAGCGTCTGCCTGGTCGGGTCGGGCTCGGCCAGCAGCGGCCAGAGGAAGTCCTTCCACACGTTGACCAGGGCGAAGATGGACACGACGCCGATGATCGGCCGGGACATGGGCAGCACGATGGAGAGCAGTGTGCGCAGCGGTCCGGCGCCGTCGATGGCGGCGGAATCGAGCAGTTCCTGGGGCACCGAGTCGAAGAAGCGCTTCAGCAGGTAGATGTTGAAGGCGTTGGCCACCGACGGGAGCCAGATCGCCCAGGGGGAGTTGAGCAGGTTCTGGTGGATCAGCGGCAGGTCCAGCACGGTCAGGTACTGCGGGACGACCAGCACCATGGCCGGGATCATGAGAGTGGCCAGCATCAGGCCGAGGATCGCGTTGCCCAGCGCCGGCCGCAGTTTGGACAGCGAGTAGGCCGCGGTGACGTCCAGGACGAGCTGGAAGGCGAGTGCCCCGAAGGCGTACCAGAGCGTGTTGAGCAGCAGGTGGGCGATGCTGAGGCGAGTCCACGCGTCGCTGTAGTTGGAGGCCTCGATGTGGTGCGGGTAGAAGGTGGGCGGGGTCTGGATGGACTCGGTGGTGCCCTTGAGTCCGCCCGTCACCAGCAGGTAGAGGGGGCCCAGGAAGACCAGTGTGAAGGCGACGACGATCAGGATCAGCGTCGCTCGGTAGAGCGTGCGGTTCAGCTGGGCCGGATTGACCAGGGTGCGGGTGTCGCTCATGACTCCAGCCTCCGGTTGAGTCGCACGTAGATCACCGAGAACCCGGCGAGCACCAGCAGCAGGAGCAGCCCGAGGGCGCAGGCTGCGCCGTAGTTGGAGAAGTTGAAGGCGTACTGGTAGATCAGGTAGACGACGGTGGTGGTCGAACCCTCCACCCCTTGGCCGCCGTTGGTGAGGATGAAGGGCTCGACGAAGACCTGCATGGTGGCGACGATCTGAAGCATCAGCATCAGCGAGAGGACGAGCCGGGTCTGTGGGATCGTCACGTGCCAGACGCGCCGCAGCAGTCCGGCTCCGTCCAGTTCGGCGGCCTCGTAGAGCTCACCGGGTATGTTCTGCAGCGCCGCCAGGTAGATCAGCGTGGCGCTGCCCATGTTCATCCAGGTGGATGCGATGACAACGGCGAGCATCGCCATGTCCGGGGACTGCAGCCAGCCGGAGGTGGGCAGGTGCAGCAGCTGCAGTGACCGGTTGATCGGCCCGTACTCGGGGTTGTACAGGTACTTGAACAGCAGCAGCGAGGACACCGGCGGCAGCATGACCGGGAGGTACACCAGGATCCTCAGGTAGCCGCGCGCGTGCCGCAGTTCGTTCATCACCACGGCCGTGACGAACGGCAGCGCGAAGCCGAACAGCAGGGCCAGGCCGGTGAATTCGGCGGTGTTCCGCCAGGCCGGCCAGAAGCTGGGGTCGTGCACGATCTGGTCGAGGTTGTGCAGGCCGACCCAGGTGGTCCTGCCCGCCTTCGCCTTCTGGAAGCTCATGATCACTTCGCGGACCATGGGATACCACTGGAAGCAGGCGAAGCAGAGCACCGCGCCGATCAGGAAGCCATGTGCGGTGAGGTTGCGCTGTACGGATCTGCGCAGTGCCCCGGCCCGGCCGGCCGCCCTGGCGGGCGGCGCGTCGGTTCCGGAGGATGCGGTCGCGACCGCCATCGTCGATCTCCTTGGGAGGCTGCCCGTCCCGGGGCCTGGCGGCCCTTGCGACTACTGGGCGTTGGCGAGGACCTGGTTGACCTGCTGCTCAGCGGTGTCCAGCAACTTCTGCAGGTCGGCATGGGGGTTCGTCAGCGTGGACGCCATTGCCGTGTCGAGGATCTTGTAGATGGCCTGGGCGTTGCCGGGCTCGGTGACGCCGGGGACGTTGGCCTTCACGAAGGACTCGAAGGCCTGTACCGACATGGTGGCGTTGGCGGCCTTGAGCTGGGCGTCCTTGGTGGCGGTGGCACCCTGGAACAGCTGCGGCTGGGGCAGGCCGACCGCCTGGCCGGAGGACTTGGAGCGGGGGTAGTTGTACTGCTGGCCCTGGCCCTCCGTCAGCCAGAGGTAGCTGAGCAGCTGGATCCCGGCCTTGATCTGCTCGGGGGTGTCCTTGACGTTGAACATGTAGTCGTCGCCGCCGGTGAGGGTGCCGACGCCGGGTCCGCTCTGGCCGGGGACCGGGCCCATGCCGAAGTCCTCGTAGTGGGCGCCGAGGCTCTGCACCATGTAGGTGATGTCGTCAGGCGCGGCGATGTACATCCCCAACTTGCCCGCGGCCATCTGCTTCTGGAGGTCGCCCCACTTGTAGAGCTGAGTGCTGCCCATGACGTTGTCGTCGAAGCGGAGCTTGTGCAGGTTCTGCAGCACGGCCAGGCCCTGGGGGTTGTTGAAGGCCGCCTTGGTGCCGTCGTCGCTCACCATCCGGCCGCCCTGGGCGTAGATCTCGGCGGTGAAGTGCCAGCCGCCGTTGTTTCCCGCGCTGTAGTCGCCGTAGCCCGCGATGCCCTTGCCCAGAGCGGCGATCTTCTTGGCGTCGGCCTCGACCTCGGCCCAGGTCTGCGGCGGTTGGTCGGGGTTCAGCCCGGCCTTCTGGAAGAGCTTCCGGTTGATGATCACGCCCATGGTGTAGTTGGTGCGCGGAATGCCGTAGATCTTCCCGCCGGACTTCTGGGTGTCCCACACCGAGGACATGATGTCGTCCTTGACCGGCAGGTTCTCGGAGGTGACGTACTTCGTGATGTCGGCCGCCTGGCCGGCGTCCAGGACCTGCTGCTTGTCCGTGAAGTAGGTGTAGAAGACGTTGGGCTCGGTGCCGCCCTTGAGCGCGGCTGTGAACAGTTCAGGGGTCTCGCACGGGAACGTGTCGATGCTCTTCACCGTGATGTTCGGGTGCAGCTTCTCGAAGGCCGCGATGTCGTCGGCCCACTGCTTGCGCTGCGTCGGGCGGCTTTTCGGCGGGGCGCAGTCGATGGAGATCGTGACCTTGCCGTTGGTCGGCTTGGCACCGCCGTCGGAGGAACTGGAACAGGCGGCAGCGGTCAGGGTGAGAGCGCCGGCGATCAGCAGCGCTGCGGATCTGCGCATGGATGGAAGACCCCTTCATGGGCGGAGTGCGTGGGGATGTGGCGTGCCTCACTTAAGCACTGACCCCGTCGGCGCCGCAATATCTCGACGGTACTTTGCAAGAAGTCAACGCGAAACCGTGATGGAGCGCGCCACAAACAACGCAAGGGCCGCACCCCGTGGGGGTACGGCCCTTGCCGGCGCTGCGAGTTGGCGCTCAGTCAGCGGCCGGGCTCTCTCGCGCCAGACCGGTGGATCCGCGCACCACGAGCTCCGGCTCGAAGAGCAGCTCGTCGTGGGTGACCTTGGCGCCGGCCAGCTCTCCCACGAGCAGCTCCACGGCGGCGCGGCCCATCGCCTCGATGGGCTGGCGGATGGTGGTCAGCGGCGGATCGGTGCAGGTCATGAAGGAGGAATCGTCGTAGCCGATGATCGACACGTCCCGGGGCACATCGAGCCGGCGCCTGCGGGCAGCACGCACCGCCCCCAGGGCCAGCGGGTCCGAGGCGCAGATGATGCCGGTGACACCGCGCTGCAGCAGGCGCGCAGCCGCGGCCTGCCCACCCTCCAGGGAGAACAGCGCGTGTGCGACGTCCGCCTCCTCGAGCTCCAGCCCGGCCCCCTCCAGTACCGTGCGAGCCGCCGCCAGCTTGCGCCGCGACGGCATGTGATCGGGCGGCCCGAGCACCAGGCCGATCCGCCGGTGGCCCAGCGACAGCAAGTGCCCGGCGCCCTGTTCCACCGCGACCGCGTCGTCACAACTGACCTGTGGGAAGTCCAGGTCGGGTATGGCGGCGTTCATGAGCACCGTCGGCAGACCGCGGCGGGACAGCCGCTCGTAGTGCTCGTGCGGGGACTCGGCCTGGGCATACAGGCCACCGAAGAAGATCACGCCCGAGACCTGCTGCTGGAGCAGCAGTTCCACATAGTCGGCTTCGGAGACGCCGCCCGCCGTCTGCGTGCACAGCACCGGGGTGAAGCCCTGCTGCGCCAGGGCACTGCTGACCACCTCGGCGAAGGCGGGGAAGATGGGGTTCTGCAGCTCCGGCAGGACCAGCCCGACCAGCCTCGAGCGCTCGCCCCGCAGCTGGGTCGGGCGCTCGTAGCCGAGCACGTCCAGGGCGGTCAGCACGGCCTCGCGGGTCTGCTCGGAGACACCGGGCTTGCCGTTGAGCACCCGGCTGACCGTCGCCTCGCTGACCCCGACTTTCCTGGCCACCTCGGCAAGTCGTCGTGTCATGGCTCAAGCCTAGGGCATGATCCGCAATCCACTTACGGCCTGGCGTAAAAATTCGTCAGTCTTTGCAGCAAGAACGTCGGGACAGCCACGGCGAGAAAGCTTCACCCGGGGACGATCCGACGCCAGGGGCGGACGCGCCCTACCCAGGGGAGTAGGCCTTCTCCATACGCCGACGCGACCGCGATGCTGGAGATCGACAACTTACAAGAAAAAGTAAGTTTGAAACAAACTATGGTCGGAATATTACTCGCGTCTGTCCGAGCCAATACGGTGCCGCGCGCGCCGCCGCCTGTGATCGGATCCTCCCGCTCCACCTGTTCGCACCAGCTCCACCTTGCCCGGCCGCGAAGGGCCGGCGAAGCGCTGCGTCGTGCCCAAGGGCACCTGACCTCGGGCACCCCACCCGACGGCGGCACGCCTCACGACGGCTTCGGTCCCAAGGAACAACCATTGTTACAGTCCCTACGCACACTCAGACGCGCGGTCGCCCTGGGCGGCACCAGCGCAGTGCTGGTCGCCACGGGCGTCCTCCTGGCGGCGCCCCCGGCATAGGCCGCCGCCACCGGCGGCAGCGGTGCCGCCCTCCCCTATGTCGAGGTCCAGGCGGAGGACGCCGCCACCAACGGCAGCGTCATCGGTCCCAGCTACACGCAGGGCCAGCTGGCCGACGAAGCCTCCTACCGCAAGGCCGTGACGCTGCAGGGGGCGGGCAAGTACGTCACCTTCACCACGCCGGTGCCCACGAACTCGATCAACTTCCGGTACAGCATCCCGGACAGCTCGAACGGGTCGGTCTACAACGCGCCGCTGTCCCTGTACGTCAACGGCACCAAGCAGAGCAACTTCACCCTGCCCAACGCATACAGCTGGTTCTACGGCAGCTACCCCTTCACCAACAGCCCGGGCAGCAACCCGCACCACTTCTTCGACGAGGCCCATCGCCTCTTCACGCAGACCTATCCGGCCGGGACCACCTTCACGCTGCAGGTGGACCCCGAGGACACCGCAACGTCCTACACCATCGACTTCGCCGACTTCGAGCAGGTCGGTGCCCCGCTGACGCAGCCGGCCGGCTCGGTGTCGGTGACCAGCAAGGGCGCGGACGCGACCGGAGTCAACGACTCGACCAGCGCCTTCAACTCGGCGATCAGCGCCGCGGGCGCCGGTGGCACCGTGCGGATCCCGCCCGGCACGTACAAGATCCCGGGCCACGTCGCGGTGAACAACGTGACGATCGCCGGCGCCGGCATGTGGTACTCGACGGTCACCGGGTCGGCGCCGGGCTTCTACGGCAACTCCGCGCCGTCGCCGAGCACCGGCGTGCACCTGCAGAACTTCGCGATCTCCGGTGACGTCCAGGACCGCAACGACGGCGCGCAGGTGAACGGCATCGGCGGCGCGATGAGCAACTCCACCGTGTCCAGCGTGTGGATCGAGCACGAGAAGGTCGGCGCCTGGATGGACGGGCCGATGGACGGCCCGACCTTCAGCGGCATGCGCATCCGCGACACCACCGCCGACGGCATCAACTTCCACGGCGGCGTGACCAACTCCAAGGTCAGGGGGAGCGACATCCGCAACACGGGCGACGACGGCATCGCGACCTGGGCGGACGCCGGCATCGGCGCGGACGCCAACGACACCATCTCCGACAACACGGTGCAGCTTCAGATGCTCGCCAACGGCATCGCCATCTACGGCGGGCACGACAACACCGTGAGCGGCAACCTGGTGCAGGACACCGGCATCACCCAGGGTGGCGGCATCCACGTCGGGCAGCGCTTCAGCTCCACCCCGGTCGGCACCACGACCATCTCCGACAACGCGCTGATCCGCAACGGAAGCCTCGACCCCAACTGGCAGTTCGGGGTCGGCTCTCTGTGGTTCGACGGCAGCCAGGGGGCCATCAACGGTCCGGTCAACGTGACCAACGCGCTGATCCAGCAGAGCCCCTATGAGGCGATCCAGTGGGTCGAGGGCACCGTCAGCGGTGTCCACCTCGACAACGTGACCATCGCCGGGACCGGCACCTTCGCCCTTCAGGAGCAGACCGGCGGCTCGGCGAGCTTCACCAACGTCACCGCGACCGGCGTCAACGGACCCGCACCCGTCTACTGCTGCGAGGGCGGCAACTTCACGGTGACCGACGGCGGCGGCAACTCGGGCATCGGCGGCACCGCGTACTGCGGCGGGTGGCCCACCCCCGTCTACCCGCCCTACCCTGCCAGCACGGTCACCGCCTCCCCGAGCGCGCTGAGCTTCGGCTCGCAGGCCGGCGGTACGACCAGCGCGGCGCAGACCGTGACGGTCTCCAACCCGACCGGTTCGTCCGCCTCGGTCTCCTCCATCTCCACCAGCGGTGACTTCGCCCAGACCTACAACTGCGGCAGTTCCATCGCGGCGAACGGCTCGTGCACCGTCAGCGTCACCTTCACGCCGACGGCGACCGGCACACGCACCGGAACGCTGACCGTCGACGCGGGCGGCATCACCAACACCATCAGCCTCTCCGGTACCGGCACCGCCGCCGGCCCCGTGCTGAGCGCCGGTCCGGCGGACCTGTCCTTCCCCGGCACGGTGGTCGGCTCCTCCGCCGACGCGAAGACGGTGACGGTGACCAACACCGGCACCAGCACGGCGACCGTGTCCAGCGTCGCGGCGACGGGCGACTTCAGTCAGACCAACAACTGCTCCACCATCGCCGTCGGCGCGTCCTGCACGGTGAGCGTCGCCTTCAAGCCCACCGCCCCCGGATCCCGCACCGGCACCCTCACCGTGTCCAGCAACGCGAACAACAACCCGCTCACGGTGGCCCTCGCCGGCAGCGGCATCGACAGCAGCACCAATGTGGCGGCCGGCCGGCCGGCATCGGCGAGTTCGAGCAACAGCCCGTACGTCGCCTCGAACCTCACCGTCCAGCTACTGGGAGGGCACCAACGGCTCGTTCCCGCAGTGGGCCCAGGTCGACCTCGGCCAGGGCTACAGCATCGGCAAGGTCGTCCTCAAGCTGCCGCCGTCGACGGCATGGGGGGCCCGCACGCAGACCCTGTCACTGCTGGGATCCACGGACGGCTCCACGTTCTCGACCATCGCGGGGTCGGCCGGATACATCTTCGATCCCAACACCAACACCAACACAGTGACCATCACCTTCAACGCCACCACGGCGCGCTACGTGCGGGCGAACATCACCGCGAACACCGGGTGGAACGCAGCCCAGTTGTCGGACTTCGAGGTGTTCCCCAGCGGCAACGACTCCGGCACCGTCAGCACCGATCTCGCCGTCGGCAAGGCCACCGGCGAGTCCAGCCACACCCAAACCTACGCGTCGTCGAACGTGACGGACGGCAACCAGTCCACCTACTGGGAGAGCGCCAACAACGCCTTCCCGCAGTGGGTGCAGGTCGACCTCGGCTCCCAGCAGAGCGCGTCCCGCGTCGTCCTCAAGCTGCCTGCCGGCTGGGGCGCCCGCGACCAGACGCTGTCGCTGCTGGGCAGCACCGACGGCACCACCTTCTCCACCGTCAAGGCGTCGGCCACGTACACCTTCGACCCCGCCACCAGCAACACGGTCACCATCACTTTCCCCGCGACCACCCAGCGCTACTTCCGGGTGAACATCACGGCGAACACCGGTTGGCCGGCGGGACAGATCTCGGAGCTCCAGGTCTGGAACACCTGAACTGACCCGAACCCAAGGTGCCGCCGGGCCCTGTGTGCTCGGCGGCACCGTCATGCCGTCCGTTTCGGCAGGCACAGACACCAGCAGGGACGTACCGATGAGGTGCCGGTCGATTCAGGAGTTCCAGACTTGGAACTCCGAGAGCTGCCCGGCCGGCCACCCCGTGTTCGCCGTGATGTTCACCCGGAAGTAGCGCTGGGCGGTGGCGGGAAAGGTCATGGTGACGGTGTTGTTGCCGGACGGGTCGAAGGTGTAGCTCGCCGACGCCTTGAGGGTGGTGAAGGTGGCCTTGTCCGTGCTCGCGAGCAGGGACAACGTCTGGGTACGGGCGCCCCAGCCGGCAGGCAGCTTGAGGACGACGCGGGACGCGCTCTGGGCGGAGCCGAGGTCGACCTGGACCCACTGCGGGAAGGCGTTGTTGGCGCTCTCCCAGTAGGTGGACTGGTTGCCGTCGGTGACGTTCGACGAGGCGTACGTCTGGGTGTGGCTGGACTCGCTGGTGGCCTTGCCGGCGGCCAGGTCGGTGCTGGTGGTGCCGCCCGTGCCGGACAGCGCCACGGTGGTGGGGCCGTTGGAGGCGTCGCTGTTGACGGTGAGCGTGCCGGTGCGGGTGCCGGAGACGGTCGGCGTGAAGGTGACGCTGACCGAGCAGGAGGCCCCTGCGGCGATGGAGGTGCCGCAGGTGTTGGTCTGGGCGTAGTCACCGGAGACGGTGACGCCGGAGACCGTCGCTGTCGCCGTGCCGGTGTTGGTCACCGTGACCGTCTGCGCCGCGCTGGTGGTGTGCGGCGTCTGGCCGGCGAAGGTCAGCGAGGCCGGCGAGACCGACAGGGTGGCCGACGGGGAGCCGCTCGCCGCGGCGAAGGTGAGGTGGTTGAGATTCCAGCCGCCGTTGTCCTGGTTGAGCGTGAGAACCTGCCGACCGGCCGGGAGTGTGACGTCGGCGGTCACCGTGGTCCAGGTCTGCCAGCCGCCGGTGGCGGGGATGTCGACGGCTCCGCTGAGGTTGGTTCCGGACGCGTTGGACAGGTGCAACGCGCCGGTCACGGCGGCGGGAGCCGCGGTCCTCAGGCTGACGGTGTAGGTCCCGGCCGTGGCGACGTCCACGGTGTAGCGGAACCACTGCCCGCCGCTGGTCCAGCCGAGGTTGTAGCCGCCGCCGGTGTCGGAGGTGGTCTCCAGGTCGACGCCGTCGGAGCGGTAGGCAGTGCCATTGCCGTTGACCGAGCTGACGTTGTAGGCGACGCCCTGACCTCCGGTGTCGTAGTTCTCCGCCTGAACGGTGCCCGGCACTGCGGCGGGAGTGCCGCCGTAGGGACCCTCGGGCGCGGGGTTCTGCCAGTTGTTGTTGCTCACCGTCGCGGTGAAGCCGCTGGAGTTGTTGGTGAACGCGGTGTTCCCCGAGTGCAGTCCGGTGAGGGTGTTTCCGGTGATCGTGGCGGATCCGCTGGGCGCTGGGTAGTACGGCGGTGCGATCACCACTCCGTTGCGGCCGGGGTTGGTGATCGTGTTGTTCTGCAGCAGCGTGTTGGTCGAGGTGGAGAAGCCGATCGCGTCGTAGAGGGAGTCGGACACGGTGTTGCCGGTCACGGTGACGTGGTCGACGACGCCGGTGTTCTGGCCGTCGCCGCCGTTGCCGATGTGCAGCGCGGGCTGGCCCTGGCTGTAGGCGTTGCCGCCCGACCTGACGACGTCGTTGTCGCTCACGGTCGCGGACAGCAGGTCGTTGCCGTTGACGCCGAAGCGCCCGGCGCCCAGGCCGATGTACCGCGCGGTGTCGCTGATGTAGTTGTTACTGACCTGGTGGCCGCTTCCGCCGTAGATCCCGATGCCCTTGCCGCCCCACGGCGCGATCGCGGTGTTGTCGGTGAAGGTGATGTCGGTCATCGGGTGGTAGTAGGTCGTCGTGCTGCCGCTGGTGTTGTAGTTGACCGAGTTGATCGCCATCGCGTCGTCGCCGGTGCCGCGCACGAAGTTGTTCGTGGCGGTCAGGTCGTTTCCGGTGTCCGCGTCGAGCGACACGTTGTTCAGGTTGATCCCGTCGGCCCAGATCGAGGTCAGGCGGCTGTTCTGCACCTTTCCGCCGGTGCCCGAGGCCCAGAAGCCGGACATGGTGTGCTGGGTCCAGATGCCGTCGGCCACCCAGTTGGTGCCGGTGGTGTCCATGGCGCCACCGTCGCCGCCGACAGTGCCGCGGCTGACGGCGTTGGCGTCGATGTGGAAGTCCCGCACGGTGCACGAGGTCAGGGAGAACAGCGCCGCCAGGGGGGTGCTGTTGGGCACCGGCACATCACGGTAGATCGTGGTGTACCACATCCCGGCCCCGGCGATGGTGATCCCCTGCGCGCGCAGGCCGGTGGTGCCCTTCACATAGAAGGTGCCCTGCGGAATCCAGAGGATCTTGCCCTGGGACTGCGCCTGGTTGATGCAGTTCTGGATGGCGGCGGTGCTGTCCACGGACTGGGGGTCGGCGGACCCGTTGGTCGAGTTGTCGTCGGAGACCGCTCCGCACGTGGTGATGGATATCGAGTTGGCGGGTTGGGCGATCGGTGCCGGCGGGTTCTCCACGTCGATGGCGTCGACGTCGTAGAACGACGCGCTGTTCGAGGAGTCCTTCTGCAGCGAGAAGGTGCTGCCGGGGGCGATGGGCGTGCCGGCGACGAACGTGTGCGACTCGTCGAAGAACACCCGCGGAGAGCCGTCCGCCGGGTTCTGGTTGTCGCTGGTGTTGTAGTTGTTGTTCCCCTCGTACACCCAGGTCTGCTTGGAGTTGAGGTTCACCGCTTGCCGGAAGGTGCCGTTGACGTACAGGTTCAGCGTGCCGGTGGTGCCGCCGCCCGACGAGGAGTCGGGAATGCTGGCCCGGACGTTGATGAAGCTGATGGGCTGGCCCGTGTTGTTCGTCCACTGCACCGACTGACCGGTGGCGCCGAGGTGGACGTACGCGTGCCCGGACGCCTCGAGTGCGGCGCTCGAGTACTGCGTCGTCGGCGCCGAGGTCAGGGACACCCTGCCGGCGCCCCCTCCCAGGGTGCCGGCCTCCGCCTCATAGGTGGTGAACGGAGTGGTGGCGCCCGCCGCGAGCGCAGCGGCGGGCCCGAGTGCCAGGCCGTGACTCATAGTGCTTACTGTGGAAACGGCCGCTCTCCTCG
>NZ_JBFAWG010000048.1:0-59911 GCF_040680215.1 Streptomyces sp. NPDC052107
CGAACCGGAGTCCGCACGCAACAGCATCGACCGCAAGGACATCACGGACTCCCGCACGGCCCATTAGGTGCTGTCGTCGTGCCTGGCGGCACGACTGTGTGTCAGGTGTCAGGGTTGGCCCTGGCGGGCCAACTTGGTTGGTTTATGTGCGAGTTGGCGGGCCTGGCGGCCCGCTCAGCAGGAGGAATGCGGTCCTGCCTGACGGCAGGACCGGTGGTAGAGGGCAGCCCCCTCCCCTGGCGGGGAGGGGGTGGGCTCGGGTGCCGGCGCCTGGCTGCACCGGCGATGTCATAACGGGGTGGTTGCACAGTTATTTGGGTTGCCTGCGCTCCCCTGTCGGGGAGCTTGAGCAGGTGGTGTCCGGCTGTCGCCGGACTGGCTAGGTGTCAGTTCCCTTATGTGCAAGGGATGGTGAGTTCTCGTCCTCTCGTATCTGTGGGCAGGTGAACGTTCGGCTCTGCTCGGTTGGCGTTGGTGGCAACCGGCACCGCGGACGGCACGGCCCGTATCTACAACGCCCAGACGGGAGCCAGGAGCGCCGAGCTGGTGCACGAGGGCGCGGTGCGGTCGGTGGTGTTCAGCCGAGGCAGAGCGATGCTGGCGACTGCCAGCGCCGACAAATCGACCCGGGTGTTCGACACGCAGACCGGCGTCGAACTGCTACGGCTACTCCATGACTGGGGGCTATGGCGTTCAGAGCTCCTAACGGAATGATTCTCAGGGCCTCGTTGGCGCTTGAACGGCGGGTAGCGGCCGCGTGCGAGGATGCTGCTGTGCTGGATGAGATCGACGCGGTGGACTGGGACTCCATACCGGGCCATCCCGACTGGTATGAACCGGATCGTGCCGCCCGTGGTCTACGTGCCCTGTCCGAGGCAGCGAATCTGGTACAGGCGACGGAGGCTGGCTCGCAGCTCGGCGGCGGTTGAATTGTTCATGGCCACAGCGCCGCGGTGTTCCCAGCGGCTGTGGTTGCGACCCCGCTGCTCCTGGACATTGTCCAGCAGGGTCACCCGGCGGCACAGGACACCGCGTTGGGGCTGCTCGATGAGGCTTTGGCGTGCTATCCGCATGCCGGGTACACGCGGGTGGCGGCTCCTGACGGCACCGCGGTTCCCATCTGACGAACCATAGGGGCATCAATCCGTAAGAACGCCTGAACAAGGAGATCCGCCGCCGAACCGACGTGGTGGGCATCTTCCCCGACCGAACCGCCCTGATCCGCCTAGTCGGCGCGGTGCTGGCCGAGCAGAACGACGAGTGGACCGAGGCCCGCCACTACATGGGGCTGGAACTGCTGGCCAAGGCCCGGCTCCACCCGATCGAGTCAGAAACCGACCAGACCGCCCTGCCCACCGAACTCACTGCATAGCCTCAAAACGAGATCACCGAGTGGCCGTCGATACACCACTCCAGTGGATGTGACCGACCGGCGATGTCAGGATGAGGAGAGGCCGTTGGGCGTAGAGGCTCCGGTGTCGGCGAACATGACTGCCCGCCGGGGCTCCAGACGTCGAAGTCCGTTTACGATTCTCGATCTTCATGGCACATTGCATCGGTTTCGGATTTCCGTATGTCTGGAGCACGTGTGTGCGCGATTTCTCCTCGCGGTTCTGCCTCACGAGTGCCGAAAAGTCCTTTGCAGCCGCGGTGAGTCGTCACCACGGCGGCCCTGAGCGCAGGAGCGAACCATGACACGTATGGCCCGACTGGTGACGGTGAGCCCGATGACCTGCAGCGCGGCGCCACCAGGCGGGCGCCGGCACCCCCTGCCTTCAAGCTATGACACCGCGGCCCTCGCCGACTCGCCCGCCTTCTACCTGCTGCTGGGTGGCAGTGGTACAGAAGCGTCGCTTACCGGTGCCCTCACGGCTACATACCACAACGCGCCCGGCATCACCTACCTGCCGAACGGGGACCCTGCGTCCGTATTCGACGGGACCTCTCAGTACGTGGACGTCCCGGACGACGACAGCCTTTCCGTCTCCGCCACCGGCCAGCTGACCGTGGAGGCGTGGATGCGGCCTGACACAGTGACCTTCCCCAGCACCGAGGGCACCGGCTACGTCAACTGGCTCGGCAAAATCACGTACGGCACCACCAATCAAAGCGAGTGGATCGCCCGCATGTACTCGCAAGGCAATACCGAGAATCGCGCCAACCGCATCAGCGGATACGCCTTCAATGCCGGGGGCGGCCTCGGCGCCGGCTCCTATTTCCAGGATCCGGTCAGGCCAGGGGAGTGGATCCACTACGCGCTGGTGATCAACACCAGCAACACAAGTAGCACCTACCCCACCGGTTACGTCAAGATCTACAAAAACGGGGTGCTCCGCGACCAGGACGCCCTCGCCGATTACAACATCACCCCCAGCAACACCACCTCCCCGATGCGGATCGGCACCGCCTCGCTCAAGTCGTACTTCAAGGGGTCGATCGGCAAGGTGGCCGTGTACGACACCGAGCTGCCTGCAGTTCGCCTGGCCACCCACTACCAGGCCATGGTTAAGTAAAGATCTTTAACGGCTGAGGTTACGGCGGGGAGCCGGCCCACGACGAACCGGAGCCGAACGCCCAAAAGATCACCGGCACGTGCGTCCCGGCCGCACTCGTTCCAGCCGGCACCCGGCGCCGTCACCTGACCACCGAGAGCTTAGAGACCGCCTCCTACGGGCTGCGGCGCCCAATGACGGAGGGAGTGGGCTCCACCGCCTGCGGCGCGGGCTCCAGCGGCGCCTCTCCCCAGTTTGCTGAGCAACGTCCCGACTCGTTCCGGCACCCCCGCCAGGACCCGGACGCTGTCGCCGGCGAACCCAACAGCCGCCCACGCAAAACGCTCGGCTGTGAAGCCTCAGCCGAGCGCCTAGCGAAGCTGCTCGCGACTTGATCAACTCACCGCGGTCACGCTTGGATCTTAAGGTAGAAGAACAGATCGAGATCGGCCGCCCGTTGCGGATCCAGCTCGCGAGGGAGTAGTTCGCAGTGCGTAACGTCGGCGCTCACCCCCAGGTGTTCGGCATTCAGGTACACCGGGCGGCCGGTCTCGGGATCGCGGACCCACACATGGGCGGACCGGATCCGCAGGCGGCATAGGATCGGCGCGGACTTGTCGCTGCCCCTCCACCCGCTGGCCTTCACCGAGTCCCCTTCGACGATGCGCTGTCCCCAGCGATGCAGCGGCGCGGTCGCGAGGAACCTCCTCGCCATATCCGACGGCTTCCACTCCAGACCGGGCTCCGGCTCGTGGGTCACGGTCACCTCTCCTTCGAGGCGCACACGGTGAAAACCGAACGGAGCGATGATCCCGGTGGCTTGGCCGTCCTCGCGCGATACCGATGCCCAGTAGATCTTGTCGGGGTCCGTCCCTGGGTACGGCAGGTCCAGCTCGACCTCGACGATCGGGTCGCGCGGCTGCGGTGTGGACTCCAGAGGCATGTTCTCCTTCCGCAGAGCCGCGTTCAGGGTGATTCCGGCGGCGAAGGCGTCGTGGAGCAGCTCGAGCCCGTTGTAGATGAGGTCGCCCGTCACCAGATCGACAAAATTCCCCTGGGGATCGTTCAGCCGGATCGAAGTGAGCCGCAGAGCCAAGGGTTCCGCCGGGCCGCCTTCATGAGCGCACAAAACGTCGAGCGCCTCCTGCACCGTGGTGGCCTGCTGGAGCAGGGTGCAGTCACCGGGCTGGTAACTCGTGGCCGCGGCCGTCCGGAAGCCTGCCGTGAACACGAGCGGCGGACCCTCGGGGGCGCCCGTGCCCGACGTGAGGACCGCCTGCACCTGGTGCTCAGTGTCGGAGCGGCCGGCGTCGAGGGCCCACGCGACCTCGCACAGCCCCTGTGGGTCGGTCGTCGTCGTGACGGTGTTGGCCCCGCTCACCGCGGATCCGTCGACCCGGCTCGGGACGCCGCCCGCAGGCATGCTCCAGGTCAACGAGGCTCCGTCTACCGGGGTACGCCCGCGCATCACCGCGACCCGCAGCCTGCCGGGCAGAGTGACGAAGCCGCCGCCGACAGGTGCTGGAACCTCCTGGCCGTCACCGCCCCGGTACAGCAGCGTGCGGTCGGTCAGCGTGGCGGCGCCCACCCGGCAGTCCGGGGCGGTCGACGGGCCGGTCAGGGCTGCGAGCGGTGCGTACCGGATCTGCGGGCCGTGAGGCGGCTCCTCCCGTCCCGGCGGCCAGTCGATCGACCCGTCCGCGCGGGCGGAGACCGTCCAGTAGTCGCCGCGACGGAACACGTCGTCACCACCCCGGCCGAGCCGGATCCGCAGACCGTCGCCCAGGTCGACGAGGTCCGAGTGCTGCGGGTCCTCGGCGGACGGCTTGACGGTCGCGACCCCGTTGCCCTCCGGGAAGGCATCCCACAGCCGAAGGAACCAGTCGGCAGGGTTGTCCTTGACGGAACCGACCATGCCCGCCGCGGCGGTCTCCAGTGTCACGACGACGTCTGTCGCCCGTGCGACCTGGAACAGCCGCTCCCGGGTGGCCGCGTCCCGGGGGTCGACGTCGTCGTGCTTCGACACGAACTCGGCGTAGGCACCTGCGCTGAACCAGTTCAGTGGGTCGAGCGCCGGCGGTTCGACGGTGATGTCGGTGCCGTCCACCTTCACCACCCTGGCCAGGACCGAGGCATTGCGCCTGGACAGCTTGAGGGTGAGCCCGTCCATGCTGAATCGCGGGCCGTCCGCGGTTGGATGGTCCTGGCGCGGGACGCCGCCGTGAACCTCGATCCGGAACAGCAGGTTCTCCGGCCGGGAGTAGCCGCCCTGCGGCATGAGCGAGCAGGGGTCGGTCGCCGCGGGCGCCGTGTCGGGCACCACGGCCAGCGTGCCGGACGACGGCTTCGCCAGCTTGACCCAGTCCGGGTGCGTCGTCGCCGTGGCGCAGCCGAAGCCCGGACCCCAGCCGCCGACCGGGGCGAAGGGGAACACCTGCCAGTCGACCAGGGCGCGCCCGGCCGCCTGTGCGTCGCCGAGAGCCCGGTCGGCAAAGGCCTGCTCCTCGACCGGGTCGACGTAGCGGACCAGCGTCTTGAGGGTGAGGAGAACCGGGGCCGTGGGTGTAGTGTCCGTGCGGGGGTGCGGCTGGGTGCGCAGCAGGCAGTCCTTGGTGGCGTTCTCCACCAGCCAGCCGTCCAGGAAGCCGTGGCCGGTCCCGAGCCCGCAGGCGTCCGGTGTCGGAGCCGGCGTCACCGAGAAGGCGTTCGAACCGTCCGGGACCACCAGGCGGCCGCCGGCGCCGAGCATGTCGTCGGTCGCCGTCTCGACCCGGTGGAGCAGATGCGCGCTCTGTTGGTCGAGGTCGGCGTCCAGCAGCACCTGCCCCTGCCGGCCGACCACCGAGCGTGGGTGCCGCTCGTCCTCCGCCCGGATCGTCAGGCGTGTGGCGTCGTTGCGGATGGTCATGGTCTGTTCCTCCGGGCTGCGACGGCGCTGGAGCGCGTGTCGTCAATGATTCCGGCCTCCAGGGCGACCGGCAGGTACTCGTCCAACAGAGCCCGTACGTTGGCCGTGGCGATCCCGTACGCGGCGCGGGCGAAGGCGCCCATCTCGACCTCGCCTTCGCCTCCCGAGCGCACGCTGTCGGGGCACAGCGGGTGCAGCATGGCCAGCGTCGGTTCCTCGGCGGAGGTGTCCAGGAAGACGGGCTCGTTCGCGAGCCGGATCGCCTCGGCCTCGTTTGCCGTCAACGGTCGCCGCGCGGCCTCTTCGGCTGCGGCCAGGGCGAGCGCCGGCTGGCACCGGAATGTGCGCGGTGTCGCCGAGCCAGGGGGTACGAAGCTATACCGCACGCAACCGGTCTGACGTCGAGTCACCGCCACAGTCTCGGCGAACACGGTGTTCGTCGCTGTCAGGGAGCGCAGCGACGAGGCCCCGAGCACGGTGACGTCGCTCAGGGTGACGTCGAGGTCGGGGGCGGCGAGGGCGGCGCCCGGCGCACCATCGGCGGTCACGACGCTGTCGGTGACCACAAGTGCGCCGCTCACGGAGATGTTCGTGTCCCCGATCCGCAACGGGCCGCAGATCGCGCGGTCGACCTGGATGCGGGTCGCCACGAGCGGACCGTCCGCGCGCACCGCGACCTCGCCCGGGGCGCGCACGGTGACGTAGCGCAGGCCCAGCTCGGCCACGGCGTCCGCGTGGAGCCGCAGACCGCGGGTGAGTTCCAGGCCGTCGAGCACGAGGCGGCCGGCGGGTGCGGTGCCGTCTCCGCTCCCCCGCAGCACCCGCATCGGGGCGTCCACCGTGTAGCGCCGTTCCCGGCGGACGACGAACCCGCGCAGGGCGGGGTCCGTGCCCGCACCCGGTGCGGTCCGCGGGGGTCGCCACTGGGCGGCGACGAGGTGCACCTCGGACGCGGGAGGCACCGTCACGTCGAGCGTCGCCGAGCCTACGGGCGCCGCTTCCAGGTCGCAACGGGCCAGGACGACGAGGCTGCGCCGTCCGGCCCCCAGGGTGGCGACTTCGGCGAGGGCGGCCGCGAGCGTGGGGACTGTCCGGCCGGCCATCTCCGCAGAGCCGCCGGTCGTGGTGGTGGGGTCGACGACCCAGACGAGGTCCTTCGGGCCGCCGGTGTCCCGGATGTCGAACGGCTGGTCCGGGGCGTTGCGGTCCTGGGCACCGGCTCCGACGGCCAGGCCGGCGGCCGTGGCACAGGACACCCGGACCTCGACGACATCGGGGAGAACGGAGGCCTCGGGCACGACGATCCGGCCGGTCACCGGATCGACGGCGCAGGCGATGGCGCGGGTGCAGTTCCTGCGCTGTGGAGCCGTGGTCCCCGGCTCGTACCAGGTGTGGGACACCTGGGCGGCGGGCCGTGCACCTGGCGGAGTCGGTGGCGACTCGAGGTTCACGATGCGGATCTCCTCGGGCGGCACCCGCCGGAAGGCGCTCTCGCCGTCCCGTCGCAGAAAGACGGTGAACGGTGCACCGGTCCGCTGGTCGAACCAGCGCCGATCGGGCAGCCGGGGCGGCCGCTTCTCCAGCTTGGCGGCGCGCAGTTCCGTGGTCTCCTCGTGCAGGGGCAGGCGGCGCAGGCGGTCGGGCAGGTCGACCTCCCGGAGCCGGGTCCCGGCGGCGTCGGCCCGGCGATCGGGATTGAACAGGCGCAGTTTCTCATTTGGCTGCTGGGCCAGCTGGAAGTACCCCGGCCGCGCCGTCCCGTCGGCCTCCCACGGCCGCGCCGGGGGGACGCCCGCCAGGTCCGCCGCCGGGACGGGGTCCGGCGTCGACACGGTCTGGGCGGGCGGGGCGGGGAACCCCGTCACCAACGGCCGCACCAGGTGGACACCCACCGAGGTCGGCGCGTGCCGCCCCGCGGGCCGGCCCGGGCGGGTCCGGTCGACGCGGCGGACGTCGAGAAGGCGGGGCAGCAGGTCGAAGGCGCTGCCGACCGACGACGCGGTCCGCCCCGGGACGAGACAGGCGGTGGCGGGGCGGTCCTGACGCACGTTCAGCAGGTGGGCGCAGCCAGCCAGCCGCTGGTAGTACTCGACCGCGACCGCGGCCAGACCGGTGACGTCGCCGGCCATCGCCTCGATGACGCGGGCCGTCCCCTTGCCGCGCCGGTAACGGATCGTGTTGGCCACGAAGGCGCGACGGCCGATTCCGGTGTCTCCGGGGACGGGGTGCAGCGTGGGCGCGGCGACCAGGGCGGCGATCGCGTCGAGTGCCGCGTCCCCGGCCGTCTCGACGAAGAGCGCGTCGTACCACGCGTCGATCTCGGCGTCGATCTCGGCGCTGGCCCGGGCCAGCACCCCGAACAGCGCGCGCAGGGAGCCGGTGGCGGCCAGATCGGCCTGACGCACATGGGCGGGCAGCAGGCCGTACAGGGATTCCGCGACCGCCTCGATGCGGGACTCCGGCAGTTCGGTCCCACTGTCCGTCGTCGGAAAGGTCATACGGTCAGCTCCGAGAAGGTGATGTCCGGTGCGGCGACGGACAGGAGCCGGGCCGGCTCCAGCCGGGTCAGGCCGGTGCCCTGGTCGGTCACCAGGGTCGGCGCGGGGCAAGGGAGTCGCCCTTCAGCGTCCTGTGTCACACCCGGTGCGGAGAAGCCGGTGAGCACGACGGCCGTGACGCCTGGGACGTTCTGCACCGTGGCGATGAGCTGTGAGCGGTGCACGGCGGTGCCGAAGGGCCGGGCCTGCTTGCTGAAGTCGCGGACGAGCGCTGCCCGGACGGCGGCCTCGACGTCCGGCCTGGGCAGGTTCGGGTCGGACGCAAGGGCCAGGGCCACGGTCATCGGCAGGTCGACGAAGCCTTCGATCCGCACGTGGGTCCCCGGGGGCGCCGCCGCGACGAGCGCTGCGTGCAATCCGGTGACCAGGTCCGAGTCCGCCGCGGGCGGCGCGAACGAGGTGGTGGCGACGGTGACGCACACGATCCGCCGCAGCCCCGCCCGCAGCTCGACGGCCGAGGCCCTGCCGACTCCGCGGTACCCCTCGGCGAACGCCTCGAAGTCCGTCAAGGACACGGCTCGGTCCAGGGTCCGGATCGCCTTCGGCGCGCCGGTACGCATCTCGTCGATCGTCTCGGCATCGCTGCCCCCGTCCGCGGCCAGGGGGTTCGTCACCGAGGCGACTCCCATCACCGGGGTGACGATCTGGGTCAGCCGGCCGCCCGGGACGTTCCCTGTCGTTCCACCACCGGTGCGGTACAGGGCGACGACGTTCCCGCTCCCGCTCGGCAATCGGCCGGCGAACTGCACTTCGGACCCCCCGTCGGGCCGCTCGGTGACCCGGAACCGGCGGCTGTCGGATCCTTCGCCGTACAGGGTGTCGGCATGCTCGTAGCGGCGGTCGTCGACCCGGACCTCGATCGCCGGGGCGTAACCCCGAGGCCCCGGCGCGGCGACATGGGCCAGCGGTGACTGCTTCAGCGGGAAGCGTGGCAGTGCGGTCGCCGGATCGCCGGACCCCAGGGTCTCGGCGCCCGAGGCGGGTGTCTGCGCGTGCGAGGACGGGACGACGTTGGCGAGCACGGTCAGCGTCGCGCTGGTCCATCGGCCGGACAGGGGCCGGTCGAACACGACGAGCGTCGCCCAGTGCGCGTGGCCGGTGCGTGATTCGGTGCGCAGCACCGTCGCCGCCTCGGACACCGTCTCGCCGTCGGCCGTCCGCCCGGTGAGGATCACGCGCCGCCCCGGTGGCAAGTCGGTCCGTCCAGCCAGGTAGAACCGGTCGGGAAGGTTCTCCTGGTCGAAGTCGGGGTGCTGCGGTGGCGCCGGCCGGCCGTCGGGTCCCGCGTCGGTGACCGGCAGGACGCGCTCCTCGGGGCGTGCGACGAGCGTTCCCCGGGCGGTCTCGAGGTGGATCGTCGTCTCACGGACCTTGTTGTTGAAGCTTTCGGCGAGCGCGGACCCGAGGGTGACCAGGGTGCAGCGGGCGGACAGGCCGTAGTCCGAGCGTGCGGTCTCCCGGGCTGCGGCGATGCGTGCGGCGCCGGGCGCGGGACTTGCGGATCCGGTCTCGAGTACGACGACACGGCCAGGCGCGGCCTCCGGGTGCACGGCCTCGAGGTGGACGTTCCAGGTGTCCTTGGAGACGGTGCCCATCAGGAATTTGTCCCATTCAGTGGGCAGTTCGTTGTCCACGTGTTTGCCGTGCGCGTTGCGCACCGCATCCGGCATGAACGTGATGTCCGGTGCCGTCGCGCCGAACGCCTGCGCACGCTGTCCCAGGAGGATCACCGTGCCCAGAGGGGCCGACGCCGTCAGGGTGTCGTCCACGGTGAGCAACTGCCCGGCGGAGACGTCGAGCACGGTATGGGCCGGCTCGGCGGAGGCGGCGACGTCCACGGCCGTGACACGGGCCAGGAGCCAGCAGGACTTCCCGGCTTCGGCCGTACCGGCGTGCACGAGCACCCGGTCACCGACCCGGGCACCCAAATCGACGCCCGCGACTTCGACACTCGTCGTCGTGGCCGAGATCTGCGGCAGGGCCAGTGCTCGCAACGGCCGGAGCGCGTTCCACCCGGTACGGGCCTCGACGGTGCCGTCCGTCTCGAAGGTCACCGGCTGGCCGCCCTGTTCGGGCACCGAGGCCACCTTGAGGCCCTGGGGGATCGTGACGACGTCCGGCAGGCCCGGCAGCGCGGTGTCGTCCGGTGCGCCCGGGAGCGTGCCGACCCGGAAGGCCAGCAGGGCGTCGGCGGCGATCGCCGGCCGGGGCACGTGCCCCAGCATGGCGGTCAGCCGGACCAGGGCCGCGCGGTCCTCGGTGCCGGGCAGCGTGGAGTCGACCGCGAGCCGGTGGAGCGTCCAGGCCAGCACGTGGTGCGCTCCGGCCGCCGCCGCGAGCAGGGCGACGGCGGGATCGTCGGGCGAGCGTCCGAGCGCCGCCAGTGGCCGGCTGTCGAGGGCCTCGGCCCGCGAGATCCTGTCGAGCAGACGCTCCAGGATCGCGCCGTAGCGGAAGCGGGTGGGGTCGCCGGGAAGCTGCCCGGGGGTGCCCGGGCCGGTTTGCGCGCACGATGCGGTGTCACCCGCGCCGCAGCCGCACGCGCAGCTCATCGGCCACCTCCCGTACTGATCCGAAGACGTCCTCGCTCCGGGAAGCTCGGATCGTCGCGCAGTTCGAGTACCTCGGTCGGCGCCGGACGGATCACCCCGCGGTCGAGCTCTCCCAGGGCGAGGCGCCCGAAGCGCTGGAACACCAGTGGCGTGACGCTCTGCACCCCGGGCACGGCCAGCACGGCGGCGAGGAGCGCCGACAGGTACAGGGCGGTGCCGAAGCCGAACCGGTCGGGATGGAAGAACCCCGGAGTGCCGTGGCTCCCGGCGGGCGACAGGGCGGCGCGCACCCGTCGCCCCACCTCGCTGCGCAGCTCGCCGGGTTCGGGGCACACCGCGAGGCTGATGTCGAGGGGGATGGTACGGGCCGCGCGTACCACGACGTCGAACCCGGCCAGCCGGAACGACTCGAGGTGGGCCAGCAGGCCTGTGCGGAAGGCCGCGTCGACACCGGCTCCGCCCTGCCGGTCGACATGGACGATCACGGTCTGCCAGGCACCGGTCCAGCGGGACACGGCGACGGCGTCGGCGACGCCCGGGAACCGGAGCGCCGCCGCGGCGTAGTCCGCGGGCGTGACGGCGCGCTCCTGACGGCGGAACGCCTCCGGGGCGGCAACCCGGACCGCGGCGTCCTCCTCCGGCGCCGCGCCCCTCAGCACCGCGACCGGGTTGCTCACCGACGAGACGGGCACGCTGCGGTCGGCATCCGGCAGGACGACATGGCCCAGCGCGTCCGGGCCGAGGTTGCCGACGGGGCCGGTGCCGAAACGTCCGCTCACACCGAGCGAGTCACCCACGGTCGGGGCCAGCCCGTGCGTGCCGTCGCCGAACCGCAGGAGCGGACGCCCGTCCGGCCCGGTCTCCACGACGAAGTCCCGGGCCAACGGCCCGCTGGCCAGCAGGTCCCGCCGGACGGTCCAGCTCGCGAATGCGTCGTGGAGGGTGATCTCCGGAAGGCACCGGGCCGGGGCGACCGCCGTGAGGGCGCGTGCGGACGGCGGCCCGGGGTCGGCCGGGCCGTGTTGCGCGATCCGCGACAGCGGACCGATGCCGCCGCTGAGGAGAGGACGCCAGGTCACCCCGGCCTGCGGGGCGGGCGGGGACAGCCGCGGGGCGAGCGCCTCGGTGGCCGACGGCGCCAGCTCCAGGTGCGGCGGCGGCGGCAGGGTCGCGCCGTGTTCGGCGAGTACGACGTTGCCGCGCGCCATGGCACAGACGACGTGCTGCGCCGGGCCGAACGGCTGCGGTACGAGGGCGGAGACCGGCAGGTCGAAGGGCAGCGCATCGGACGCGTCCCACTCGACGTCCAGCAGATGTGTGCCCCGCGCGAGGACGTCCTTGACCGATGCCGTCACACGGGTCAGCCGGACGACGTGCCGGTGCCCCGGGTCGGCGTCCTGGGCGCGACCTGTGTCGGGGGCCGCCGTTTCCACCAGCAGGAGGAAGTCGCCCGGTTGCAGCGGCCCGGATCCCTCGCTCGTGTCGACGAGCGTGGCCGCCGTCGACCCGGCCGGCAGCGTGCAGCGGTCGTCGCCCCAGGTGTGCAGGGCGATGTCGTTGCGCCACCGCCACAGCCACAGGTCGGCGAGTGTCTCGAAGACGACCAGCTTGGACGCGAGCAGTGTCGGGTAGTCCGCGGCCGGCACGACGGGGGCCAACGCCTCCGAACGGGGCAGGACCGGCGTGCCCGCCGGCAGCCGGTAGCCGTCCTTGCCCGCGGCGCCCGGTGTGAGGGAGACGCTGACGAAGGTGCGTGCGGAGGCGCCCTCGCCGGGCGTGTAGTCGAGCAGCCGCGCATGGCGGGTCACCGACGCGCGGGTGCGCGCGGTGTCCAGGAACGCCTCGGTCCCGATCCAGTCGAGGGTGTAGCTCTGTTGGTCGGCGCGGAAGGCGAGCGCCTCGACGATCGTCGTGGTCAGGTCGACCGGGTCGTCCTCGCGGAAACCCGGGACGAGCACCGACATCCGGTCGAGCATCAGGCGCCGGAAGCCCTCCCAGTCGCGGGTCCGGTAGTCGAAGTGCGGGTCCGGCGGTGCGGCCTCGGGCAGGTCCCGGCAGTCGGGGGCGCAGTCGCCGTCCGCGGCGCAGTCCACGGCGAACGAGAAGTCGACCGCGGACAGACGTGGATCGATGAAGTCGGGCGGAGTGTCCGACCCCGGCCCCTCGACGATCGCGAGCCGGTAGGTCGAGAAGTCGGTCGGCTGGCCGCCGGGCACCGTGACCGTGTACCGCGACACCTGTGTTCCGCCCGGCTCCGCACCCACGACGGGTTCCACCCTGGGCGCCGGGAACCGCACGCCTCCGGTGAGGGCGATGTTGTCGCCGCTGAGTGCGGCGTGGGGCAGCGGAAGCGGTTTGACGAGCACGATGTCGATCCGGGTCGGCTGGGCGACCGTGCCTCCTCGGTGGACCTCCACGTAGTCGATCCCGGAGACGTCCGTCTGCTCGGTGGCGGCCAGCGCGGCTCGGCGGCGCTCGTCGCAGCAGTGGCAGCGGGCGCCGGTCACGGGAGGTCCTTCCGTACGCGTAGCTCGTCGGTGGTTCCGCTGGAGCGGACCTCGTACGTGACGACGATCTCGAGCACTCCGCTGCCGTCGGTGACCTGCACCGCGACGTCCAGCAGGGTGAGCACGTCGCTGAGCCACTGCTGGATCGCCGACTGCAGGGCGGCGCCGAGCGCGACCGTTGCGGGACCGTCCTGCGGGCCGAGCACCAACTGGCGTGCGGGACTGCCGAGTTCCGGTCGCATCACCCGTTCTCCGGGCAGGGTGAGCACGAGCAGTTCGAGCATCTGCCGTACGTGCTCGTCACTGCCGTACGCCACCTGGGCCGAGCGACCCAGTGCGGTGACAGTGAACGGGAAGGCGAGCCGGCTCATGTCGCCACCACCCTGGTCTGGGTACCCGAGACGATCGGCGGACCGGCCGGGATCTGGTCCGCGGACAGGCAGACCGCCCCGGCGGGGTTGATCAGCAGCGGCTGTCCGGAGGCGGTCACGCGGGTGGCTCCCGCGAGCCACTTCGTGCTGACACAGGGCTGGGGCTTCGAGGGCGGCACGGTAAAAGGGCATCCCGTGACAAGTCCCTGGTCGGTGAGGACGGCGGCCTGGGCTCCGGACACGGTGACCCGGGGGCCGGCGGCTACGACGTTCAAGGGCGCGCCGTGTGGGCAGGTCACGGTCGCTCCGGTGTGCAGGACGGGCCCCGGCATCGAGGGCTCCTTCCGTGGTACGTGGGGACGGCGGGCTGTGCGGGGGCGGGTGGCTCACGTCACCACCAGCGCACCTCCGTTGATGATCACCGAGGGGCCGGAGAGCACGATGGACGCCTGCCCGTTGCTGATGCTGATACCGGCGGAGCCGATGACGACCGACGCCCCCGTGGGCGTGAGCACCTGCACCTGGGCCGCCGGGAGATCGGACAATGTGACCGAGACGCCGGTCGTGGTCTGGAGGTGGATGTTGGGTGTCGCGGGGGTACCGGCCATGGCGAGGGCCGGGACGCCCGCCGGGTCGGGCCAGAAGGCGCCGGTCCAGATGGGGCAGTCGGGATCGCCCGCCTCGAACTCGACCCAGACCGCGCTGCCGGTCTGGGGCAGCGCGATGACACCTGCCGCGCCCTTGGCGGCGAACGGGACCGCAGGAAGGGCCCACGTCGACGGGAACAGGCCGTAGCGATCGGACAGCTGGACCTGGATCCGCCCCTGCACGAGGGGGTCGGCGGTGTTGAGCACGGTCGCCCGGTACTTCCCGAAGTACTTGGGTCCAGCCGTCATGGCGCCACCTCCGTGACGTTCGATACGAGACCGTCCCGTGCCAGCTGGAACGCCTGCTTCCAGCTCCCCCGCCCGAGCGTGTGGGTCACCGAGCGCACGAACCACAGTCCGTCGTGTGCCCGCCCCGCCCCGCGCACCCCGACCAGGGAGCGGGCGTCGAGCGGCTGCCCGTAGCGCACCAGGTCCATCGACCCGGTCGCGGTCAGCGGATCCGCCGTGCCGCGTGCGGCAAGCAGGGTCATCAGAACCTCCGGCAGAGGCATCCGGTCGGTCTCCAGCAGCTTCGTGCGGGTCGGCACCAACGGCCGTGCGGCGAGCGGCGGTTTGAGCAGCGCCACGTCCGGCGCCGGGACCGGCACGGAGAAGTTCGCGACCTTGACGTGCGCGTAGGGCAGGATCGCGGCGTTGCCGTCGGCGGAGAAACTCAGGCCCTCGAGGTTGGCCGCCGCGTCCATGTCGACGGTGAGGGCGGGCTGCACGGCGCCGACGCGCACCTGCGGTCCCCAGTAGACGGTGTTCGTGCCGGGCGCCGGTCCGGGTGTCACGTAGAACTCGTGACCGGCGTCCTTGGCCAGCTTCGTGGCGTACTCGAAATCGGTCCCCTGCTGATGGGCGTACTTCTCCACCGCCGTCGTCACGGGCTGGAAGGGCGGAGGGATCGTCACCGGGACGACGCCGAACGGGGTGTACTTGGCCATCATCGCCGCCACCCGGGCGAACGGCGGCATACCCGGGAACGGGAAGCCGGTGAGGTCGGCCACGTCCATGTAGCCGGAGACGTCCTCGCCGGTGACGACCAGTCGGTGCTCGCCGGGACGGCCGGTGGCGGTGACGTCCTGGCGTTTGATCGGCCCGTCGGCGAGCACCTTGGGCACTCCGCGCAGCGTCGCCACGAGCACGACGCGCACCATCGGGTCGAAGAAGCCCGTGGGGAGCAGGGACGTCGCGATCGGCGACGTCTTGGAGTAGGTGAAGCTCAGCTGGAACCCCGAGCGCGTCCCGACCGCATGCGTCACCGTGGCGCCCTCCAGGGCGTCGACGACCGCCTTCGGCGCGGGGGCGACGGCGACCGGCCCCATCAGGACGGTCAGCGTGACGGTGCTAAGCGCGGCCATGGTCGGCGATCTCCAGGGGGAGCGGAATCATGACGAGCCGGCCCTCCGCGCCGGTCAGTCGGGCCGGGTCGGCTTCGCCGCTGGCGTCGACGATGCGCCACCAGAGCGCGGGGTCGCCGTAGGCGTCATGGGCGAGAGTGTCGGGCCGTTCCGCACCGCCCAGCCGGCGGTACCCGAGCGGGACGTGGCGTTCGGGCGCCGGCAGGATGCGGCGCGCCAGGTAGACCTCGGTGGTTCCGTCGTCGCGGGTGCGGCTGACAACGGGCACCGAGTGGTAGCGGCTGTTCGGCGGGAACGGTACGGCGGTCATGGCACCCTCGACAGTCCGACGCTCTGGAGGCCGGCTCCCCGTCGGGCGGCGAGCCGCTCGCGGCGGCGGGCGGCGGTGAGAAAGAGCTCGGCCCCCTTGGACCCCGGCGGCAGGTCGTCGAACGACAGCGCGCGCACCCCCAGCCCGACACGGGCGAGGATCGGATTGAGCCGCGTGTCGAACGCCTCCTCGGTGACGGTGAACTCGGTGATCCGCACCGGCAGCGTGCGGTTGACCCCGAGGACGAGCAGCAGCAGCGGGGAGGGAAGCGGGAGGATCTCCAGCGTTCCCCGCCGGGCGAGCGCCTCGGCGGCCACCAGGTCGGCGGTGGCCGGTGAGATCATCGTCTCCAGCTCGGCGAGGTCCGCGGCAATGCCCTCGGCGACCGTGGTCGGGTTCTGATCGGGCTTCTCCAGCCGGTCGGTGGCGTCGAGGACGATCTCGAGCTTCATAGTCTCCACCGGCGGCCCGACGAGCCGGAGCGCATCGAGGCGGTCACCGGTGTCCGTGGCCGCGCCCCGCGGGGTGAGGGTCCGAGTCAGGGTCTCGGGGTTGTACTGGAACGGGACGGTGCGCACAACCGCGCGCCCGTCGCCGTCCATGACGACGAAACCGCCTCGCACCGTCCGCGGCGAGCCGGGGAATGTGGTCATCGCGGTCCTCCTCTCCGCATGCGGGTCATGTCTCGACCGCCTTCCCGCGCCCGAGCATGTCCTTGATGATCTGCACGGGGTCGATGGACTCGGGTTCGACCTTGATCTGGGACAGGCTGGGCCAGGTGATCTCGCCGTTCTTGGCGTACGCGATGCGGCCGAGGGTGAGTTTGAGCTCGGGTCCGATCGGCGCCGACACGGAGGCCACCTCATAGGTCCAGCGATGGGAGATCACCCCCCAGGCAGCGTAGAGCTCGGCGGCGAGGAATACCTTCGCGCTCGCCGTCAACTGCCCCTTGGCGTAGGCCTCCGCGTCGAACGAGAAGCCGTCCTTGTCGTAGTCCGCGGCGATCGTGACGCCACCCTCACCGTCGATGCGCAGCGACGGGATGATGTCAATCCCGCCCTTGGCGCCGACGGCACCGAGCGCGACCTCCGCCCCGATATAGGCGCCGAACGTGCCGGACAGTTCGGCATAGGCGGGCACCGCGAAGGTGCCGTTGAGTTTCGCCGCCACCTTGGGATCGTCCTCGAACGGGTAGAGCTCACCCTTGAACACGACGGCTTTCAGCACCACCGGGCCCACGCCGTAGCCCAGTTGCAGCGAGCCCCGCAGTTCGAGGTAGGCGGTCACGGCCGGGACCGGCGTCGGGAAGGAGAACTTCGCCCCGATGCCCTTCAGCAGCGGCACCGTCCCGCCTTCGGGGGACGGCCACTTGCGCACCAGGACGATGTCGCCGACGGCGACCTCGCCGGAGAGCTTGATCCGCTGGTCCTTGGTGATCTCGACGCCCAGCACCGGTCGCAGGTCCTTTGTAACCTGGTAGCCGATGCTGCCCTTGCCCCAATAGCGGCCCTCCTCGTCGAAGTTCAGACTCAGGGAGCCAGCCGCCTTCTCGGTCTTGACGACGAAAGTGGCCGCGCCCGAGAACCGCCCCTCCTCTTCCTCCTCGGTCCGGTTGTAGTCGACCTTCATCGTGGCCCTGAACTGCTTCCAGACGATGTCGGCATCGCCCTGCAGGAACAGGCCGCGTTCGCCGTACCGGCCGGACAACTTCACCGAGTTCACCAACGGGAGGGGTTTTTCGACCGTCACCGACCCTTGGTAGGTGAGGACGCGCCCGTCCCACAGGGCGCCAAGCCTCAGCTGGGAGTTGCGGACGGTCGTGGTGATCGCACCGGTTGCGTACGGATCGAATCTGCCGGACTTCGTCGTGAAGCCGATCTCGACGTTCGCGGTGGACCGCGGGAGGGAGGCCGAGTCGGCCGTGAGCTTGCCGGACCACCCGGTCTCCGAGTTCCACTCCACGCGCCCGGCCGCCGCGTTCACGCCGGGCAGCTTCCCCGCCGCTGTCAGGTCACCCGCGGCGACCAGCACACCGTTGCGCAACGTCACGGTGAGGGTGCCGAGCATCACGGGCTTGGCGGCGGGGCCGACCGAGAACGTCAGGGTTCCGTTGGGCACCAGCGCCGGGGAGAGCTGCAAGGCCAGTTGACCACCGGTGAACCGGAACGCGCCGGACAGGGGCGAGGCCAGCTGAGTGGCGGAAAGGGGCGCGACCAGCTTCAACTCGTCCTTGGTGTAGACGACGTTGAGGTTGCCCAGGAACGGCACCGAGGAGTGGATGACCCCTTCGCCGGTGAGATTGCCCTGCTCGTCGAGGGCGACCTTGGTCAGCTCGCCGGGGCTCAGGTACGGGTAGAAGAACGCGATCTTGGGGTTCTTCGCCTTGTCGAGCCTCAGCCTCCGGACCTCGCCCGGAGGCGCCGCGGTCGGGTCCGCCGTGGTCTCGGGGCCGGCGGCGGTGGCGGGGGCAGGGGCGGCCTCAGGCACCAGTTCGGCCTCGAGGGTGACCGCCGAGCCGGCCTTGGTGCTCGACACGGCGCGGCTGTCGAGCGTGCCCAGTACGGTGTCCCATGTGGGCTTGGCCCCCGCGGCGGTGCGCTTGTAGGTCTCGATGCGCAAGCCCGGCACGATGCGCCGGGCGAGGGTGTCCAGCGGTGTCTCGCCGGTGTCCCGCACCAGCACCGTCTCCCCCTGGCCGCCGGCCGTGAGCCTGACGGGCTTTCCGGCGGCCTTGGCCTTCTCCGCCTCGGATCCGCGCACGGCACCGGAGCGCAGCAGGTTCTCGATCTCGTAACTGGGGTCGGGCTGGCCGGTGGGGACGGTCGCCTTGGCGATGCGGATCTGAAGCTTGCGGACGCCCGGGCCGCGCATGGCCGGGTCGCGGATCTGCTTCACGACCTCGACGAGGGCCTGGTAGGTCTCCCGGCCTGAGGCCTGGTTCTTGGTGCTCGTGAGGAGTTGGAGGTTCGAGGGGATCGAGGTTCCGCTCAGCTGCTTCTCGACGATGTGGTCGATGTCGCACTTCGACTGCTTGAGGCTCTTGCCCAGGCCGTTCACGACCTCCTTGACAGCCGGATCGGCCAGTTTGGTGCGCACGGTCTCGTCGCTCGCCGCCGCCGTGGTGATCGCATCGGCGAGTTTCGTCGTGTTGGTGAAGCCGAAGGCCCCGAGCCATACGTCCTTGTATTTCTCGCCGCCTTCCTTGTACGCGGCGACCGAGTCGTAGCTCGCGGTCGAATTGCCCTCGATGAGGGGGCTGAAGACCAGGCGCCCGCCGGCCGCGGCGTCGTCGTAGGCCCTCTGCACCCAGGGACCGGCTCCCTTTTCCAAGGGGAGGGTGAAAGCCGGGAGTTCGACGACCAGTTCGGTGGTGCCGAGACCTGCCGGCTCGTCGGTGATCACCGTCAGTCCGGGGGGCAGCCGAAGCGCGGGGCCCGCGGCCGTTCCGGGCTGAGCGGCAGCCTCCTTGGGCGCGGCGACGGTGCCCGGGGCGGACGCGGGCGGGGTCACCGGGACGGGCGGCGGCGCGGTCCCGCCCTTGCCGGCCCGGCGGATGACCGGTGGGCCGGGCCGCGGCTCGATCACCGGGCGCCCGCCGTCCGCCAGCGCCTGCACGGCCCGGTCGGCCTCCGCCTCCAGCCGGGGGTCGTCCACCACGGCGGCGTGCGGCCGGCCGTCGGCGTGGGCCTGGAGCACGTGCGCGAGTTCGTGCGCGATGAGGCCGCGTCCGCCGGGAGTGTCCGGGCGGTACTCCCCGGCTCCGAAGACCAGATGCGGTCCCAGGGAGAAGGCTCGGGCATCGAGCAGGGACGCCGCACGCGCGGCCGACGGGCCGTCGTGCACCCGGACGTGGGAGAGGTCACGACCGAACCCGGCCTCCATCTGACCGCGCAGGGACGGCGGGAGGGGACGGCCGGGCTGATCGATCGCCGGGCCCACGTGTTCGGTGCCGCGTCGCCGGGTCGCTGCGACCGGTGGGGGCGAGCCGGATGACCGAGCAGGCGGTGTGGGCGTGGATCGCAGGGCGGCGGTGGCCGGGGCCGCTGCAGCGGCCGACGGGGTGAACGAGGGTGCGGAGCTGGGCGCGGAACCGATCCGTGCCGACGTCGCCTCGGCGACGGAGGTCGCCGAGGGTACGGATGAGGGTGTCGATCTTGTCGAGGCGAAGGACGGCACCGACGTACGCGTACCGGCGATGTTCCGGCCGACGCCCTGCCGGGCGCCTGCCTCGGACGGCGTCGCGTGTGCGCGCCGGTCAGGGCGCACGGTCTGGGCCAGTCGCCTCATTGCGGCCCGCCGACGCCGAGTCGGGTCCGCGCCGCGTCGACGATGGCCGCAGCCACCTGGTCCGCCCTGCGGGCCGCGGTGTCGGAGCGCCGCGCCAGGACCGGTGCCGTCGGGGTCGGCCACGACCGCAACGCCCGCTCGAGCGCCGCGGGCAGGGCGTCGGCGAGTAGCCGCGCCTCGATCGCCGAACTGCCGGTCACCCGGAGGGTGCCCACCCGGATCCCGACTGTTGGCTGGAGTGCGCTCATACCGACTCCTCCCAGTTCACGCGGGGAACCGGGAGGTTCTGTTTGCGCAGTTCCTCGGCGAGTTCGGCCTCGATCATCGTCTTGTCCACCGGACATCCCCCTGCCGCGGCGAGAAAGGCGGCACCGAGCGCGACGTTGCGGATCGAGCCACCGGTGAGCGGGAGCGGGGCCAGTGCCTCCCAGCGCAACGGTTCGACGGGGGTCTGAGGCGGGAACGCCGACTGCCACAGGCGGCGCCGTTCCGCCTCCGACGGCAGCGGGAAGTCCACCACGAACCGGAACCGGCGCAGGAACGCGTGATCGATCGCCTGCCGGAGGTTCGTGGTGATGACGGTGAAGCCCGAGAAGGACTCGATGCGCTGAAGGAGGTCCCCTACCTCGGCGTTGACGTGCCGGTCCGTCGCCGTGGCCACGCCACCGCGGGTGCCCCAGACGGCGTCTCCCTCATTCCAGACCATCATCGACCCGGAGCGCTCGGCCGCTTCGAACACGGCCGCGACGTTCTTTGACGTCTCGCCAACCCACTTGGAGATGATCTGGCTCAGGTCGATCACCATGACCCGCAGGTCGAGCGCCGAGGCGAGCACCTCGGCCGCCATCGTCTTCCCTGTGCCGGACGGACCGCAGAAGAGCGCCGCCACACCGCGCCCGCGCCAGCTGCCGCGCCCGCCCACGCGCGCGGCGAAGCCCCAGTCGTCGAACACCTGGGCCGCGTGGCGCACATGCGACTCCACCCGGCGCAGCGCGGCCTCCGTGGCAGGTGGGAGGACGATGTCGTCCCAGTCGTAGGCCGGCTCGACGAGGCTGACGCCGGGCAGCGGGGACGGGGTGAACGAGCGGGCGGCGACGTGCCAGAGCGCTGCCGCGGCGCTCGTGGAGTCCGGGGCGGCGTCGACGGCCGCCGCAGCCCGGACGGCCGCGGTGGCGATCCCCTTGGCGTCGAGCCGGAACTGCGCGGCCACCCGGTTCACTCCGCGCCCGAGCCGGGCCGCGCGGTCGGGCCCCAGCGCTTGTGCCCACCGTCGGACGGCCGCGGCGGGACTGTCCCCCTGGGCCGGCACGACGTGGAACCCACGCGTGAGCCCGTCGGGCACCTGGTGCCCCGTCAGCAGCACATGGCCGAGCACCCGGTCGGCGAAGGACGCGACCGGTGTTCCCGGCGGGCAGCCGGCGGCGTCGATCACCAGGGCTGCGGTGTCCAGCATCGACTCGCGGCTCCACCGCGCGGCGAGGCGATCGCGCGACTCGGCGTCCTCCGGGATGTCGCTCCCCGCGATGCGCCACGGCGTGAGACCCAGGTTGGACAGGGCCCGTGCGATGTCGTCGAGCGTAACGTCGGGCAACAGCATGAGCGGCGGAAGGCCGAGTGGGCCCCGTGAGGCGAGGGACCGTGCCACGGCGACCGACAGGTCACCCTCGTCACCGGGAGCGGCCGCAGGCGCCGTCAGCGGTCCCATACGGCAGGCCACGAGCGGATCCCGGGCGGATTGGCCCAGAAGTCGGTCCAGCACCGGCGCGGTCAGCGCCAGCCGGGCCTCCACCCGCGGCAAGAGCGGTTCCACCTCGATGATGTCGAACCGCACCAGCGGCAGCGCCGCCGCCAGCATCGAGGGATGCAGTTCTCCGACGGCGCGGCAGGCAAGCCACACCGGTAGACCGCTGCCCGCCACACCGCCGTTCGCGGTCGCCGCGTCGGCCGCGGCGCGTGCGACCGACTCCGAGGTGCTTGCCGCCAACAGCAGTGCGACCAGCTGGAGTTCGGCGGGAGACAGGTCGAAGCCCTCGGCCATGCGCCGCAGCGGGGACGCGGGATCGGCTCGCTCCAACCACTGCCGCAACGGGCCGAACCCGTCCGCTGGCGGCTCCCCGCGGGCTAGGCGGCCCAGGGCGGACAACGACGTCGACTCGGCAAGTGCGGCCAGGTCCGGCTCGTGGGGGGGGCGGGTGGAGGCGTCCTGGTGTTCGGGACCGGCCGTGGTGGTGCCGGCCGACGGCGTCGGCATCAGGCACCGCCCGTGATCGTCACAGTGTCACCCGGCGGCAGTGAGTTCGACCTTTGCGGGTCCGGCCGCACGCCGACCTGAGCCCTTGTCACTTCCTTGATGGGGGAAGGGCTGTCGCCGAGGTCGAGGAACACGGTCGTCACCAGGAAGTGCGCACAGGGACGCATCGGGGACTGCAGTGACGACCAGATCTTCGTCGACAGGTCGACGTCGACCGGCATCTGCGACACGGTGATCCGCTGCGGTTGGCTATCCGGATCGTGCAGCGGCTCGGCAGTGAGGTAGTCGAGCAGGCGGGTGGGTGAGCGTGGTACCTCGATCCCGCTGAGGATCGACCGAATGAGCGACCGGGGGACGATTCCGCGGCGGTTCAGCGCCGCGATCCCGAGGCCGAGCAGCACCTCGCGCTCGAGGTCGGCGCCCGTCGCCGCGAGCATGTAGTGCAGGTCGACGGCAAGCGGGGAAGGACCAACCTGTGGCCCCTCCGTCTTCCCTGGCTCCTCCGGCTCCAGGCGCACCTCGTGCATATTGCGCCAGGCCGCGTTGAGTGCCACGTGATGGAGGAACAGGTACAGGCCCGCTGGTTCCGGTTGGGGAGTGGGTACTGTGCCCGCAGGCGTCGCGGGCGGGCGTGGCGGGGGCTCGACGGAGACGGTGGGTGCAGTCAAGTGCCCATAGGCGGCCTTGATGCGACGCTGGATGATGTCCTGCAGCACGAAGGTGGTCGCCGGAATGGCGAAGTGCGCCGTCATGACGCCCCCTGTCCTGCGGCGCTCCCCAGGTACTCGTCCAGGGTCGGGCCGGTCCTGGGCCGGGGCCTGCGCTCGCGTGGCGGCCCCGACGGGGTGTCGGCGACCACCCTCACCTCGACCCGGCCGATCTCGACGACCACCGGGGTGGACTCCGCCTGGGGTTCGGCCTGGGGCCGCCTGGGCTGCGATTCCACGGGCACGGGCTCGGCGCGCACCACGTCCGACGCCGTTGCGGCCGGTGCGAACGGCCCGTCGTCGGCCGGGACGACGGCCGTACGGACAGGCGCGGCGTCATCTCCATCGACGTGGAGCGGCGGCAGGTGCACAGGGGCGGGTGGTCGAGGAGTGTCAGCGGGTGGTGCGCCGGGAGCCGGTGACGGCGGGCCGACGTGCGTCATGGCCGCCTCGTCCGTTCCCGCCCCAGCCGTCGGCCCGTCGGCCCGCGCGGGGTCGCTCGGACGCACGGCAGGACGGGAATCCATCGGGCCGGGCCGCGGCCCAGCCTGCGGGCGCTCGCCGTTGTCCACGGGGGCGTACGACCGGTACGGGTACCGGTCGTCGAGCGCGGGCCGGTCCGCCCACGGCCGGGGCACCTGGGCGGGGACCTCGCCGACGCCCGGCGGCTCGGACGGGCACGGTCCGTCCCCCGAGGGCCGACGGGCCTGGTCGGACGGGGTCACGCCGGGCATGCTGTCACCGGGGGACGGCGGCAGGTCGACGACGGTCTCCTCCCATGGCTCCTCGAAGGGAGAGCGTGGTCTCGGCTCGGCGGCCACGGCGGTGGCACCGTCGTCCTCGGCGGTGGCCGCCATGCCTCCGGCGCGCCGGAGCGCTTCCGCGTACGCCGACCGCCGCGCCGTCATCGGACGGCCGCCGCGCGCCGGGCCGGGGAACGTCCCTCGACGATGAGTTCCACGTAGCGGCGGCGGCGCGGGGCGGGCATCACCAGGATCGCCTCCTCCGACCAGCCGTAACTGCCGGCGATCACGTCGACCTCGCGCATCAGTTCGTCGACGAACAGGTCAAGGTCCCTGGCCACGAAGTCCGCGGGATCGGCGTCTGCGGCGATCTCCCGCCCGCATCCCGCGCACGACAGGTCGACGCGCAGCGAACCGGCAGGGTCGAGGGCATCCCAGGCATCGGCGAGCCGGTCGAGATCGTCCGGACCGAGGTGCGGGATCCGGGGTGCCAGGCAGGTGTCGCAGGCCAGTGCGTGCAGGCTGTCGGCCGGGGGACGGCCCGCCGCCGGGGTCAGATCGGCGAGAACCGGCAGCCGGAACGACAGTTCCGCGGCCTCCACCTTCAGGCGCGCCACCGCATCGGCATCGGCCGATGGCAGCTCGGCCACGGTCTGGACGGGCAGCACGAACTCGCTGTCGGTCCCGCAGAAGGGACAGGAGACCTGAGCCTCGATCGGCCGACGGACCAGGGCCTGATGCACCGCCAGCAGGCGCTGGTTACGGCTTCCCAGCGGATAGCGCAGTGCGGCCGGTCCGTCCAGCGCGACAAGAAGGCTGACGACGCGTTCCCCCGCGGGACGGCGCCGCGACAGCGGCCAGAGCCGGACGACGTCCTGCGCGCTCGGCACCGGGGCGGGGTCGGGAGAGGCATTCACGGTACGACTCACGGCTCGACGAAGCTCGGTTCTTGGGGCTCCAAGACCGCGTAGTCGCGCTCCCAGCCCTCGTTCTCGAGCTTGAGCTTGGCGATGGCCACGGCGTTGGCGTTGGCGTCGAGATCCGGCAGCGCCTGGTACTCCGACACCCAGCACCGGTAGACGGCGTAACTGAGCACGACCTGACCGGCCTCGTTGAGCAGTTCGATGATGATGTCCTTGCGGAAGTCGGCGAGGGACACCTCCGCGCCCAGCGCGGAGCCGAAGTTCCACGTCTTGTTCGCCCACGCCTCGAACTCCTGGTCGTGGGTGACTCCGCGTTCGAGCGTGATCGCGTCGTACTCGGTGCGACCGGGAGCCTTGTAGGACGTCGAGGGATCCCCGCCGGAACGATGCTTGACGACCTCGGTGGTCCGCTTCAGCAGGGAGACCTTCGAGACGCCGGCCACGTAACGGCCGTCCCACTTCACGCGGAACTTGAAATTCTTGTACGGATCGAGCCGCTGGGCGTTGACCGAGAACTGTCCCACGATGTGCTCCTGTCTCAGACGGCCGGCTGCACGATCTGCTTGAGGCTGATCACCACGAACTCGGCCGGTTTGAGCGGCGCGAACCCGATCACGATGTTGACGATCCCCAGGTCGATGTCCGTCGGGGTGGTGGTCGACGCGTCACAGGCAACGAAGTAGGCGTCCCGCGCCGAGAGCCCCTTGAACGCGCCCTGGCGGAACAGCCCCTGCATGAAGGCCGTGCAGTTGACCCGCAGCTGGGACCACAGCTCCTCGCCGTTACGCTGGTGCACCGCCCAGCGCAGTGACTCCGACAGCGAACGCAGGATGTAGCTGGCCGTCCGGCGCACGGGGATGTACTTCCACTGGCTAGCCAGCGCGTCGGCGCCGTCCACCGTGCGCGAGCCGAACGCGACGGTCTGGTAGAGGGGGAAGCGCCGGATCACGTTGACCCCCAACGGGTTCACCAGGCCCTGTTCGGCGTCGGACACTTCGACGGAGGGACCGTAGACGCCAGTCAGGAAGGCATCGGTGCCCGCTGGCGCCTGCCAGACTCCCACCCGGTTGTCGGTCCTAGCGATGACGCCTGCCACCGCCCCCGACGGCGGATGCGACATGATCGTGCCCGGCTGTAGCGGGTCGTCGACCCTGATGTTCGGGAACCAGGCGCCAGCGTGGGGCGACCGAAGCCCGAGCTTGGTGGACTTCCACGCGGCCGCCGTCCCGATGTCGACGACGTCGGGCGGAGGGTCGACGATGAGGAAGGCAAACTTGTCGGCGCACACCCGGGCCGCCTCGGCGTACACCGTGAAGGCGTTGGTGTGGTGCAGCGCCTTGGGATCGGTGGTACTCGGCCGGACGAGGTCGGGCAGGCACAGGAGGTTGAAGAACGGGTCCGGCACGTCGAGGGCAGTGACGGCGTCCTTGAAGTCGTCCGACGCCGGCTGGCCGGCGGCGTCACCGTCCGATGCCTCCTTGCTCTTCGAGACCTGGGCCTGGTCGTACGGTTGGCCGAGACGGTAGCGCGACGGGTTGGCGACCTTCTGGACGAGCTGGTACTCCGTCAGGAGTGAGTCGGTGCCTCCCGTCGGCGCCTCGATCGTGACCGTCGCGTCGTGGACGCGCTCACCCCCGGGCACTGCGGTGGGACGGCTGACGGTCAGACGCAGGAAAGCGCCGCCCTCGTAGAGGGACCCCTCGACGGAAGCGCCGGCGAGCTTGCCCGGGGCAGTGGCGTCTGCCCGGATCGCCTCGTTGAGCGCCGCCACCAGGCGCGTCACCAACTCGAGGCGACTGGCCGGCTTGGGGTCGTCCTTCTTGAAGACGGTCACCGTCAGCCCCTTGACCGACGATCCGTCGTCGGCCTTGCCGTCGTCGGGGTTCCACCGGGTCACCGACAGATCTACGGCGAACGCCTTGTCGAAGGTGCCCGCCGCAGGTTCCTTGCCGATCTGGTAGATGGATCCGGTGGCCTGCGGTCCGTCGTGTCCCATGCCGTCCGTCGACAGTTTCACCTCGACCAGCCGGGAACCGGTGGCCTGATCATCGACAACCGAGTCGACCGTCCGAACGTCGCCCGCCAGGGTCGTGAGGTCCCCGAAACGCTCGACCAGGCCCGTGACGGGATCCACGATCGTGAGGTTGAAACGCTTCTTGTCGTGCGGCGGCGAGGTCGAGTACGGGTACGCACCGATGTCGAAGGGGTCGATCTCGACAAAGAGCGTGCCGCTTGCGGAGCCCGAGCTCAGCGCGGTCACCTCGAGGGAAGCCTTGGTGTCGGAGCTGTCCTGCAGGACCGTCGACGCGGCGGCTTGGGCGCTCGCCGCCGGGAGCCGGATGACCACCGCCTGGCCTCCGCCGTTGGCGAAGAAGTGCATCACGGAGTACGACAACGAGCTCTTGGCATGCAGCCCGCCGAAGTTCCTTTCGAAGTCGGCGAAGCTCAGGCACGTCACCGGCCGCTTGTCGATGCCCGTCCGGGTCGGCCCCACGAACAGCGCCACCGAGGTGGGTGCCCCGGTGACCGTTCGTACGCCGGAATCCAGCTCGTGGGTGTACACGCCGGGATAGGTGAGGTTGAGCATCCGATCGCCTCCGTGGGCCTGGACGTCCCGGCAGTGACAGCGGCTCGCGGCGACGAGTGACATCGAGGGTCCACAACCAATGGGAGGCATACGTGACCCGCCGTCAGCTCGCGGCCTGCCGCACAAGGCTCCCATCGGCTTCAGGACACTGTCGATACGGCAAATGGTTGATCCACAGGTTCCACGGCTCCGGGGCGGTGCTACTCGTGGGTGCGGAACGCTGCTGGTCAGCCGAGGTTCGGGAGGGCGTCGAGCCGGGGCGAGCGCGCTGGTGATCACCTCGGTCCAGGGCCAGACGGTGTTCACTGCGTCGGGCACGAAGCACCATGGACATGCCGGGAACGTGTCGGCCTGATCCGGGCGCGGGGTTGGTGGTGTGTTTTCAGAGGTCGACCAGCGCCAGCGTACCGGAGCCCACGTTGGTGACGTAGGCGATTCGGCCGTCGGCCGCGACGGTCACCGCGTGCGGGACATTGCCGACCGGGATCGGGTCGTCCAGCAGGGCCGATGTGGCCGTGTCGAGCTGGGCCAGGGTACCGGCTGCGGGGAGGGTTACGAGGAGGCGGCGGCCGTCCTGGGTGAGCGACAACATGTGAGGTGTGGCGTGGAGTTCGATCCGGCCGGTCACGGACAGCGTGGCCGCGTCGACCACGAGCACCGCGTCGGCCCCGGCGTCCGCGACGTACACGCGCCCGCCGTCGGGTGCCACGCACACGTCGGAAGTGGCGGTAGCAAGGGCGACCGGCACCGTCAGGTTGCCCTCCGAGGAGTCGGCCACATACACCCGGGAGTCGTCGCGCGGCATGGCGAGACTGGCGGGCGTACCACCCACCAGGATGGTCGCGAGTAGAGTCGGAGGCGCGCTGGTCGTGTCGACGACGCGTACCGCGCCGTCGGCGTCGGCGGCGTAGAGCCGCCTCTCGTCGTGCGACAGGACCAGGCCACGGGGACGACCGCCGACGCGCACGGGCCCGCCGACCGGGGTGCGGCTGGCCAGTTCGAACACCGAGATGGTGCCGGCGTCCGACTCCGCCACGTACAGGCACTGGCGCGTTGGGGAAATCGCCAGTCCGCCCGGGTGGGTGCCCACAGGGATCCTGGTGGTGTGCGTGTCGAACGCCCACAGGGCGCCGTCTGACGCATCGCTTCCATCGGGGTTCATGAGCATCCTGGCCCAGGCTACGTAAGCGTACCGGCCGTCCGGCGTCAGCGATACGGCGTTCGCACCGAGGCCCACGGTGAACCTCTCGACCTCCGCGCCCGTGCGACTGTCCAGCACGACGAGCGTTCCCGGGTCCGCGCAGACGACATAGAGGCGTCCCGCCCCCTCGTCCAGAGCCGCGCCGATGGGCGTGGGGCCGACGTGGAACGGTTGTCCCAGCGCGGTTAGCCCGATCGCGTCGACGATACTCACCGTGCCGGCGTCCCGGCACACGACGTAGACGAGTCGTCCGTCCGCAGTCGCGACCAGGTCGCCGGGGCCGCCTTCGACCGGCAACGTGGCCACCAGTTGGAAGGTGGTCATGTCGAGCACTGACACGACGTCGGGTGAACCCGACACCAGCACGCGGCGGCCTTCGGCAGCGACCGCCAGCCCGACCGGGTCGGGGAAGTCCGGCTCCTTTCCCGACTCCACAGGGGGGTGCACCTCCGCGAGCGTGCGGGCGTCCAGCGTCGTGACCGATGTCGTAGCCGTTGCCGGATCGACGCTCAGGACGTACAGGCGCGTGCCGTCGGGCGAGACGGCCGTCCGAAGCCCGAACCCATGGGTCCTCCTGCGGGCGACGGCCTCGAACGAGGTGATGTCGAGCGCGGTGACGGTGTCCGGTCCGGTTACGTACAGCCGGCCTGCACCGGACACGGTCAGGTCTCCCGTGGCGCCGGCCAACATCTGCTCCCGAATCACCCGGCCGCTCGCCGTCTCGATGCAGGACAACGTACCGGCCACGGGGCAGGACTGCGGACCGATCACGCTGACGAAGGCTCTCCCGCCGTCGGGTGTGACGGCCACGTCGTACGCGCCTGGGCCCATCGGGAGGTGCCGGTCCATGCTGTCGATCACGGAGACCGTGGCACCACCGGAGTTCGCGGTGCAGACGAACCTGCCGTCCGGAGTCGCCGCCACCGCTTCGGGAGACGAACCCGCAGGCACGACCACGGTCCGGGTCAGGAACGGCACCACCGTCGAGGCGTCGGCGTCCAGGGCGTAGCCGCGGTGTCCATGGCGCAGGACGACGAGCCGGTCCGGCCTGCCTGGGACGCTCAGATCACGGATCACCTCGCGCCGCGCCGTGTCGATCACAGTGACCGATGCGCTGGCACCGCCCGCGACATGGGCTCTCGTCCCGTCGGCGGAGAGCGTGACATCACTGCCGGTGCCCACGGTACCGAGCGTGGCCTCCGTCCGACCGGACGCTGTGTCGACGACCAGAACCCGGCCAGGCGAGGTGGCGAGGAGACTGCCGCCGTCCGGTGTCACCACCAGGCTGCTGACTGGGCAGTCCAGCGCGATCGGAGCCTTCCACGTGTCCGTCGCGGTGTCGATCACCTGGACCGAGAAGGCGTCGCAGACGTAGACCTGCCGACCGTCGCATGAGACGGCGAGTGCGGCGGGCAGTACGGTTGCGGAGAGGGTTCGGATCACCTTCCACAGGCCAGTGTCCAGCACGGCCACCGCCTTGACGTCGGGGAGGGTGAGATACAGGCGTCGGCCGTCGGGGGTGAGGACCAGGCGGTTGGGCCAGGACTCCAGCGACGCGCTGCGCGTCACCGTCTGCGTGCGGACGTCCACCTCGGTGAGTAGTGGCTCCTGACGGTCACTGGTCACGCCGGCCACATAGAGGTGATCGCCGCTGAGGTCGACAGCCAGGTCGGCGACGGAGAGGGACGGGAACGTGCTCACCACCTGGTGGGTCTTCGTGTCGAGCACGGAGACCAGGCCGCCCGACCCACCCACGTAGAGGCGTCGATCGTCGTGTGCCAGAACCAGGCAGGTGGGGGTTTGGCCGAGCTGGGTGGGAGGAGTGCCGACGATTGCCACACATATAGCATGAATCCGTCCCAATGACGCTGCATCCCGGGAGTTGAGTCGGCAGTCCGCGTGCTCACCCGACCCTGCAGCACACGCGTCGGCTCATACAGCCGGACGCCCGCCTGATGGCTCGTCGCAGCATGTCGGACCTTCCCTATGCGCTCACGCAGCCCGCATGCTCTGGCACCCCGCAGCAGGAGGGTGCCACCCACTTCGGGTCGTGTGGATCCGAGGCAGGTTGATGGCTACCGCATGGTTTTCACAGGGAGATCACCACTCCGGTCGCGGCCAGTCACTTTCGATCGAGCAGCCGTCTACCCCCGGTGCCCCTTTATTGGCTTTGACCTTGTCCCATGCCTCCCAGACTTCCCACTTCGAGATGTCAAACGGCTTCTCTGGAGGCTTCAGCTCGTTCACGCGACTCCTCCCAGGCGCTCTGGTTGATCGAACGAACACAGCCACGGATGACCCGGCCCCTTCGCTCCACCCCCATTACAGGAGCTTCTTCACTACTACAGGCCGGTCCGCCAGCGAGCCTCGGGCTCGGTACTCAGTCCCTCGCGGTTTCTGCCGTCTCGGGACGCTCCCTTACGCCGCCCGTTCGGACGGCGATGCCGCGACTCGCCTTCCCACGTTCCACGTGAAAGCAGCAGATCAGACTCGCGTCGCCTCCATGCCGGGCACCACCTGGCCAGTAAACGGGTGTCCGCCAGGTTCGTCCTGGAGCTATATCTACATCCCCAGTTTTGATGCCGTCTGTAAGTTTTCGACACGTCATCAGCGATTCGCTCGCGCTCGCCTTCCTGATCCCCACCTGACGCCTCGCGGGCGCCCTTTCCACATCGCTCACCACGACGGTCCTTAGCCAACGCGGCATGTAGCGGTTTGAAACCTCTCCCCGTAGAGCGGTTCCGAAGGGCCTTCCTTCATCTTCCACGCAGCATTGCTTCCAAGAGGGTCCTACCTACATTTCGCACCTCTCTTTGTGCATTCATGGCACACCGACATCACCTACCTGCCGGTGGGCGATGGCGAGTTCCTGTATCTGGCGACCGTGATCGACTGCTTCTCGCGCCGCCTCGTGGGCTGGTCGATCGCCGACCACATGCGCACCTCGCTGGTTGCCGACGCGCTCAGGGCAGCCGCCGCGACCCGCGGCAGCCTAGCCGGAGCCGTATTCCACAGCGATCACGGAGCGCAGTACACCTCCCGCCAATTCTCCGAAATCCGCGCTGAGTTGGGGGTGTGGCAGTCCATGGGCGCGGTCGGCACGAGCGCGGACAACGCGCTCGCCGAGAGCTTCAACGCGGCCCTCAAACGCGAGACGCTCCGCGGCGCCCGCCGCTTCGACGGGGCCCGCGCCTGCCGCCTGGCCGTCTTCCGCTGGACCACCCGCTACAACACCCGCCGACGACACTCGGCGAACGAACACCAGGCACCGATCGCCTACGAGCAACAGTCAGCTACCCTGACACTCGCCGCATGACGACACGAACAGGTGTCCACCCCTCGGGGACAAGGCCCGATGGCGTTGACGATCGCCTCGCGGTGACGGCGTATGCGGCGGCCGAGGTCGACGAAGGTGGTGATGCGGCAGCGCTGGGCCCATGACAGCCACCGGTCCAGGGCGTCGACTGCCGCCCGCGTGTCCTGCTCGCGGGCGATGGCGAAGACCGTGCGCAGGCCCTCCTTGAGCAGGTAGGCACGGTGCAGGCGTGGGTCGGTGGCCGCGATCCAGCCCAGCTTGGCCTGCTGGCGGGGTGTGAGGTCCTCGGGGTTCTTCCACAGCGCGAAGCGGGAGTCTTTCAACGCCCGGGCGGTGGCGGCGTCCTGGGCCTAGCGGCGGGCCCGGTTCCACGCCGCGCGCCGCTCGTCGTCCAACGCCTCGGTGCCCCAGGCGACGACGTGGAACGGATCCATGGCGCGCACCGCCTGCGAGGCATGGGCGGCGACGGTGTCGGCGATCCACTGCGCGCCGTCGGCGGAGATGTTCGTCAGCTTCGCGCTGCGCTGCGGGCCGAGCTCGTCGAAGAACGCCTCAAGGACTGCGCGGCCGTGGCCGTCGGCCATCCACACCACCCGCCGGGTGTGATGGTCGACCACCACGGTCATGTAGCGCTGCCCCTTGCGGTAGGAGATCTCGTCGATGCCGATCCGGCGCAGGCCCGCCAGCCGGTCCACCTCGGCGTCCCGGTCGGCGACAAGCCGCTCAACGATCGCCCCCACCGTGCGCCAGGAGATGCGCATCAACTGCGCGACGGCCGACTTGGAGCACTCGGCGGCCATCCAGGCGGCCTGCTGGTCGAAGACCCGCGTGTGGCCGGCCCCGTGCCGGGCCCAGGGCACTGCGGCGGCCACCACCCCGTGCGCACGGCAGCGCATCCGGGGCAGCTCGGCCTCCAGGAACACCTTCATCGTGCCCGCGTCCAGACACCGCCAGCGACGCCGCCCGCGCCCCTGGTCGTAGGCGCGCCCGGGGCGGCGGCAGATCCCGCACCGGTTCCGCTCCCGCATCACAGGCCGCACCCGGGCGACCCGCACACCCGCGTCCTGGTCGATCTCGACCTGCTCGACCACGGCCCCTTCGACCGTCAGGAGCTCTTTCCATATCCTGTTCGCAGACACGCCGTCTTCCTGCATGTGGATCTTGGCCTCAGAGACCTTGAACCATATGCGTAAGACGGCGTGTTTCACGTATCAGGGCTGGTCAGGCACCCACACATACGGCAGAAGAGCCTGAATTAGAGTGACCACCCGCCGGTACCGAGCACCCGCACCCGGCGCACGCCTTCGCGCTCCACCACGCACCGGCACCCGCCGGCCCTCCGCCGCAGCCGCCCACGGCCGGGCCAACTCCTCAACCAGCGACGCCAGATGCACCGTCGATATGCCCGTGAACAACGGATGCGCCAGCACCGCCCGATCGACCATGCCCCTCACCACGAGAGCATGCCCACCCGCTATCACGCACCACTCGTTAAGGGGTGGCCGGGCCCTATTTGGGGGACAGGGCGCGCGCCCGGCGGTACGCCCCGCGGGCGAGCAGGGAGTACACGATCGTCGCGCACAGCGCGAGGGCGACCACGGCCCACTCGACGGTCCCCCCGTGCGCGTCGGGGTCGACGCCGAAGGCCCGTTCGATCCAGTCGGGCCAGACCAGCGTGACGAGGAAGAGGACTCCGCTCACGCAGGCGGCGATCGCCTCCAGCCGTCCCCGTGTGCGCATTTTCGGTGTCATCGCCGTCTCCTTCCCGTCACCCTCACACGCCCGACAGGTCGATCCGGAACATGCCGCGGCCGTGCGTGGCGCATACCAGCGTCTCGTCCATCCAGAACAGCTGGTCGACCGAGCAGTTGGTCGGCCCCTCGTTCGTCGGCGACCAGTTCTGCCCGGCGTCCTCACTGGCGAACAGCCCGATCTCCGTGCCGCAGTAGACGAATTCTGGCCGACGCGGGTGGAACGCCAGCGACCTGAACGGGACGTCGGGCAGCTGGGCGGAGAGGTCCTGCCAGCTGCCGCCGCCGTCGTGCGTCACCCACAGGTTGTCCGGCGCGAAGCCGCCGAAGGTGACGTACGCGGTGTCCGGGTCCGTCGGGTGCGGCGCGATGCACGTGCAGAACCGCTGCGGGTTCAGCCGCTGCTGCCCGGTCGCCCCGACCCGGTCCCAGGCTGGCGTCGGCGCGGTGCCGTTCGCCGTACGGAAGAGTTTGCCGTCGTCGTGTCCCACCCAGATGACGTCCGAGTCGGTGGATGGCACCGCGATCGCGCTGATCGGCCGGCCTGCGCTCGGCTTGATCTGCCGCCAACTAGGCCCGGATGTAGGCGTATTGGTCTCCTTCACGTTGTCCGTCCGCCAGAGCGAGAGGCCGCCGGCGAGCATCCGGTCCGGGACACTCGGGTCGAGCAAGAACGGCGCGATGAACAGGGCCTGTTGGTTCATGGCGTCGGGGATCCGGAACGGCACGGGTTTCCAGTCCCAGTCCTGCTTCTGGTCGTTGAAGAACTGGCCGGTGATGTAGCGGTCGCCGTTCGTGTCATCGCTGCTGCCGCCGTCGGTGTTGCGGTGGATGCCCAGGAAGACGTACTCCCCGTAGAAGACCTTGGGATCGACTGGGTCTGCCGCGCACCAGCCGCCGTCGCCACCGAAGATCTGCCGCCAGTCCTCGGTGCCGCGGGCCGGGTCGAAGCAGATGGTGCCGTTGTCCTGGGCACCGCCGATGATGCGCCCGGTGCCGGTGTGCCCGGCTCCGCCGTAGAACTGGGTGACCCCGTAGTTGTTGTCCAGCTCCGTCCAGCCCTTCACGAACGGCGTTTGCGGCTCCACACCCACCTTGGTCAGGTCTGCCGCCATGAAGACGCCGCCGTCGTTGCCGAAGTACACCGTCCGGTTGTGCTTGCCGTAGCCCGGGTGCGAGACGATCGCGTGGTGGTCGGCGTGCACGGACCGCGGATCGAACCAGGTGCTGATCTCGGCCAGGTGCTCGCCGCCGTCGGTGCTGCGCCAGAGGTTGATGCCCCCGACGACGACCAGGTTCTCGTCGTCCGGATCGCCGGCCCACACCGCGTTGCCGTACCAGCCCTGGTCGCCCAGGTAGTCCGCGATACGGCCGTCCGCGTCCAGGGTTCCCGTGACCTTGTACGTCAGCCCGCCGTCCGTGGACCGCCAGATGCGGCCGCTGGTCATCTGGACCGAGGCGTAGACGACGGTGGGATCCTTGGCCGCGTAGGCGAGTTCGATCCGGCCCGACCAGGGGCCCGCGCCATGGCCGGCCCTCTGCCAGGTGCGCCCGCCGTCCTGACTCGCCCAGGCCGCGCCCGCGTCCAGGGCGCCGGCCACCGCCCGGTCTCCGTCGTGCGGGTCGAACAGCACGATGCCGAGCGGGTTGTCCAGGACCTTGGTCCAGGTCGACCGGGCCGGGTCGGCGCTGCGGAACAGCCCGGTCTCCGTCGCCGCGAGGACCACCTCCCCGGTGGGCGAGACCGCGATCCGGGTGACGGCCTGGAAGTCGTCCGTCTGCGTGGCCGTGATCGGCTTCCAGGAGGCACCGTCGGTGGTGCGGAAGACGCCGTTACCGCGCAGGGCGTCCGAGTTGCTGAAGCCCTCGCCGGTGCCGGCGTAAATCATGTTTGGATCCGAGGGGTCCATGGCCAGGCTGGAGCAGGCCAGATTGCCCAGGAAGTCGTCGACGGGCGCCCACTGCTTACCGGCGTCCTGGCTGTGCCACACTCCGCCGCCGACACTCGCGGCCCACATCTTCTCGGGCTGCTCGGGGTGGATGACGATACCCCGGGTGCGGCCTCCGATGTTCCCCGGACCGAGCCACTCCCAGTGGGTGAGCGCCATGCCCGCGGTTGGTGACGGCCCGCGGGCACGGGTGCCGGGGGCCTGGCCGGTCGGTACGCCCGCGGTGATGGGACCGGACGCGGTGTCTCTGTTCTCGAGAACGGAACGGAGCCGGTCGATGGCCCTGCCGCGGGCGTGCACGGGGATGGCGCCGTCGTCGCCGCGCTCCTGCTTCAGTCGGTACGCGCGCCGGGCGTTGGGCAGATCTGGGTAGTTGAGGCGGCGCAGAGCCCGGCGTACAGCACCTTCGGAGAGGGTCTCGAGTGTCTCGTTCGTCGTGCCCCGGCTTCTGCGGAGCTGTTGTACCTGTTCGACGGTGATGTTCTTGCTCTGGGCCAGCTGTTCGTCCGAGAGGGCCATGACACCTTCTGGAAGTGGTGAGGCCACGCACGCCCAAACCGCCTCGGCGGGCGAGGTGCACGGGGTATTGCGAATGGGGAACGAGCATGTCGCTCGGGACGGCGGACGACGGCCGTACTGCTGGGGCTCCGTTCACGAGCCCGGAGTTCACCTCCATGGTCTCGCGCTCGCCGGGGGCCCGCAACGGGAGCGGCGTCGCCGGCGTGGTGGGCCGGCAGGGGCAGGAGTTTTGGAGGTGTCACGGCGGCTGAAGGTCGCTCCGGACACGGTCCGCACCTGGCGAAGGGGCTTCCTCGACCGCGGTCTGGACGGCTTGTCCGACGAGCCCAGGCCGGGTGTCCCCAGGAAGATCTCGGATGCCGATGTGGAACGGGTCATCGTCAAGACGTTGGAAGGGAAACCGGCGAACGCCACGCACTGGTCGACCCGTTCAATGGCAGCGGCGACCGGGATGTCCCAGTCGGCCATCTCAAGGATCTGGCGTGCCTTCGCCCTGGCCCCGCACCGCTGCGAGACGTTCAAACTGTCCACAGACCCGCTGTTCATCGACAAGGCCCGCGATGTGGTCGGCCTCCACCTCGACCCCCCGGAGAAGGCCCTGGTGCTGTGTGTGGACGAGAAGTCCCAGATCCAAGCCCTGGACCGTTCGCAGCCGGTCCTGCCGATAATGCTTGGCGTTCCTGAACGCCGCAGCCACGATACCTCCGCGCCGGCACCACCACCCTCTTCGCAGCCCTGGAAGTCGCCAGCGGCAAGGTGATCGGCTCGATCCACCGCAGGCACCGGGCCGCCGAGTTCAGAAAGTTCCTGGCCAAGCTCGACAAGGAGGTCCCCGCAGACCTCGACGTGCATCTGATCCTGGACAACTACGCCACGCACAAGACACCCGCCATCAAGCAGTGGCTGCTGGCACCGCCCCGCTTCCATCTGCACTTCACACCCACCGGCTCATCGTGGCTGAACCTGGTGGAGCGATGGTTCGGCGAACTGACCAGCAAGAAACGCCGCCGCGGTGTCCACCGCTCCGTCCAGGCCCTTGAACGCGACATCAGGGCATGGGTCGCCGACTGGAACGACAACCCCCGGCCCTTCGCCTGGACGAAGACCGCCGACGAGATCCTCGGCTAGGTCGCCGCCTACTGCCAGAGAATCTCTGACTCAGGTCACTAGGTTCTTCACGGTCACGCGGCTGCGGACGGCCGAGTTGCGGGGCCTGACAGGGGTGTTTCCATAGAAGGAGGTGCCCGCGGGCCTCCGTGCCGAGAGTCGTTCTCGGAAGGAGAGCGCACGATGACGAAGATCGTCCGACACCCGCCCGGCAAGGAGCGTCCGCGCAACGCGCCCATGGCCACTCTGGGTATAAGACGGGCGGGGATGCGGGTCCGACGCCTCCTGATCGGTTACTGGCACACCCTGACGATCCGTCTGGAGGCCCGCCGCGAGACCACCCGCCCCAGGAAGTGGCGCAGATGGATCTCCTACGCCAACGTGAACAGGCTCATCTGGGGCATCGCCGTACTTGCGGTCCTCGCTTGGTGCGGGGAGGGCCTGTACATCCTGATCTCGGGCGAGTCGACCGGCTTCGAGGACCTGCGGAAGAACGGAGGATTCGACGCCTTCCTCCGCTTCGTCGGTCCAGTGCTCACCGCTTCAATCGCCGCCACGCTCTTCCTGTTCTGGTGGTACCGCTGGACCAGGCGGCGTTACCTCACGAAGGCCCGCAAAGACCCCGGTGGACTGGTACTCACGGCCGGGCCGGAGACCGCCGAGATCGTGGGCCGCGAGGAGATCGCCCAGGTCATCGCCCAACGGCTGCGCGAGCGCAACACCCGGCGGCCCTATCTGCTCGTCGGCGGGGTCGGCGTCGGGAAGACCGCCGTCCTGGTGCGGCTCACCGAACTGCTGGCCCGGCAGCGCGCCGTGCCTGTGCCGGTCCGGCTGCGGGAAGTGGCCGACGGGACCGACCTCAACTTCGAACTCCTGGGCAAGCGGCGCTTCGCCGACGAGGCGCCCCAGGGCATCCTGGCCCGCTCCAAGAACGATCGGGTCTGGCAGCAACTGCTCGCCGACGACAAGGCGGTCGTCATCGCCGACGGCCTGGAAGAGGCACTTCTCGACGACAAACTCCAGCAGAACCGCGACAACATCATCCGCCGGGCCATCGAGCGCGCCCACGAGGAGAAGCTGCCGCTGGTCATCGCCTCCCGACCGCACAGTCCGCTGGAGAGCACCGCCGCCGCGATCGTGGAACTGGAACCGCTGAGCGAGGAGGAGGCACTGCGCTTCGTCGAAGCACACGTACCGGAGACGGACGAGCGCCGCGTGGACTGGATCGTGGAGACGGCGGAGGTGACCGAGTCGCCGATCTACCTGCAGATCGCCCGCGAACTGCACCAGCACGGCCTTCTGGAGCGCGACCGGCCGCGCGAGGACAAGGATCGCCTGGACACGCGCAGTCGCGACCGCGGCACGCTCCGGCTGTGGCTGATGGAGACGTGGGACACGGCGCTGGGCGAGGGCCAACTGCGCGAGGATGTCCCACTGTCCCCGCCGGAGCGCAAGGACACCATCGAGGTGGTCTCGGCCCTTGCCTGCATTGGACTGCTCCAGGACAAGCTGGAGGTGTCCTTCGAGGATCTGCTCGACCGTGACGCCCATCCCGGTCCGGTGCGGATCACGCAGGCCCGGATGGAGCACCTGTGGACCAACAGCCGTCGTCGCTTCGACAAGTACGGTAAAAATGCGAAGGCGTTCTCCGAGTGGCACCGGGAGCAGATCTGGGACGCGCTGTGCGACCGGCTCAGCAAGAAGGAGGCCAAGGGCCTGCGGGGCGGGAACATGGCCCAGTGCAACGCCGTGCTCGCCCGCTTCGCGAACAACGCGGACAAGCTCAAGCTGGTGGAGGGTTTCGAGCGAAAGATCCGTTTCCCGCACAGCATCATCCAGGCCTACCTCGGCTACCGCATGCTCGACCACCTCAAGGAGAACGGCGCCGGAGAACTCACCGAGCAGGCACTCCAACCGCCCGGTCCCAGCCGTGAGTTGCTCATCGCCTTGGTGTTCCTGTCCCGCCGCCGGGCCGCACAGCTCATGGACAAGGGCGGCAGCCTCCTAACCGAGGTGAAGAAGTGGAAGGACGACCGGGTGCGGCGGGCACCCGTTGGCGGGCGCACCCTGGCCCACCGGCTCCTCGCGGCCGCGAACCGGCGACCGGACGACCCGAAGGTCCTCGATCTCTACGCGGCCGCCCTGGAGATCGAAAGTGTGGAAGACAACCCGAGACTGCTGGGCGACATCGTCTCCGCGGTGCAAGGCCGCTGGAACCGCGTCAAGGGGGATCGGCGCACTCTCGAGGACGCCAAGCTGAGACTGCTCCAGCAGATCGGCGCGGCGCTGCGGACGGCCGACAAGAAGATCGACACCTCGCCGCTGTACTGGCGCCTCTTCCAAATCGGCAAGGCGGAGCCCTCCTACTCCATCCGGCTGGCCGCCGCCCAGGAGTTCGGCACCGGCGGCAACGCGGCCTTCGCCGTGATCCGCGAGCGGATAGTAGGCGGTCTGCACACCGACCCGTTGAGGCAGTACGACAACGAGATCAAGAAGCTGAAGGCCGAGAAGAGGCGGCAGTGCGACGCATGGGCCCACAAGATGAGGAAGGAGAGGTCCGCTCCCAGACCCTCGCAGGCCGTGCTGGCCGAGATCGAGACGCTGCAACGCGAACGGGAGAAGTTCAACCGGCAGTACCAGCAACAACGGCTCGAATTGTTCCGGGAGTTCGTGATGCGGGCCTGGATGCTGCCCATGCTCCTGGGCTCCGTCGACGACGCCCACCGGGGCGAGGCCCGGGAACGCCTCGACAAGTGGCTGCGCCACCTCGACCCGACATTCACTCGCGGCGCCCCCGACCTGCCGCTCGCTCTGGAGGCCGCGCTGGCCCAGGGCTTCAAGTACGCGGCCAACCGGCGCCAACGCCATCCGGACGCGTATCCGGGTGGCCGCGCCGACCTGATCCGGCAGGCGGAGACCGTGCTGCAGCAGTCCCGGTGCTGGTACACGCAGCTCTGTCTCCTCCAGGCGCTGTGCCTGTGGGAGCTCCCGGACAGTGTCAGCCGCTACGACGACCGCGACGGTTCACGCGAGCCGCCCCGGGCGATCGGCGGGACGACCGCCGTCCAGACCGTGGAGCGCTGGCTGTCGATGGCGGGCACGGTCAACAGGGTGCCCGGCCTACCCGGCCTGAACGGCGACTCGCCCAGGCGGCAGCTGCATCCGTTCGTCGCCGAAGCGGGCGACCTGGTGGCCCTCGCCCTCGAGACCGGACAGCCCGAGCGCTTCCTCTGGGTCGACGAGAAGGGCGTCACTGACAACATCGGCTCCCGCAACGGCAACCCCGGGGCGTACCGCAAGCACAACCTGTGGATCCCGCCCGCGGCCGGCTGGAGCACCCTCGACGGACGCGCCCAACGCCTCGTCGCCGACGTGCTGGTCATGCTGAACCTCATCGAACGCGACGGGCTCCCAGAAGGCGTTGAGGAGCGCCTGACCCGCGCCGAGCAGCCCGGCATGCAGCTCCCCCCGTGCATCCGAACCAACCGGGAGCCCCTGCGGCCCGACATGCCGGCCGGAACCGCGGCCCCACCCACACCGGGCTCGGCCTGTCTGCCCGACTGCAAGTTCCAGCTCTGCCCGTACCCGCCCCGCGGCAGCCTCCCCAGGAGCGAGGTCCGCGAGCCGTTCTGCCGCCAGCAGCAGGCCCTGCTGCCTGGACCGTGGAAGCGGCATCTGCCCAGGGGCCTGCGCAGGAAGACACCGCAGTGGGTCGGCATGCGCGTCCGGGAACTGGACCGGTTTTGGGACGCGATGGCCGCGCGGACCCGGGACTAGTAGGGCTTGGTCAGGTCGGTTGTGGTGATGCGTGTCCTGCGGGCCCGGTGTGGCGTTGAGTGTGCGTGACGTCGCGTTCGTCCTCGACGCTTACTCCCGTCGGATCGTGGGCTGGCAGGTTGCGAATCACATGCGCACGGACCTGCCGCTGGACGCACTGGAGATGGCCCTGTGGCGGCAGAAGATCAAGAAGGACGCCGACCTCATCCATCATTCCGACCGCGGGGTCCCAATACGTGTCCATTCGCTACACGGAACGACTGGCGGAGGTTGGAGCCGCGGCATCGGTCGGCTCGGTCGCAGACTCGTACGATAACGCGATGGCCGAGGCCCTGAACGGCACGTTCAAGGCCGAACTGATCGACCACCAGGGCCCGTTGCGGGACTTCGACGAGGTCGAGCGGGCCATCTTCCAGTGGGTCGCGTGGTACAACGGCGAACGACTCCACTCCGCCCTGGGCTACGTCCCACCCGACGAGTACGAGCAGGCGTACTGGACGACTCTGGAGGAAGCCCCGCGGACCGCTTGATCACACGATCGCGGACTCCACGAAACTCGGGTCAGCTCAACCACCACGGCCCGATTCAACGGAGCCAGGCATACGTGGCCGCGGCGACCGACCTCGGAGCGGAGTACCGCCTTCCCGCCGGACATTTGAAGATGCAGGTGAGGCCAATGGTTCCTAGCCTGGAATGTGAGTGACGCCCGCCGGTAGCTGTTAGTTCAGAAGAGCAAACGCACTGCGCGAGTGGGGCAGCATCACTTCTTCCGATGCGAGTGAGCGTCCGCAGCGTTCGACGGCGACCTACTAAGGGGCGTCGTCGACTCGTCAACGTCTGTGTGAGTGTGACTGCGGAATTTGATCGAAAGACAACTACGTGCGCACCGTCCGGATCGGGTAAGGGAGCGTGAGGAGATGTCTGACAAGCAACCTAACGTGGACCTGGTCCTCGAAGGCGGGGGTGTTAAGGGCATCGGGCTTCTGGGGGCGGTGCTCGTTTTGGCCGAGCACGGATATCGGTTCCCACGGATCGCTGGGACGAGCGCCGGAGCCATTGTGGGCGCGCTTGTCGCTGCCTACCAGAAGGCGGGCAAGGACCTACACGACCTGGTCGGCGTGATGAAGGACTTGCAATACAGCCGCTTCGCTGACAGCCCGCTCCCCGGCCCCTTGGGCAGGTGCTTGACGGATGGCGTCGAGTTGCTGCTGCACGAAGGCGCTCACTCCGGCCAATACCTGACCGACTGGCTCGGTCCACAACTGGAGGCGGCGGGAGTTCGCACTTTCGCCGATCTCGCTATTTCCCCAGAGGACGACATGGGCAGCTCGCTCGCGGAGTACCAGCGCTACTCCTTGGTGGTGCACGCCAGTGACCTGTCCCGCCGCGTCCTGGTACGACTTCCTTGGGACTATGAGCAGTACGGCAAACAACCCCGCGAACAGCGGGTAGTAGACGCTGTCCGAGCGTCGATGTCGATCCCCCTTTACTTCCAGCCTGTGCAGGTCGAAACCGGCAACGGCACCGCCACCTGGGTGGACGGCGGACTGTTGTCCAACTTCCCGATCACCGCCTTCGACCGCACTGACGGCCTGCCGGCACGGTGGCCCAGCTGGGGCGTGAAGCTTTCCAGCAGGCCGACGCTCGATACGCCAGACCGGCCAGTACGCACCGCGCTGCAGATCGCCACCGCCTGCGTGGAGACCCGTACGGGCGACTGGAACCGCTACCACCTCCACGACGAAGGCGTCGACCAGCGCACCATCTACGTTGACACGATGGGTGTCTCATCGACGGACTTCGGCCTGTCTACAGACACCCGCAATCAGCTGCTCGACAACGGCCGACAGGCAGCGACTGCATTCTTGGACCGTCAAAAGACTCCAGGCCACACCTGGGAGGTGATCAGGTCAGTGGCCCAAGCCTGAGCACGGCCCTGCGGCGGTTGACACTCAACGAAGGCGCCGCGCAAGTGGACCACGCTCCAGCTCCCGCTCCAGCCGCTCCATGTGGGCCGGCCCCAGCCGCGGGCGACCCGGCGATCCCTTCGACAGCACTCCTGCCTGACCCCGCTCACGCCAGGACTTCCGCCACCGCTCCACCGACCGCTGCGACACCCGCAGTGCGGCGGCGATGTCCTTGCCCTTCTCCCCGTGCTCGAAGCGTTCCACGGCCCGAAGCCGGACTCGCTCCCGCGCGGCTGTCCCGGCGTTGGTCAACCCTCCGCCTTGCGCGTATCTCACCCAGCCAGAACTACCGGAGCCGACCGTCAAATTTCAGGCAGAAGCCCCGACATCACTCAATGAGCCTTCGCCATCTTCGAACGTGCTGGTCGGAGGGGCTGGCGTGACGCTCGGTCGGGGTGCTCGTGCTGGTCGCGGGCGGGAGTCTGCGGTCTTGATCGTCTGACCGGGCGGGCCGGGACGGTTTTGCTGGTTCCTCCGTGGCGACGGCCCGTCGCCGCCTACGATCCGGTTCCATGGTGGAGTCCAAGATCGCGGAACGGATCGCGGCGCGACGCGCGGAACTGGACGAGCTGGAAGATGAGTTGGCCAAGCAGCCGGAGAAGGTGCGGGCCGAGCGTGGCGAACTCGACGTCGCCGAACGGGTTTGGCACCGGATGGCCGAACAGCTCGCCGTGGAAACGGCGGCGGCTGTGCCGCCGACGACGCAGGTGGCGGCCCGTGCGGTGCTGCTGGTCCCGCACCGTGGGGCCGACGTGGACCAGGACGCGCTGCCGCCGGAGTACCAGCACATCCTCGCCATCGTGCGCGATGCGGGCGGGCGGTCACGGTCAAGCAGGTCGGCGAGGTTCTCGAGTTGGAGGTGGCGGTGCGGGGCAAGCTGGAGCCGCTGCGCGGGACGCTGTCCAAGCTTGCCGGGCGGGGCTGGCTGCGCAAACTGCCCGACGACCGCTTCACCGCGCACCTGTGATCAGCCCGGCCGTCGCCGCGAGGGACGACCCGAGGCGTAACCATGGTGCACCCGGGCGCCGTTGAGATTGTGTGACGAAAATCGACGAGCCCGCCGAGGGCGCGTCTCCCTTGTCTACCAGTGCAAGCTGAACGTGTCCACGGGCACCATCGTCTACCTCGCGGACCTGCTGCGTTGCCACCCGAAGGCGATCGGCTCCCCGTTTAGGTCGTTGCCGCCGGGCCGGATTGCGGTGCTCGTGCTGGCGATGCTGCGGCACGACCAGCGCCTGCTCGACCTGGCCGGCGGCAGCGGCGTGCCCGAGTCGACCCTGCGGCGCTGGCGCGACGAGATGATCAGCCTGCTCGCCGCCCGCGCCCCCCGCGCCTGGACCGCGCGCTTCGCACGATAGCCAGGCGGGGCGGGGAGGCCGTGCTCATCGACGGCACCTTGATCCCCACCCAGTGCCGCACCGGGGCGGAAAACCGGCCCAACTACTCCGGCAAGCACCACCGCCACGGCCTGCACTTCCACTGGCGATCAGTTCATCTTGCAGGCTGAGAATGCATCAGCCCTGCTCTCCCGGCAGCCAAGGGCGACGCACCCCCGTTCGGGGCAATCACCGCCGGTACGTGGCTGGATACGGACCATGGGCCCATGGGACTTGGCCGGTGGATTCGAGGAAAGGTACCGGGGCGATACCCGGAGTGGTACCGCGAGCGGCGCTCTTGGGAACTCGGTGAGGACGCCCGCGCCACGGTCTGCAAACTCCGGGCCCTGGTCAGCGAGCGTAAGCGCGCGGTGCAGGCTTCCGGCAGGCCGGACGGCCAGGCGATTCTGGGCGCGGCCGACGAGGAGCTCGACTGCGCGGAGAAGACCCTGACCTTCGACGAGCATCGCCGGGCGCCGTTCGGGTCTCATGTCACTGCGGCACAGGTTCACTTGAACACCGCACGCCTGCTCTGGTTGAAGTCGTTCCTCTCGTCCCCCGACGAGGTGGCTCCCTATCTTCCGGGACTCCTTGCCGTGGTCAGAGAACACCTGGCCCGCGACGACCCACGCAGGGTTGCCACAGAAATCGTGATGGAGAAGTACGCCCGCCGACGACTCATCGACGAGACGGAACTGGTCGTCGTCCTCGAAGCCGTGGATGTCGCGCACAGCGTGGCCTTGCGTGAGAAGCTCCGTGCGGGCAGTTTCGTGCGCATCGTCTGTGGGGTGGCCGCCTTTCTGTTCTTCCTGGCGGCAGCGGTGGCAGTACTGACCGCCTTCTTTCCAGACGCCGTTCCGTTGTGCTTCACTCCCCCACGGCAGAGTGCTCCGAATTCGAAGGTTCCCTATCTGATCGTCTGCCCCACGGGCAGCCAGGGCTCGCCCCACTCCACCGAACTCGACCAGAACTTCGCCGCTGTCACGTCATGGGGCGACTACCTCGTAGTGGAAATCGTCGGCCTGGTCGCCGCCGGAGTCGCGGCCGCGTCAGCGCTGCGAAAAATCAGGGGTACGTCGACTTCCTACCCGGTGCCGGTCGCCCTCGCGGCACTGAAGATCCCCGCGGGTGCCCTCACAGCCGTGCTCGGCCTTCTCCTCATGCGGGGCGGCTTCGTGCCGGGGCTTACCGCGCTGGATTCCTCGGCCCAGATCATCGCCTGGGCCGTCATCTTCGGATACTCCCAGGAACTCTTCACCAAATGGGTCGACCGGCAGGGTCAAAGGGTTCTGGAGTCGGTACGTGGCCCCTTGGACCCCCCGGCCCCCGTCGGCCGCACCACCGTCGTCCCCGCAGCAGGGCCTGCACCCCGCGCCGGATCAGCAAGGGCCCGTGCAGCCGACGAGGAGGCCGAAGGCTGATCACTCGGTCAGAAGGGGTACGCGGAGCCTGTCCCAGGACTTCTTGCCCGGAGTGCCGTCTGCGTCCGGGCCCGAGAATCCCAGCTTGCGCTGCCACTTGGCGTAGGACTTTTGGTCGTTTGGGCTCCACTTATCGTCGGGCCCGTCGCTGTAGGCCGAGCAATTCTCCGCGATGAGGCGGTAGCCCATGGCCTCGATGATCGGGCTTTCCGTGCCAAGGGCGAAGAAGGCGGCACCCGGGAAGGGCTGGTACTCGCCGGACGACTCCGGCGCGGAGACGCGGACCCGCTGCCCCATCCGAATCACGTCCGGATTGGTGATCTCCGGATTCCACTGCAGAATCTGGTCCAGCGTCAGACCGTACATGGCGGCAATCTTGGTCAGGTTGTCGCCCTTCTTTACTACGTAGAACTCCGTTGTCATCTCACTCATATGGCCTACCCTAACAAGCCCCTGACAATGCGCAAATTCAGAGTCATTTGCCGTTTCAGCTATTTACGCATCAACTGCTTGCGTCTCGGGCGGGCCGGATATCGAGTTGCATGATGCCGGATCCTGTTCCGGTCCCCACTTCCTCTGCGCCCACCGAGGATCCGAATACGCCGACGTGCGAGAGACTTTCGAAAACCACGGTGAGATCGTGATCTACGGTCGGGAGACGTAAGAATGGGCATGGCGGTCATTCCGGCACCTGCAGTGGGAGGTAGTGCGTGATGACGCAGGACGGCGAGGTGAGACTGCATCTGCAGCTCACCCTGGACGGATTGTGCCCGGTCGTGTTCCGAGAGCTGACCGAACCCCGGGAAATGGCCCGCTGGTGGGGCCCGGATGGGTTCACCATCCCGAGTGTGGAGAGCGACCTCCGCCCAGGTGGTACCTACCGGATCGCGATGCAGCCCCCAGAAGGCGACCCGTTCTACCTGGAGGGCGAATTCATCGAGGTCGAGCCCCCGGTACGCCTGTCGTACACCTTCCGCTGGGAGGATCCCGACCCCGAGGACCAGGAGACGGTGGTGACGCTGTCGCTGCACGACATCGACGCCGCACGGTCCGAGCTGGTCCTCGACCAGGGCGACTTCGCCACGGAGCGGCGGCGGGCTTTCCACAAGGAAGGCTGGAGTCAGAGCCTCGGCAAGCTCGGGGAACTGCTCGCGTCACAATTGGATTGATCACTGAGCCTCTTCCAACCTGGCAGTGATGAATTGGGAGTTGGACAGCACAACGATGAAGTTCCTGGTAGACGGGCTCTCGACCAAGATCACCCGTGCCACAGGAGCTTCCGTGCTTGACTACCCGTCGTCCATAGGCCTGTCCTGTCGCTCCCTGCGGTACCTCGCCGGGCAACTTGTCGTCCGGCGACGGGAGGTCGGTACCCGGTAGTGGCGGCTCGCGGCCAGGCGGCAGGCCTTGCCCGTCCTGGCCCATCTGCGGTGCGATGACACCTACGCCCAGCTCAGCGCTGCATTCGGCATCGGGATCGCGACCGTCTACCGCTACATCCGCGAAGCCGATTGACCGACCTTTATGCGCCGGCATGGTCAGGAGCAGGGCTCAGGAGAGCTGTGACGGCCTGCAAGGCGGCGGCAGGACGGGCAGCAGTTCCCACAGCGGCCTCGAGCCCGCGGCCCACGACGCCGGTACGTGGCGGTCGACGAGTCAGTCGCTGCTGCCGGGCGAGGACGCGGCCGGGCTGGGTGATCCTTCCGTTGGTCACCATCACCACGACATCACCCTTGTGGACCGGGCGTCCTGTCCCGTTGAGCACCTGCAGTTCCGGGGTGCCCACCGGCGTGCCCTGGGCGCCGTTGCGGCGGTGTTTGCACTGGATCACCCAGCGCCGCCCGAGCGGGTCGGTGGCCTTCACATCCGCTCCGAGGTCGCCTCGTCCGCCGACCTGGATGGCATCGCTGCAGCCGTCCCGGTGCATCAGGTCACGGACTGCGTGCTCGAACTGGCGGTGGGACAGTGCATCCAGCTGTGTCAGTTGATAGCGCAGGGCCTGTGCTCGGGCCCGTTCCTGCTCCGCGTGCTGGGTCCGCTGCTGCCACCACCAGGTTCCGCCCAGGACCGCGAGGACGGCCGCGATAAGCAGCAGCCACCAGTGTGCGAGGAGCCAGTTGACCACCATCACCGTGATCACGATTGCTGCCGCGGCGGCCAGGATGGCGGCTTGCGTATCCTGCTGGCTGCGTCGCCGGCTGGTGGTCCGGCGCTTGGCCGGTGGGCGCCGGGTCATCGCTCAGCTCCCAGGGTGGAGAAGTCGATCGGGTACGAGACCGTTGGCTGAGGTGTCGGCTTCCTCGGCTCGGGGGCATCGAACTTGATCGGGTACGACACGGTGGGGCGTGGCTCGACGTCCCTTGAGGTGCTGCCGGCGTGGTGGTCGAAGCGGATCGGGTAGGTCACCGACGGTTGGCGCGGCGCGCTGTCCGTTCCGTTCGCCGTCGAGGCGTGGCCGATGCCGAACACGGCCAGGCCGAAGAGAGCGAAGATGGTCATCTCCCGGCGCGCCCCTGGCGCCCATCGGGAGTGTCCGCGTACTGGCGTCCCGTCGGACCGCACGTACGGCCGGACAAACGGCATGTGGTCCTCCCCCAGTGATCGTGTCTTCCCCGCAATCACTGACATGCTGGCGGCGGGAACTGACAACGGATCACGAACCGATCGCTCAACTCGCCCTGTGTAGCGAGTAGTTCAGGACATGACGGGACATGCGACCGTGGTTGAGTGCTTGGTTCCGGGGCGCCTGGGATGCTGGCCGCGCCTGCCGGCGATCCTCCCCGCGTGCGGCTGCCGAAGGCGCGCCTCACCTGGGCAGTCGGGCCATGCCTGGATCCGCGCGCACTCGCTCAGAGCACGGTTGCGGACCGGTCACTGGTCCAGGCGCCGGAGATGGATCCGGCCAATTCCATGAAGCAGCGTCCAAAAGCGGCGCCTGCGGCGAACCGATCATGCCGCGAGGGCAGGCAGAAGACGGCTCCTCAGACGTTTGGATCACAGGCCGAGCTCGTCCAGTGCTGCGCGCCGCTGCGGGCTGAGGCCGGAGCGGCGGCGGCGCAGGTTGCTCAGCCACTGTCCCAGCCGTACCTGTTCGCCGTCGATCTGCTCGATGTGCCTCTGGGGAACATTGAGATGGCCCTCTCGTTCACGGAAGGCACGTGCGGCGGCCAGTGCGCGCTCAAAGGCGCGCTGCCGTGCCGGCAGCGGAGAATTCTTGGCGCGGGAGGCGGGCGTGTCCGGCAGGTCGAGTCCTAGATTCTTCAGGAGACGGCGCTGCTCGAGGTGAAGATCGTCGGCGCGCTGCCCTTGGGTGGTGAGCCACTCCCCCGCCGGTGAGGCGGCCGCGTTCTGTTCTGTCTGCCGGCGGGCCGTGTGGTAGGCCCGCTGCCAGGTGATCGGCCAGGGCGGGTTCCACCATGGGTCCAGGGCGGTGAGGGCGGCGGTGCGCTGGGCGGTGAGGGTGTGGGCGCGGGTGCGCTGGGTGGCCAGCCAGCGGCCGAGGGGGAACTCGTCGTGGAGGTAGTCGACCGGGACGGCGAGGTGGCCGTTGTGGGCGGCGTAGGCGGCGGCGTGGGCCAGTCCCCGCTCGAAGGCCTGCTGGCGGGGGTCCCAGATGATGCCGAGGCGTTCGAGGGCCTGGGCGCGGGCTTCGCCGAGGGCGCCGCTGGTGTGCAGGTGGCGCTGCCAGGTGAGCCAGCGGCCCAGGGGGTAGCCGGTGGTGTCTTCGTAGGTCTGGGGGACGTCGAGGTGGTGGTGGGTGTGGTGGTAGCGGCGGGCGGCTTTCAGGCCGCGGCGCCATTCGGCGCTCTTGGGGGCCAGGACCCGCAGGGAGAGGGCGAGGGCGACTTCTTCGGCCTGGGTGGGGCGGTCGAAGTGCAGCCAGGCGTCGGGGTCCTCGCCGGGCATGGTGGGGCGGTGGGTGCGGGGGTCGGCGAGGCGTGCTTCGAGGCGGTCGTCGTGGGCGCGCAGGGCCTGGATGGTGTGCCAGAGCGGGGTGTAGGCGTCGGCGCCGAGGAGGTCGTCGGGGTCTTCGCCGGGGGTGAGGTAGACGGGGACGACGAGGGTGGCTTTCTTGCCGGCGCCGGGTTGCTGGCGCAGGGCGCGGCCGACGGCTTGGACGGTGTCGACGGGGCTGTTCTTGGGGTCGGCGAAGACGACGGCGTCGATGGCGGGCACGTCGATGCCTTCTCCCAGGACGCGGGCGTTGGACAGGACGGCCGGGGTGTGGGGGTCGGTGTGGGAGGCGAACTCGAGCAGGAGGCGGCGGCGGACCTGGGGGGTGTGGTGGCCGCTGATCCAGTCCGCCCACAGCCCGTCGGGCCGAAAGGAGGCGGGCAGGGTGGCGGCGGTTTCGTGCAGGGTGGTGGCGAAGGCGCGGGCGTCGGCGACGCGGTGGTGGAAGGTGAGGATGCGGCGCAATCGGTGGTCGTGGATGGCGCGCAGGGCGGCGACCTGGCGACCGGCCAGGCGCAGTCCGTCGACGCCGGCGCCGGGGCCGGTGGCGAGCCAGTCGCGCAGGTCTTCGTCGGTCACGACGGGGACGAGGATCTGGTAATCGGCGAGCAGGCCGAGGTCGATGGCGTCGGAGAGGGTCAGCCTGTAGGCGATAGGGCCGAACAGGCTCTCGTCGTCCATGGAGGCCACCGCTTCCGCGGCGTCGTCCTGGGCGTCGTCGGGGTCCCAGATGCGGGGGGTGGCGGTCAGGTAGAGGCGGCGGGCGGCCGGGATCTGGTCGTCGTGGTGGACGGCGGCCCAGGCCTTGCCGAGACGGCCAGCGGTGCGGTGTGCCTCGTCGACGACCACCAAATCCCAGGGGGGCAGGTGGTGGTCGCGGTGGGCGGCGACCACGGCGGGCAGGGAGGCGTAGGTGGCGTATGCGGTGACCGCGACGGGGCGGGGCGTGCAGGTGAGGGCGGTGAGCTCGGCGGGGTCGGTAGTGAGGGGGGTATCGGCGCCGAGCGGCTCGTGGTCGAGGGCCTGGCGAGCCGAGCACACCGCGATGGAGGCGCCTTTGCGTCCGGCGGCACGCCAGGAGCGGATCGTCTGCGACAGCAGGTCCAGCGTCGGCAGGAGCACCAGGACCCGCCCGCTGGGGGCGATACGGGCGGTGCTGCGGGCGGCGATCAGGGTTTTGCCCGTGCCGCAGGCTGCGATCACGCTCGCGCGGGCGTGGTCGCGGAGCGTGGCGACGGTGGCAGCGACGGCTTCCTTTTGGTGGGGCCGTAGCTCGATGTCGGGGGCCATGGAGGTGTAGCGCTCCGTGGGGGTCGGCTGGGTGCTCCAGGAGGGCGGGGCGGGAGCTCCGCTCTCCTGGAGTGCAGGTTATTCGGCTGCTTCGGTCAGGTGGGCGAGGGTGGAGCCGGTGGGGCCTTTTCGGACGTGCAGGCGCTGGGTGATGCGGCGGCGTAGTTCGGGGACGTGGCTGATGACGCCGACGGTGCGGTCGTGGGCGCGGAGGGAGTCCAGGACGTCGAGGACGTTGTGGAGGGTGTCGTCGTCGAGGGTGCCGAAACCTTCGTCGATGAAGAGGGTGTCCAGGGGGTTGCCGCCGGCTTCGTGGGTGACGACGTCGGCTAGGCCGAGGGCGAGGGACAGGGAGGCGAAGAAGGATTCGCCGCCGGAGAGGGTGTCGGTCTTGCGGGGGCGGCCAGTCCAGGAGTCGGTGATTTCCAGGCCGAGGCCGGAGCGGGCGCCGTGGGCGGCTTGGTGGTCGGAGTGGCGGAGGGTGTAGCGGCCTTCGGACATCAGGCTCAGGCGGGTGTTGGCAGCGGTGACGACTTGTTCGAGGCGGGCGGCCAGGACGTAGGCCTCCAGTTGCATGCGGACCCGGGTGCCGGATGCGTTGCCGGTGGCCAGGTCGGCGAGGTGGCGGGCGGTGGTGTGGGCCTGCTCCAGAGCCTCCAGGCGCTCGACGACGTCGGCCAGGGTGGTGGTCAGGTCGGTGAGCTGGGTGGTGCGGGCCCGGGCGGTGCTGGCGGTGGTGACCGCTTGTGCGTGCTGGTCGTCTGCGGCGGCGCGCAGGGCTGCCGCAGCTTCGACGTCGGCGGCGGGCTGTGCGGCTGCCTCTTGCAGGAGGGGGTCGTCGAGGACAGCTTGGTGGGAGGCGCGGGCCTCGCGCCACTGGTTGATCTCTTCCTCGAGGTCGCCCAGGTCCTGCTCGCTGAGCAAGGCCTGTTCAGCGGCGGCGAGTGTGTCGAAGCCCTGGGATGTGGCGGCGTCGGTGGCCTCGCTGGTGCTGGTGTGCAGGGCTTGGGTGGCGGTGGCCGCGGCGCGGGATGCCTCGGCTGCCTGCTCGAGGTGGTCGGCGATGCGGGTGAGGTCGTCGATGCGGGCCGCGAGGGTGGGGGCGGTACCGCGGGCGGCGTGGAGCTTTTCGGTGAGCTCTCCTTGCCGCTGGGACAGAGTGTCGTAGCTGGCGTTGCGGGCGGACAGGCCGGCGGTGGCGACACTGTCCTGCTCGGTCATGGTGATGTGTTCGCGGTCCAGCGCGAGAAGTTCCTCCTCAACGGTCCTGCGGTCGGCGGCACGCTTGAGAGAGTTGGCCAGCTGAGCGGCGAGTGTCTCGTGTTCGGTCTTGAGGCTGGCCAGAGGGGTGTCGCCGGCTTCGCCGGTGGCACCGGCGGCGTTCTCGCGAAGCTGCTGCAGCTCGACCGCGATCGCGTCGCACTGTTCCTGGGCGCGCTGGTGGGTCTCCTCGGCGGCTTGTTCGTCCTCGCGGGTGGGATGCCCGTCGGGAGCCTGGGCGGGAGCCGGGTGGGAGCATGAGCCACAGACCGGGCACGGTGCGCCGTCGGTGAGGCTCGCGGCGAGTTCGGCGGCCATGCCCTCGGTGCGTCGGCGTCGGATGCCGATGTGGGCCTCGGCGGCCTGTTCGGTTTCTTTTCGCGCGGCGGCCAGGCGCTGCTCGGTGGTGGTGATCTGCGCCAGGTGGGCGTCGCGGCGTTCGGCGGCCGCCACGCGGCCGTTGAGGATCTCCAGCTGGGCCTGGTGGCGGCGGCTTTGTTCCTCGGCCTCGCGGGCGGCCTCCCGGCGGGTCTCCAGGGTGGCGCGCTGGGTGGTCTCCTGCTCGAGCCAGTCGCGGGCGGTGCGCTGCTGGACGGTGAAGTCCTGCCGCTCGGCGTCGATGCGCTTCAGGTCGGCTGTGAGTTGGTGGAGGGTGGCTTCCTCAGGAAGCAGGGTTTTTAGCACGGCGATGTCGTCGCGCATGCGTTGCCCGGCCGTGGCGAGGTCGGCGGCTTGAAGCGTGGCGTGCTCGGGGAGCAGCCGGGTGCGGGAGGCGCTTTCGCTGTCCTGGGCGCGGGTGTGGTCGGCGCGGGCGGTGCTGACGGCGTGCAGCAGCGGTGCCAGCTGCTGGGCGCGGCGGGCCTGTTCCCGGCGCCGGCCGAGGGCTTCTTGGTGGGGGGTCTGCTCGTCCAGCTGGTCCAGTTGTTCACGGGCGGTGGCGTAGGTGGTTTGCCGCCTGTGCAGTTCGCGGGCGGTGGCTTCCCTCTCCTGGTGGGTGAGCTGGTTCTTCTTTGCCGTCTCGGCGTGGGCCTGGGCTGCGAGGGCGTCGGCCTGGCTGGCCTGGATGAGGTCCTTGGCCCAGGTCAGGGCGGGGCCGGTCAGGGCGTGCGCGGTATCGGGGGTGGGGGCGTCGTACTGGGATTTCAGGTCCGGGCCGGCGGCTTGGTGGGTGCGGGCCGCCAGGTGCAGCACTTCGTCGCGGGCGGCGTCGCGGTTCTTCTGGGTGGTGCGGCTGTGGTCGTTCAGCCAGCGTTCGATGAAGGCGTATCGGTCGGTGTGGAAGAGCTTGCCGAGGAGCTCGCGGCGCTTGCCCGCATCGGCGTAGAGGAACTTGGTGAACTCGTTCTGGGGCAGGAGGACCACTTGGCAGAACTGGGTCCGGCTCATGCCGAGGAGGTCTTTGATCTCCTTGCCGGCTTCCTGGTGGGATTTGCTGGAGGGTTCCCAGTGGCCCTGGCCGAGGGAGTCGGTTGTCCACCGGCTGAGCCGGGTTTCTGCTTTCTGGTCGGTGTCGCCCGTGCCGTTCTTCTTGGGGCGCTTTTGCTGGGGGACGCGGTCGATGAGCAGCCGGTGGCCGGCGATGGTGACGTCCAAGGTGACCTGAGTCAGCAGGCTGGCCGGGGCGTGGTGGCTGCGCAGCATCAGGTCGCGGTCGACCGGGGGTTCGCCGTACAGGGCGAAGCAGATGGCGGTGAACAGGGTGCTTTTGCCGGCGCCGGTGTCGCCGTGCAGCAGGAACAGACCGTCGGCGGACAGTGCGTCGAAGTCGACGGTGTGGGTGCCGGCGAAGGGGCCGAATGCCTGCAGGGTGAGGTGGTGCAGGCGCATCAGACGGTTTCCTTCTGCAGTTCGTTCAGGCGGGCGGCGTCGACAGCCTTTTGGAGCAGGGCGTGTTCGTCGGGGGTAGGGGCGGTGCCGCGCATGTCGGTGATGAAGTCGTTGGCGATGTCGAGTTCGCTGCGGCCGCGGAGGCGTTCGGTGTAGGTGGGGGTGTCGGTGGCCTGGGCGGGGATGAAGGCCCGCTGGTGCTTGAGGCTGAGCGTGTGGGGGAAGCGACGGCGCAGCCGGGCCATGGCCTCGAAGGGCAGGGCCGGGTCGGTGAGTGTGACCTCGAGCCAGGCGTCCTTCAGCGGTTCGTGAGCGGGGTGGGTGAGGAGGTCTGCGAGGAGGCCTTCGATGCGTTTCAGGCGGTGGGGGGTCGGGCAGGGCAGACGCCTCAGGGTGGGGGCCGTGCCGGAGGAGGTGAGGTCCACCAGGGTGAAGGACTTGGTGTGGGTGGCCTCGGAGAAGGAGTAGGCCAGCGGGGAGCCGCTGTAGTGGACTCGGTCGGTGACCTTCTGGGGGCCGTGGAGGTGGCCGAGGGCGACGTAGTCGATGCCGTCGAAGACATCGGAGCCGACGTGGGCGACACCGCCGACGCTGAGGTCGCGTTCGCTGTCGGACTCCTCTACCTGCTGTTCCTCGCTGTGTCCGGTGCTGGGGGTGACGAAGGCGTGGGCGATGACCACCGACCGGGTCCCGGCCGGCTGGTTGTTGGCGAGGTCAGCGTGAATCTTGTCCAGGGCGGCGGTGAGCACCGCGTGGTGGGAGGTGGCCTCCGCCTCCAGCTGGGTGCGGACCATCGACGGCTCGAGGTAGGGGATGCCGTACACGGCGACGGGGCCGTCGGCGTCGTTGAGGAGGACCGGGGTATCGCAGGTGGCCGGGTCGGTGCGCAGATGGATCCCGGCGCGGGCGAAGAGGCCGGATCCGACACCGAGCCGGTGGGCCGAGTCGTGGTTTCCGCTGATCATGATGATCGGCACGTCGAGGTCGGCGAGCTGGTGCAGGGCGCGGTTGAATAGGCGCACAGCGTCCAGACTGGGGATGGCCCGGTCGTAGATGTCGCCGGCTATGAGGATGGCGTCGGCGTCCTCGGTGCGGGCTGTGCCGACCAGGTGGTCGAGGAAGGCGCGCTGAGCGGGCAGAAGGTCTTCTCCGTGGAACCGGCGGCCCAGGTGCCAGTCCGAAGTGTGCAGAAACCGCATGAGCACAGACCGTAACTGCTGAGGTTGTGGCTACGTGCGGTTTTCCCGATAAACAGTCTCTTATCAGGGGTGGCGGGGGCCGGTGAGGAGGAGCTGTCCTGCGGTGCTCGCCTCCCTGCGGGCACGGTTCTGCTTGCAGGGTGATTGTCAGTGGTAGGAGGCAAGATAAGCAGTGGGGGGAAGGAGGATGTGATGTCATCACCACGTTCTGCCAGCACTGTACGCATCGTGGCGCCCGGCGGGTGCCGGTGGTGCGGGATCGAAGCGCGTGGTCATGCGCGGCAATGGAATGCCGAGGTCGGCTGGCATGCCTGGGCGGCACCGACGGTCGAGCAGCGTAAGGAACGCATGCTGCAGCGGCGTGCACAAGACAAGGATGTCAGCAGGCGAGGGCCTGCACCTCGGTGAAGATGTCGCGTAGTTGGGTGGGGACTTCCTCGGCGGTGGTGAGCATCGATACCAGGCCGTAGAGCATGTCGGCCTTGCCGTTGGGGCTCTTCTCCGTTGCCTGTTCTTTGATCATGTAGAGGATGCGGTCGCTGAATTTGCTGCCGCGGTGGGCGGCGAAGTCGTCGGCGTCCCACAACTGCTCCTGACGGGGCCAGTGGGCATTGGCGGCCGCGGCCCACTGCGCGTCGGTGAAGAGCTCTTCCAGTTCGTTATAACCCTCGCTTTCGCCAACGTAGGCGACCTGCGTGGTCAGGTCGAGGCCGGCTTTGATGAGTTTTTCGTTCTTGAAGTGCTTGTTGGTGCGGCTGTCTGCGTCGACCATGAGCATGACGGTGCGGTCGTGCTTGACGAGGTATCCGGCCAGGTGAAGGGCGCCTTCGTTGTTGTCGCATGCCCACAGGGCGATGCCGGCCGCTTGCAGGGACAGCCCCTGGGAGAGCCGGAAGAGCAGCGGCACGCTTTGCTGCTCGGTGGGTCCTTCGACGGCCAGGAAGCAGCGTTCGTGCAGCAGGACGGAGTTGCGCAGTCCGACAGCGGCCGCGATCTGTCCGAGGTGGAAGTCGATGCCGTCGTGGGTGTCGTCTTGGAGGCGTTCGACGAGGGTGCGGCCGTTAGGACCGAGCTTGAGGTGGACGACGTCGGCGATGTCGACGCCGTCGATGAGGTTCATCGAGTGCGTGGCGACCATGACGTTGACGTGTGGCAGGGCGCACTGCTTGCGGATGATGTCCATCACCGTACGCTGGTGGCGGTAGTCCAGGTGGGTGTCGGGCTCGTCGTAGACGACGATGGTCTGGGTCGGTTCCTGTTCGTCCTGCTCCGCTGCCGCTGCGAGTTCGTTGTTCTCCAGGAGGTTGCTGGTCCATTCCCACACCGCAAGCGCGATGCGGCGGGTGCTGCCCTGGCCGGAGCGTGTGAGATCGACCGGCTCGCCGTCAGCCTTGGAGACCTCCAGCGGAGCACGCTTGAAGCCGCCCTTGAAGGAGACTTCCGGCTTGACCTCCACTCCGACGAACTCGGTGCAGTGCTGGCGGATGTGCTGGCACAGGGAGTCGGCTTCCTTCTCTAGGCGCTGTGTGATCTCCGCTTCGATCTCCCGCACACGCCCCTGCAGCGTCTCATCCTGAAGGTAGGTCTCATAGCAGCTGTTCAGGGCGGTGCGGACAGCATCGTCGGGGCTTTCGTCCCGGCCTCCGAAGGCCAACAGCCGCGGCAGGCGCTCCTCAAGCTGCTTCGGCAACGGCTGCCACTGCTCGGTCTGCGGCAAGGTCTTGGCGTGTGCGGTAAGCGCGGCCAGCAAATCGTCTTTCAGGGCGCCCGACGGAGTCAGACCGAACTCACGGACCAAGTCCGCCAGATCCTTCCTCAGCAACCGTCCCAGCCCGTGAAGACGACTGTCGGTTGGCACCAAACCGTAGTACTCCCAGCAAGCAGCCTCACCGGCGCGGGAGCGGCGACGGATGCGCAGCTCGGAAGGCAACTCGCTGGCAGCCTGCTCCGCCGCGTCCAAGGTGAAGTCGCCCTCTATCCAAGTTTCCGCGCAGCGCTGCCCTTTGAGGTCCTCGCCCTGCTCGTAGGTGCGGTCCTCATCCGTCAGACGATGCTCGCCCAGCAGGAAGGCCAGCGCCGCAAGGACAGCACTCTTCCCGCCGTCATTCCGACCGGCGAGAATCGTCGGGCTGCCGAGCGGGATGTCCTTGACATGCGTCAGAGAACGGAAGCCGCACGCGGAGAAGCGGTTGAGGTGCACAGTTGAGCTGCTCCGTATCTCCCTGTTCCGGCACCGGACAGGGGTGTGACATGCGGGTGAGACTGCTGAGCCGTCAGCGCAGACAGTCATACTAGAGGGACACAGAGCAACAGCTGGGCGTTTTCCGTCAGTTGCTTCCCATCAGCTGCGCACCCGCCCGTTGTCCCGCCCGACGAACGGGACGCCCGGTCCTGGCGACCGTTGCGAGCAGCGATGGCCTCGGGCCTACGCGCTCCCGCCTATAGCCAGGCAACCGCGGGACGGAGCGGCGGAGTGCACAGATGGGGCACCGCACACGCGTCCATCCGCCTCCAGGGGGCAGTTGGAACGTCCGTCAGGCGCTGACAGGAACTCGGTGCAGTACGTGGGGTTTTCACCAATGCATGGGCCTGACACCATTTCCTGTCCTGGGTTCTGTCGCCTTGGTGGGGGTGTTTGCGTGACGTCGGTGCAGAACAACGACCAGCGGTTGCTCGACCGGATTCTGGAAGACCAGCACCGCAAGCTAGCGCCGGAGAAGGGCAGGGACGACTTCTTCACGTTCTTCGCTGCCGACAAGGCCCTGCAGGACTGGGATCTCGACAACGACGAGATCATGGACGGCATCGTGGACGGAGCGCACGATTGCGGCATCGACGGCATCTGGACCTTCGTGGACGAGCGCTACATCACTGCCGATGCGCATCAGTTCCTGCCCTCACGTGCTGGCAAGATCGAGCTGGTGATCCTGCAAGCGAAGAACACTTCGGGCTACCAGGAAACCGTGATCGAGAAGCTGCACTTCCACCTGCCGACGCTGCTGGACATGAGCCGGGACGAGGAGGAGCTGGTTGACCACACCAACGCCAAACTCCTGGACCGCACCCGGCGCTTCCTGCACATCCTCGAGGAGCTGGCGTCCTCATTCCCGCACGTACGTATCAAGGTGATCTACGCCAGCAAAGCCGCCGAGACCCCGCACCCCAACGTGAAGTCCAAGGGCGACCGACTGCGCCGGGAACTCGCAAAGATCACCTCCGACGCCGCAGCCGAGGTGGAGTATCTCAACGCTGCGGACCTACGTGAGCGCACCGCCCGCGGTGCCAAAGCAGTCGCACAGCTGGTGTTCAACGAGACGCCGATGAGCACGTCGCTCGGTGAGGGGTACGTGTGCCTGGCACGCCTGGATGAGTACTACCGCTTCATTACCTCCGACAACGAGGCGCTACGGCTGGAGCTGTTCGAGTCGAACGTACGCGACTATGCAGGTTCCACTGCGGTGAACAACGCCATCGGGGAGACCCTCAAGTCCGGCACGGGTGAGGACTTCTGGTGGTTCAACAACGGCGTCACGGTCGTCGCAGACGCCGCCCAGATCGCCGGCAAGAGGATCGTCATCAGGGAGCCGCAGATCGTCAACGGGCTGCAGACCAGTCACGAGATCTACAACTACTTCCAGGACGGCGGCCAGCACCGCGACCGCTCCCTCCTGGTCAAGATCGTGGTAGCACCAGAGTCCGGTACAGCGCGTGACCGGATCATCCGGGCCACCAACAGCCAAACCCAGCTGCCCGCCGGCGCCCTACGCGCTACCGAATCCATCCAAAAGGACATCGAGGAGAGCCTCACCCAGGCCGGCGGCTACTACTACGAACGCCGCGCCAGCTACTACCGTAACCTCGGCTTCCCACTCGACCGAGTCGTCAGCATGGCCCGCCTGGCAAAAGAGTTCACCGCCTTCGCCCTGCGCGAGCCGCACACCGCGCTGCGGCACTCCGACGCGCTACTCCTCGACGATCAGCACTACGCCCAGATCTTCTCCCCGCGCCACGACCTGGACATCTACCGCCTCTGCCTCGACGTCCACACCCGCCTGCGCACCTTCCTCACCCAGTACGCCGAAGACCGGCCGCTGCTGGGCGAGACACTCGAGAACTGGCTCTATCCGCTGGCTGCCATCTCCGCCTACACCCTCACACGCCTCCGCCAGCCCAGTCTGCGGGACCTCCTTGGCATCGACCTCGACCACCTCAACGACGACCTGATGGCCCGCATGACCGGCACCCTTGAACAGAACTTCAAAAGCGCCCTGCGTCATAGCAAAGCCGGCGGCGTCGACCGCATCGCTCGAACCCCCGACTTCACTACCAAACTCCGCCAGGCCGTGGTCGCCCAAAGCCGCTACCACATCGAGCACTGACTGATCTCGGTGTCGCTGCGGACACGCGAACGCCGCCAAGCAGCTCAGCCCGTGGTGCAGGTGTAGGGGACGGCTGCAGACGCCGACGGAATGCGAACCCGCGGATGAGGACGAACAGGCCCGCTCGGGTCTCATCAGTCGTCGCGCGGAGGGCTCAGGTGCCTTGCTGCTGTCCCACGGCTACCGCCTTGGTGGCGGCGGCCCAGTACTCGGGTCGGCAGTCGCTGGCAGCACCAGCTCGATGTCCAACTGCCCCAAGTCGGGCCGTATGTCGTTCAAACCGCTATAAACTCCCGCTGCACTTGCTTCACTCCAAGACCCCGTTGCTGATCTCTCATTTCGAGGGGTGGGTGAGGAGGCGGGATAAGTGGGTGGTGCGGGTGCGCTCGGGGCGGTGGCCTTGCTTCCAGG